>NZ_JBHVJC010000012.1:0-208434 GCF_042799315.1 Streptomyces sp. NPDC057702 | reverse complement strand
CGGGGGGGGGCGCCCGCGGCCCGCCCCCCCCGCGCCCCGGGGGGGGCGCCGGGGGGGGGGGGGGGGGGGGCGCGGCGGCCCCCCCCCCCCCACCGCCGCGTGCGACGCGGGCCCACTCGACGGGCCCGGCCGGTCGGGTCGGCCTAGAGGTCGAACTCGTTCGGCGCGATGTCCAGGGCGTAGCAGACCTCGCGGACGACGGCCTGCTCGGTCAGGTCGAAGTCGCCGTCCGCGCCGCCGATGACGATGCCGATCTGGATGACCGCGCGCGCCTCGACCGGCTTCTTCTTGACCTTGCCGATGTCCTGGATCACGGACACCTTGCCGAACTCGAAGTCGGCGGCCAGCTTGTCGAGGTACTCGTTGAAACGACGCTGCAGATCGTCGGCGGGGAAGTTCTGGAGCACGTCGTTGGTGGCGATCAGCGAGGCCACGCGCTGCCGCTCGGAGGCGTCGACCGAGCCGTCGGCGGCGGCCACCAGGGCGCACATCGCCATGCTGGCGTCCCGGAACGCGCCGCTCTTCAGCTCGTTCTTCTTCGCCGTCAACTGGGTCTGCATCGAGGACGCGGACTCCTTGAGCTTGTCCCACAGGGCCATCGGTAACTTCTCCTCGTGTTATCGCGCGGCGGCCGTAAGAAGCCCTCGGCGACGCCCGCAGATCTCTACAACGATGTAGAAGCTAGCAGGCCCGTCACCCCCACGCGGCCCGACCCGACCCCTCGCGACGGACGAGGCCACGCGCGCCCGACGCCTCCGCCCGCCTCCCACCCCCCGAAGGGGCCGCGACCTCGCCCGCGCCGCCGGGAGCCACCTCCCGCCCGGAGCCCGCCCGCACGTCCGCACATCCGCCGTGCCCGCCCGCCCACACGTCCGCGTGGCCACACGTCCGCGCGCCCGCCCCGGTCCACGCGCCACCCAGACGGGTCACCCTCGGATCAAGCCGCCTGGGGCGCGCCCCAGCAGCCCCATCCGCCCCGGGGCCGAGGTGGCGCACGGGGGCGCACGGGAGTGTCGTGGAGCGGTGGGTGGGGTGCCACGGGATCGGGTCGCTCGCTCGCGTGGCTCGGCGGTGCGCCCCTGCCGGGCCCGTCGGTCCAACGGCGGGGGCCGTACGGGGCGTACGAGGTGCGCCCCGCGTACGCCGGTCGCATGCCGGTCCGCCGGCGCGTCACGGCATGCCGTTCGAGCCCAACTCCCTTGACCAGGACAAGTGTTGCCCACGTGGCGGTAAAGCATCGGCCATCTTCGCGAGGCCCCCGGAGCCCCTCGCGGATGGCCGGTTTCCCATGGGACGTAGGGGACTTGGGGAAACCGATGGGGTGGGACCGCGCGGGGGCGGTGGCACGCTGCGGGAATGAGGTGGACACAGGAGGTCAGCGGGCGGGTGCGGGCACTGGCACCGGCCTGTTTCGCCCCGGTCATGGCCACGGGCATCGTGTCGCGCGCGGTGGCGAGCGGCGGTGCGCGGCGGCTGTCCTGGGCTCTGCTGGGCATCGGCCTGGCCGGGTTCGCCGTCCTGGCCCTGGCGCTGGCGTGGCGGCTGCTGGCCTACCGCGAGCACGTCGCCGCCGACGCGGACGCGCCGGCCAGGGTCTTCGGGTTCTTCACGTTCGTCGCCGGCTCCGAGGTCCTCGCGGCCCGGCTGGCGGGCGCGGGCGCGCGGGCGCTCGCCCTCGCGTTGTACCTGGTCGCGGTCCTGGCGTGGGGAGTTCTCGCGGCTCGTACGGCCCGGACGCTGCGCCGCCACCCCGGGGCCGCGCGGCTCGCGGACGGCACCTGGTTCCTGTGCGCGGTCGGTCTCCAGTCCGTCGTCGTGGCCGGCGCCGCGCTGTGGAGCGGCCCGTGGGCCCGGGGCGTCCTGCTCGGCTGCTGGGTGGCGGGCGTGGCGCTGTACGGGGCGGTGCTGGGCGCCGTCGGCTGGCGGCTGCGGCGGCACCCGGTGGCGCCGGCCGCCCTGACGCCCGCGTACTGGGTGGCCATGGGCGCCTGCGCCATCAGCGTGCTGGCGGGTGCGCAGGTGGTGGGCCTGGGCTGGTCGGCCGGGCCGCGCCGGGCCCTGCTGGCCACGCTGCTGGCGCTGTGGTGCTGGGCGACGCTGCTGCTTCCGGTGCTGGTCGCGGCCGGATACTGGCGGCACTGCCGACATCGGGTGCCGGTGCGGTACGAGCCCACGCAGTGGTGCGTCGTCTTCCCGCTCGGGATGTACGCGGCGGCCAGCCGGCAGCTCGGCGGCGTGGCCGAGGTGGCCGCGCTGCGCCCGGTGGCCGGCGTGGTGACCTGGCTCGCGGTCGGCGCCTGGCTGCTGGTCACCCTGGCCATGACGGGGCTTCCCTGGCGATTCATCCGTCGCACCCCGTCCGTGCCAACGAAGTCGCTGGGTTCCGGCCAAAATCAGTTCTAAAAGGCACGCAAAGCCCGGTGAGCGGTCACGTCAAGAACGACGCTGTCCGCTTCCGCTCACTCCCTGTACTGGGCCACGCTGCGCTGAGCAATCGGCAAGCGGCTGAGAGGGGGCCCGTCGTGGCCTCGAACAAGTTCGGGTTGCGTGTGGGGCGTTCCGCTGACGCCGCCGAACGCGCCCTGCTGGCCATGGGGCAGATGTTCCACAAGGCGCCGGTCAGCCCGCAGGCACGCGCGATCTTCCGTACGGACCAGAGCGTCAACGACTCCACGTACCGCGAGCGGTGGGCGCACGACAAGGTGGTGCGCTCCACGCACGGCGTCAACTGCACGGGCTCGTGTTCGTGGAAGGTCTACGTCAAGGACGGGTTGATCACCTGGGAGACACAGGCGACCGACTATCCGACAACCGGTCCCGACCGACCCGAGTACGAGCCGCGCGGATGCCCGCGCGGCGCTTCTTTTTCCTGGTACACCTACTCGCCCACGCGGGTGCGCTACCCGCACGCCCGTGGCGTGCTGGTCGAGCTGTACCGGGAGGCCAGGCAGCGGCTGGGCGACCCGGTGGCGGCCTGGGCCGAGATCACCACCGACCCCGACAAGCGGCGCCGCTACCAGTCGGCCCGTGGCAAGGGCGGCCTGGTGCGCGTCGGTTGGGACGAGGCGCTGGAGATCGCCGCCGCAGCCCACCTGCACACCCTGCGCGAGCACGGCCCGGACCGGATCGCCGGCTTCTCGCCCATTCCCGCCATGTCGATGGCCTCGCACGCGGTCGGTGCCCGCTTCCACGCGCTGATCGGCGCGCCGATGCTCTCCTTCTACGACTGGTACGCGGACCTGCCGGTGGCCTCCCCGCAGGTCTTCGGCGACCAGACGGACGTGCCGGAGTCCGGTGACTGGTGGGACGCGGCGTACCTGATGCTGTGGGGTTCCAACGTCCCGGTGACCCGCACCCCGGACGCGCACTTCATGACCGAGGCCCGCTACCGGGGGCAGAAGGTCGTGGTGGTCTCGCCCGACTACGCGGACGCCACCAAGTTCGCCGACGAGTGGCTGCACCCGCACCCGGGCACCGACGGGGCGCTGGCCATGGCGATGGGGCACGTGATCCTCACCGAGTTCTTCGTCCAGCGCCAGGTCCCCTACTTCGTCGAGTACGGCAAGCAGTTCACCGACCTGCCGTTCCTGGTCGAGCTCGACCCGCACGGCGCCCACGACTACACCCCCGGCAGCTTCCTGACCGCCGCCGACCTGGGCCTGGACGAGGGCGACGCGCCCGGCGCGGGCCGCTACAAGCCGGTCCTGGTGGACGCGGTCACCGACGAGGTGGTCGTCCCGGCCGGCACCCTGGGCGACCGCTGGGGCAAGGCCGGCGAGGGCCGCTGGAACCTGGACCTGGGCGAGGTGGACCCGCGGCTGACCTTCCACCGCGAGGACGGCACGGCCCCCACCGCCCGTGTGGTGCTGCCGCGCTTCGACGTCGAGGACGCCGGCTCGCTCAGCCGCGCGGTGCCCGTGCGCCGCATCGGCGACCGCGTGGTGACCACCGTCTTCGACCTGCTGCTCGCCCGGTACGGGGTGCGCCGCGAGGGCCAGTCGGGCCAGTGGCCGCTGTCGTACGAGGACGCCTCGGTGCCCTGCACGCCGGCCTGGCAGGAGACGATCACCTCGGTGCCGGCGCGGGCGGCGATCCGCACCGCCCGCGAGTTCGCCCGCACCGCCGAGCAGACCCGTGGCCGGTCCATGATCGTGATGGGCGCGGGCACCAACCACTGGTTCCACTCCGACACCATCTACCGCTCGTTCCTCTCGCTGCTGCTGCTCACCGGCTGCCAGGGCGTCAACGGCGGCGGCTGGGCGCACTACGTCGGGCAGGAGAAGGTGCGCCCGTACGCGGGCTGGCAGCAGATGGCCACCGCCGCCGACTGGGCGCGCCCCTCGCGGCAGATGGCCGGCACCCCGTACTGGTACACCCACACCGACCAGTGGCGGTACGAGAACGCCCCGGCCGACGCGCTGGCCTCACCCGCCGGGCAGGGCCTGTTCGCCGGGCGGCACACCGCGGACCTGGTGGCCGAGTCGGCCCGGCGCGGCTGGATGCCCTCCTACCCGACCTTCGCCGGCAACCCGCTGGAGCTGGGGGCCGCCGCCCGCGCCTCGGGCCAAAGCCCCGGCGACTGGGCGGCCGAGCAGATCGCCACGGGCAAGCTCGGCTTCGCCTGCCAGGACCCGGACGCGCCCCGGAACTGGCCCCGGGTGCTGACCGTGTGGCGGGCCAACCTGATCGGCTCCTCGGCCAAGGGCAACGAGTACTTCCTGCGGCACCTGCTGGGCGCCGACGACAACGCGGACGCGGACGAGGTACCGCCCGACAACCGGCCCCGGGACGTCACCTGGCACGACCAGGCGCCGCGCGGCAAGCTCGACCTGCTGATGGCGCTCGACTTCCGGATGACCTCGACGACGCTCTTCGCCGACCTGGTCCTGCCGGCCGCCACCTGGTACGAGAAGCACGACCTGTCCAGCACGGACATGCACCCCTACGTGCACGCCTTCTCGCCCGCGATCAACCCGCCCTGGCAGGCCCGTACCGACTTCGACATCTTCCACGGCCTGGCCCGCAAGCTGAGCGAACTGGCCAAGGGGCGCCTTGAGGTCGCGTACGACCTGGTGGCCACCGCGCTCCAGCACGACACGCCCGGCGAGGCGCCGCCACCGGGCGAGACGATGCCGCAGGTCACCGTGGTGGAGCGGGACTACACGGCCATCGCCGACAAGATGGCCGCCTTCGGGCCGCTGGCCGAGCGGGACGGCATCGTCGTCAAGGGCATCACGGTGCGCCCGGAGCCGGAGGGCCGGTGGCTGGCCCAGCGCTGCGGCACCGCGACCGAAGGCGCGGCGGTCGGCCGCCCGCTGCTGGACACCGATGTCAAGATGTGCGAGGCGATCCTCGCGCTGTCCGGCACCACCAACGGACGGCTGGCCGCCGAGGGCTTCCACCGGCTCGCCGAACGTGTCGGCCCCGACTCGGGGCTGACCGAACTGGCCCACTCGGTCGCCGATCGCCGCATCGTCTTCTCCGATACCCAGGCCCGCCCGGTGCAGGTCGGCGCGAGCTTCGAGTGGTCGGGCAAGGAGGGGCCCGAGCGCCGCTACTCGCCCTTCACCATCAACACCGAGCACCGCAAGCCCTGGCACACCCTCACCGGCCGCCAGCACTTCTATCTCGACCACTCCTGGATGGCCGAGTTCGGCGAGCAACTGCCCGTCTTCCGGCCGCCGTTGAACATGGCCGCGCTCGGCGAGCGCCCCCGCAAGGGCGGTGGCCAGGAGCGGTCGGTGACCGTGCGCTACCTGACGCCGCACTCGAAGTGGTCCATCCACTCCGAGTACCAGGAGAACCTGCTCATGCAGACCCTGGCCCGGGGCGGCCCGGTGATCTGGATGAGCCCCGAGGACGCCGAGGCCATCGCCGTGGCCGACAACGACTGGATCGAGGCCGTCAACGCCAACGGCGTCGTGGTGGCCCGCGCGATCGTCTCGCACCGCATGCCGGCCGGCACCGTGTTCATGTACCACGTGCAGGAACGCCTGGTGAACGTGCCCAAGTCGGAGGCGACCGGCCGGCGCGGCGGCGTCCACAACGCCCTGACCCGCCTGCTCATCAAGCCCACCCACCTCATCGGCGGCTACGCCCAGCTCTCCTTCGCCCCCAACTACTACGGCCCCACCGGAAACCAGCGCGACGCGGTCACGGTCATCCACCGCCGCTCGCAGGAGGTCGACTACTGATGCCCCCGCGACAAGCGCCCATCGGCCGGGTGATGGCCCAGGTCGCCATGGTCATGAACCTCGACAAGTGCATCGGCTGCCACACCTGCTCGGTCACGTGCAAGCAGACGTGGACCAACCGGCAGGGCACCGAGTACGTCTGGTTCAACAACGTCGAGACCCGCCCCGGCCAGGGGTACCCGCGCCGCTACGAGGACCAGGAGACCTGGCGCGGCGGCTGGGAGCTGAACAAGCGCGGCAAGCTCGTACCGCGCTCGGGCGGCCGGCTGCGCCGCCTCTCGCGCATCTTCGCCAATCCCGAACTGCCCACCATCGAGGACTACTACGAGCCCTGGACGTACGACTACGCCAACCTGACGGACGCGCCGCTGGGCGACGACGTGCCCACCGCCCCGCCGCACTCCCAGATCGACGGCCGCCCCATGGCGATCACCGCCGGGCCCAACTGGGACGACGACCTGGGCGGCGGCCCCGAGCACACCGCCAGGGACCCGCTGCTGGCGCGGATCAGCGAGACCGTGCGCCTGGAGTACCAGGACGCGTTCATGTTCTACCTGCCGCGCATCTGCGAGCACTGCCTGAACCCCTCGTGCGTGGCCGTGTGCCCGTCGGGGGCGATGTACAAGCGGGTAGAGGACGGCATCGTGCTGGTCGACCAGGACCGCTGCCGTGGCTGGCGGATGTGCGTGAGCGGCTGCCCGTACAAGAAGGTCTACTTCAACCACTCCTCCGGCAAGGCCGAGAAGTGCACCTTCTGCTACCCGCGCATCGAGGCCGGCGAGCCCACCGTGTGCTCCGAGACGTGCGTGGGCCGGCTGCGCTACCTGGGCGTCATCCTCTACGACGCCGACCGGGTCGACCAGGCGGCGGCCGTGGCCGACGAGAAGGACCTGTACGAGGCCCAGTTGGAGTGCTTCCTGGACCCCGCCGACCCCAAGGTCATCCGCGCGGCCGAGGCGTCCGGCATCCCGCACGACTGGATCACCGCCGCCCGCCGCTCCCCCGTCCACGCCCTGATCAGCCAGTACCGGGTGGCCCTGCCGCTGCACCCGGAGTACCGCACCATGCCGATGGTCTGGTACGTGCCGCCGCTGTCGCCCATCGTGGACGCGCTGTCCAAGAGCGGGCACGACGGCGAGGACGCGGGCAACCTGTTCGGCGCCATCGACACGCTGCGCATCCCGCTGTCCTACCTGGCCGAGCTGTTCACGGCCGGCGACGTGGAGCCGGTGGCCGACGCGCTGCGCAAACTGGGCGCCATGCGCGCGCACATGCGCCGCCAGAACCTCGGCGAGGAGCCCGACCCGGACATCGCCGCCAGCGTGGGCCTGGACCCGACGACCATCGAGGCCATGTACCGGCTGCTGGCCGTGGCCAAGTACGAGGACCGGTACGTCATCCCCACCAGCTACGTCGCCGAGCCCGGCAGCCCCCTGGACACCGGGTGCAGCCTGGACGGCGACGGCGGGCCCGGGATGATGGAGGCCGACGCCTTCCACGCCGCCCCCGGCGCCGGCCCCGAACCCGAACACGCCGGGCTCGCCCTGCGCGGCCGGGTCAACCTCCTCAACTGGAACGGCACCGGACGCCCGGACGGCCTCTTCCCCGAGGGCACGGCGTGAGCGCCCCACGCGCGGGAGCGGGCACACCGTCCGCCCGCTCCCCGCGGGCCACGCCGGCCGGGCACCCGACGCGGGCCGGGTCGGCGGGCGCCACGCCACCGGGGGCCGCCTCGTGAGCGCGCCCGCCGTCCACCAGGCCGCGTCGCTGCTGCTCTACTACCCCGACCGGGCCTGGCTGGAGAGGCTGGACCTGGTCGCCGAGCGGCTGCGCGAGACGCGCCACCCGGCCGCCCGGCCGCTGCTGCGGTTCTGCGCCGAGGCCGCCCGGGTCCCGGTCCTTGAGGCCGCCGCGCACTACACCGACGTCTTCGACCGCACCCACCGGCGCACCCTGCACATGACGTACTACACCGACGGCGACACCCGACGGCGCGGCGGCGCGCTCGCCGCGCTGCGGGAGGTCTACCGCGCCGCCGGCTGGGAGCCCGACCCGGCCGAACTGCCCGACTACCTGCCGCTGATGCTGGAGTTCGCCGCCCGCGTCCCGCGCGCCGGCAACCGGCTGCTGCGCGGTCACCGCGCGGGCGTCGAACTGCTGCGGCTGGCCCTGGAGGACCGCGGCACCCGCTACGCGCACGTCCTGGACGCCGTCAGCGCGACCCTGCCGGGCCCGCGCCCGGCCGACCGCGCCGCCGCCCGCCGACTGGCCCGCACCGGGCCGCCCCGCGAGAGCGTCGGCCTGGAACCCTTCACGGCCCGCCCACCGTCCTGACCGGGCCCCGACCCACCCCGCCCCGACCACCCCCACTCTCCTCATCACCCCCTTGCCCCGCCGCACGGGGCGCCGCCGCGAAGGAGCCCGCTGGTGGACCACCTACACACCACGCTGTGGGGCGTGTTGCCCTACCTGACCCTGACCTGCCTGGTCGCGGGCACCGCCTGGCGCTACCGCTACGACCGCTTCGGCTTCACCACCCGCTCCAGCCAGCTCCACGAGAACCGGCTGCTGCGCGTCGGCTCGCCGCTCTTCCACTTCGGACTGCTGCTCATCCTCATGGGCCACATCGTGGGCCTGCTCGTCCCGGAGAGCTTCACCGAGTGGCTGCACGTCACCGAGGCCCAGTACAGCGCGGGCGCGCTGGTGGCCGGCAGCGTGGCCGGCCTGATGGCCACCGGCGGGCTGGCGATCCTGGTCTGGCGCCGCACCCGCGTCAAGGCCGTCCGCCGGGCCAGCTCCCGCAGCGACCGGGTGCTGTACCCGGTGCTGGGCGCGACCCTGGTCGCCGGCCTCATGAACACCATGGTCACCCCGGCCACCAGCGACTACGACTACCGCCTCGGCGTCTCCGTCTGGGTCCGCAGCCTCTTCACCCTGGACCCGGACGTCTCCCACATGGCCGACGCCCCGCTCCAGTTCCAGGTCCACGCGGTCCTCGCGATGGCCCTGTTCGCCCTGTGGCCCTTCAGCCGCCTCGTCCACGCCTTCACCGCCCCCGTCGGCTACCTCTTCCGCCCCTACGTCGTCTACCGGGCCCGCAACCGCCGCGTCCACGGCCCCTACGGCCCCCGCGACGGCTACCGCTCCCGAGGCGACCACGGCCCCCGAGGCGAACGCCCCGTCCCCCTCGAAGGCGCGACCACCGGCCGCCCCACCCCCCACCGCTAGCCCCCGCCCCACCCCGGGCCCACCCACCATCCCCCGCACGCGCTGACCAAGACCGCCCGTGCGGGGGATGCTCCGCCCCACCCCAGCCACCACGCCCCCACCCACGAAGCGGCGAGCGTCACGAAGCGACGATCACGACCTGGGACGCGTGGCGGGGGCGTTCGGAGGGGCACAGGCGCAGCACCCGGCGAATGCGCGCGGCACCTCAGCGGGGCACGACGGCCGGACGACACAGGCTCGTGAGCCGCGCAACTTCCTCGTCGCGGAAGTCCCGGACTTCGGCACAACGCCGACTCATCACGAACTCGCCCAGCGGTAGGCACAGATCCATCCGCTGAATACACACACCGACCATGAACGGGCCGTTTCGCGCCCGGTACATCCGGACGCCGTAGTACCCCTCCTGGCAGTCCCGATCGTTGTTGAACCGACAGTCAGAGCAGGTGCGGGGGAGCCGGGTCGCACGGATGCTCTTGGCGTACAGCGTCCGACCGTCCGGGAGCCGATAGCGGGTGCGCTGGTCAGACGCGCCAGCGGTGATGACACGACGGACCGGCACTGCTCCGAGGTGGTTGACCACCTCGCGCATCGCCGCGAGCGAGGCCCCGTCGTCTTCGAGGTTGACCAACATGCGTACGGTCACGGCCCGCCCGTACTCCTCGATCACACGAAGCACCCGGGCCACGTGGCCCCGGTCCGGGACCACGATGTTGGCGGAGACCTTCACACCGTGTCGAGCCGCGGTCTCGATCGTGGCGGCCAAGGCCCGCAGCTTGCGCGCGGCCAGTTTCGGCGAGGCCGATCGCCCGGTCTGGACCGCCGCGAGTTCCTCGGGGGTGGTGCCGAAGACGGACAGGTTGATCCGGTCGAGGCCAGCCGAGGCACACTCGGGCAGTACTGCCGCACCGTTCTCGCCGTTGCTGGTGAGGCCGACAGTGAGGCCGAGCCGTCGAGCGATGTGGACGAGCTTGGGGAGCTCAGGATGGAGGGTGGGCTCACCGCCGGTGAGGTGAACCTCCGTCGTGGGAAGACTGCCGCGTACCGCTGCCAGGGCCAGGGCGAAGTCCGAGTCCGCTGCGACACGATCGGACAAGAAGCTCGCTTCGTTGGTCGCGAGGTAGATCGAGACCCGCCCCGAGGCGCCTGGTGTTCCGGTGAACTGCCCGGCTTCGCGGCCGAGGTTGTCCGACGTCACGGGGGTGCCTTCGTTGTGACAGAAGGTGCAGGCGAGTCCGCAGGCATCGATGATCTTCACCCGCAGCGTCCGGTCCGGCACCACTGTGACGGGCAGGTCGTACTGGTCGGTTGTGGTCAACACCGCCTCCTACCCGGCGGGGCTCGACGCCCCGCCGACAGTTCGCCAACAGGTCAGGTGAAGCGGAGCTCACTGATCGAATCGAGGTCGATCCCGTACCTGGCGAAGACCTTGGTCGTATTCTCGCTGGTCAGAGCCTCTCGCGTGAGGGCAAGGCGCTCGGCGGCAGCCCACACCTGCTCCTCGGTGTCCCCCTCGATCTCAAGGTAGGGCGGGATGAGCGGCCACGCGTCGATCTCCAACCGCACCCCGTTCAGGGACCAGGACGAACGCCGGTTCTCCTGATATGCGCGATGCGTGAGGCCCATGAGGCCCAGCAGCGCGTGCGTGTCCTCGAACGAGCCGACCGTCGTCTCGGTCTCACGAGTACCGTCCAGCGCGTCCGAGCTGATCGTCTTCACGCACAGCGTGACGGTGTCGCCGGAGTCGCGCAGACGCACCCACCGTCCCGGCACGGGGGGAACGGTGTCATAGACATAGCGACGCATCAGGTGCTCGCCCCGAAATCCGCCGCCGGCCAGCGCGATGCGCTCGGCCATCGCCTTCGGGTCGATGTCGAGCATCTTCGTCTCGTACTCAACGGTGTGCACGGCTCTCCTTCGCGTATGCCGGACTCGCCTGCGTCGACGAGCTCTCCACATGCCGTCGCACGCCAACACCCCAGCACGGACACCACCACGTTGGCGGCGCCCCAAGGGCGGTTCGCACACTGCTTGACGGCATGTCCCCAGGCAACCGCAGTCGCTCGTTCGAGTCAGGGGCCCCCGAGGGGGCCAGCAGGGGGGCCAGTATGGGGACAGCGAACTGCGACCGGGGAGCGACATGGACGAGTGCGGAATCGGCGAGCTCCTCGTTCGGCTGCGAAAGGCCCGTGGCTCGGTCACGCAGGCCCAGGTCGCCGCCGAGTACAACACGATCGAAGGGAGCGCGCTCCCGAGAATGACAGGCAAGGAGATCGGTCGATACGAGCGGGAGGCACGTCTACCGAACGCCCGCACCCGGGGAATTCTGGCCGAGGTCTACGCCGTGGAACGGGCCGTGCTGGACAGCGCGCATGCGCGGAGTCGTCGCCACAGAGACGGCGTCGACCACACCGTGAAGGCGCCGACGGCGAAGGGGAAGCCTGTCAACGAGCCGACTGTCCCCCGTACGTCAACGCAGCATCTCGTGGCGGACGCGTCGCGCTCGGCGAGGTTCGCTCGCTACATCTCCGCCCTGAATGCCACGGAAACGACCGTCGAGCAGCTCCACGCGGACACCGCGAGGTTGGCACGTCATTTCGTCAGCCAGCCGGCAGGCACGCTCCATCGCGAGATTCGCGACCTCCGCGATGAGACCTTCGAGCTGCTGAGGGGGCGGCAGCGCCCCCGGCACACGCATGATCTCCTGGTCACGGCCAGCAGGCTCTGCGGCCTGTCGGCCCACCTCTGCCTCGACGCCGGACAGTACGAGGCAGCGGCCACACACGCACGCGCTGCCTGGTCATGTGCCGAGGTGGCGGGCCACAACGAGATGTTGGCTTGGGTCCGGTCGATCGAATCCCTGATCGCCTTCTGGAACGGCAACCCGCGACGTGCGGCCCTTCGCGCACAGCAGGGGCAACACCTCAGCGGCACCGGCAGCGTGGGGGTGCGCCTTGCGAGTCTTGAGGCCCGAGCGCTTGCCGCGACGGGAAACACACACGGCGCTGTCCTCGCACTGGCAGCCGCTGAGCGAGCGAGAGAATCCATGCGGGCTCCGGACGGGATGGCCGGTGTCTTCAGCTTCCCCTCAGCGAAGCAGGCGACCTATGCCAGCACCACGCACCTCGCGTTGGGAGGCTCGGGTCACCTCCGACAGGCCATCCGCTGCGCCGAGACGTCCGTGGCACTGTACGGCAGTGTCCCAGACGCCGACCGATCGACGTTCGACCTGCTCGCCGCCCACCTGGACCTCGTTCGGGGCCGGACACTGGCCGGTGACCTGGATGGTGCCGAGGCCGAGCTCAACACCTTCTCCGGCACGGCGCCGGACTCGCTCTCCGCGAGCATCGTCAGCCGCCTTCGGGTTCTCGCTGGCGATCTGAGCGCCCCGCAGTACCGTGGCTCCACACGGATCGCTCACCTTCGTGAGCGTGTCACGAACGCCGCCGCTGAGGCGTTGTCCGCCGTCGACCGATCGGAGTCGCTGACGTGAACCGCCCGCCCCACGGCCAGCGCGCCACCGTGACCGATCGCGCGTTGCTGGCCGGAAGCGCGTACAGGACAGGTGAGGAACTGTCCGCCCGGCAGTCCCTCTACCGGTGGCAGGAGCCGCGTTACGACCTTCCCGGCATGGTCGTGGAGCGACTGCGGGACGTCCGGGGCACCGTTGTGGACGTGGGGTGCGGGAACGGCGGGTTCCTGCGTCGCCTCCGGCGGGATCGGCCTGACCTACGGATCGTCGGTCTCGACGTGTCGCCGGGGATTCTCGCCGAGGTGCCTGGTCCGGTGGCGGTGGCCGATGCCGCACGCCTGCCTCTGTCGGCGGCGGGCGTTGACGCCGCGCTCGCCACGCACATGCTCTACCACGTCGACGACATCCCGGCCGCCATCGGCGAGTTGGCCCGAGTCGTCAGGCCGGGTGGGCGGGTGGTGGTGTCGACGAACAGCGAACGCGACAAGGTCGAGTTGGACCGGTTGTGGGAGCGTGCGGCGGGTGACGTGCTCGGGGTCGAGAAGGGGCCAGCGCGGATGTCGCTCAGCGCCAGGTTCCCCCTGGAGAAGGCGGGGGGCCTGCTCGGCGCCGCGTTTGGTGACGTCGAGACGGTCGAGCTTGCCGGAACCGTCACCGTGCGCACGCCCGAACCCGTGATCGCTCATCTGGCGTCGTACCGGGCGTGGGCGGACCAGCACGACACGCCGTTCACGGAAACCGTCGCGAGGGCCCGGGAGATCGTCACCGCCGAGATCGAGCGCAACGGGGCGTTCGAGATCGGTTGCCTGGGTGGGTTGTTGCTCTGCACCCGCTAAGGGTGCGAACCGCGCGGGGGCGGTGGCGGGCCGGGGCGGGCGCCGTCGTGGGGCGCGGGGGGGGTGGCGGTGGATCGGGCGGGCGGGGGTGGCCCCCCACCTCGCCGCTGGCCTCGCCGTGCACCGGCCGCCCCGGCGGGGTCGAGGGGCCGTCGACGAACCCGGGCCGCGGGCCGTGCCCGCTGGCCGGATAGCGTCCCCGTATGGACGAGAGAACCGAGGGCCGCGACGCGCATCCCGACCCCGCACGCTGGGGTGCCACGCGCGCCTGGGTGGAGAAGGAGCTGTCCGAGGGGGAGCACATCGAGCGGGTGGTGCGGCTGCGTGGTGGGTGGACGTCGGACATGCGCCGCCTGGACCTGCGCGGGCCGGGCGGTCGACGCTCGCTCGTGCTGCGGTCCTTCGTCAAGCCCTTCTTCGTTCGGCACGCGGAGGGCCTGCTGACCCGTGAGGCGGACATTCTGCGCCTGCTCGGTGACACGGACGTGCCCGCGGCCACGCTCGCGGCGGTGGACGCGACGGCGTCGCACTGCGACCACCCCTCCTTGCTGATGTCCCTTCTGCCGGGGACCGTACGCCTGGACGACGCGGGCGCCGAGGAGCGCGCGGAACTCCTGGCGCGGCAACTGGTGCGCGTCCACCGGTTGTCGGTGGACGCGCCGCGACGGCCGCGCGTCTACCAGCCCTGGGTCACCCCCGAGCGTGTGCGGCTGCCGGCGGCCACCGAGCGGCCCGAGCTGTGGCGGCGAGCGGTCGACCTCATCCGCGAGCCCCCCTCCTACCAGGGCTGCTTTCTGCACCGGGACTTTCATCCCGGCAACGTCCTGTTCACCGACACCGATGACGGCCTCCGGATCAGCGGGATCGTCGACTGGGTGGAGACCTCGTGGGGCCCGGCCGACCTGGACGTGGCCCACTGCTCGACCGCTCTGGCGCTGCTGCACGGGGTTCCCACGGGCATGCGGTTCGCCGACCGCTACCGCGCCACGGGAGGGGCGCTGGCCGCTGACGGCCCCGCCCATCTCTACTGGCGGCTGCTGGACGCGTTGGCCTTCGCTCCGGACGCGGAGAAGGTCGCGGTTCCCTGGCGCGAGCTGGGCCGCGTCGACCTGACACCCGAGGTCCTGGCCCACCGGCTGGAGGAGTACATCGCGGCCCTGCTCGCCCGCTACGCGTGACATGACGGAGCACGGAGGGACGTTCGGGATCGGTCGCGCGCGGTCCCCTTCCACGGTCGCCGAGAGCGCGGCGGATCGGGCCCGGTGGCGGCGCGGGGGCGCGGGTGGGTGGTGATGGTGGATCGGGCGTACGGGGGCGGGTGGGGCGTCCTACGCTGCTCGGAGTATCCCCGCTCCTCTCGGAGGGCCCGTGTCGCGTGAAGCGTTCTGTACGGCGGTCGACTGTCGGGCCACGTCCGGCCGGGTGGAGCGGCAGGAGGAGCTCGACGCCTGGTGTCTGGCCCATACCGACCGCCACCCCGGGCACGACTACTTCCGCCGCGTCACCACCGACCACCTGCTGATCGGCGAGGCGTGGCGGGACGAGGGGGGCCCGCGCTGAACCGGGCGGGCGGGGCGGCCCGGTGGCGGGTCTAGCGCCGCCGGGCGGTCTCGTCCACGGCACGTGGTGCGCCCAGGCGCACCGCGTCGCCCTGTCGTACGCGACCCGCTCGTACCACTCGCGCGTAGACACCCGCGCACGGCTGGGGGTCCATGCCGGGGTGTGGTTCGACGCGGTTGTGCGCGGCGGGCACGCGCAGGGCGTGGGTGTCGCGCGGCAGGGTGCCGTGGGCCAGGGTGGGGATGGCGCAGCGCGGGGTGGTGGACAGGACGTGCAGGGTCAGTTCCTCGCCCAGGTGCAGTTCGCGGCCGACCCAGTCGTTCTCGGGGAAGGCGGGCGACGTGCCGGGCCCCGTGGGTGGTTCGGCGGGTAGGGACACGATGATGTTCGGCCGGTAGCGCTCGGCCTCCACGGCGCCGCGTGGGCTCAACTCCGCGATGCGGGCCAGGGTGGCGGTGGTGACGAGGTGGATCGGGGCGAAGTCGAAGAACGTGCCCAGGGGCGCCCCGGTGCCGATCTCGTTCTCGTCGTACGCGACCTCCGCGTCGATGCCCGCCGCCAGCACCTCCTCGGGCCTGGAGCGTTCCAGCCGGGCGCCGGGCGGTGGGGTGTGGGCCACCCGGACCGGGGCGCCCAGCACCTCGCTCAGGACCGCGTCGGCCCGCTCGTCCGTGGCCAGCAGGGTGCGGCCGTCGGGGAGGGTGACGCGCACCGGCGTACCGTCGGCCCCGACCGGCCCCGGGGCTTCCACGGTGGCGGACAGGGTGAGCAGGTCGCGCCACAGCCTCGGGTTCTTGGCGCTGGCGATCCTGCCGGTCTCGCGGTGCACCAGGGCGATCGCCCGGTCGTGCCGCAGGCCGCGGCGGGTGACGTCGCTCGCGGGCACCTCCTCGCCGAGCATCGACTTGACGGGATAGCGCCGCAGTGTGCGTACCGTACCCAGCATCGGTTTCCGCTCCTCTCGCCCACTCCGCGCGCCAGGGTGGGTCCCGACGACCGTACCCAACGCCCGGTCACGAGTTCGACGCGACGGAACGGGCCGGCGAGATCAAGTCTGGCGACGCACGAGTGGAAGGATCCACCAGTGCTCGTCCAACCTGCACGACGGGTACGTGAACCAGGCGTGGAACGACACCCACACGTTCGGGTTCAGGCCCCGTTCGGCGGGCGAGCCGGCGAACGCGTGGGAAACGGGCGGGGACGGGGCTCGGCACGAGCACGGCCGCTGCCGCCGCGCCGGCTCCCCGCGACCCGCGCGCCACCGCGAACACCTTGGCCGGCTGGGGCACTTTCGTGGGCGCCTACCACCGCAAGGGCGCCCCGGCCACGGAGTGCGCCTCGGTGGCCACCGGCGCGCAGGGCGCCACGTTCTCCTTCTGGTGCGATGTCCACAACCACCACGGCGACCCGTGGGTGTACGGCCGGCTGGCCGGCACGCGGACACAGGGGTGACCTCCATGGACAACCCGATACGGAACGAGGGTTCCTCCAACCCCTGCCCGACGTCCACGAGTCGACCGCTCGCCTGACCCGAGTCCGGGGCGCGTGCGCCTGCCCGCGCACTCCGTGGCGTAGCGGACGAACCGTACGTCGCCCCGTGGAGCGGCGGCGGGCGCGATACGGGGCTCGCGGCCCCGCGCGGCGGCCCGGGGAAGGCCGCGCCCCGTGGTGCCGGCGGGAGCGGCGGTGCGCGGGCGGGCCGCGCGCTACGCGTGCCAGGGGGCGCCCGTGACCTGGTGGTCCGCGTGTCGCAGGGCCTCGACCACCAGGCGGCGCAGGTGTCCGTCGCGCAGCGCGTACACCGCGTGCCGGCCTTCCTTGCGCGACCGCACCAGGCCGGCCAGGCGCAACTTGGCCAGGTGCTGGCTGACGGCCGTACGGGCCGCGCCGCTGGCCGTGGTCAGGGTCGTGACGTCGGCCTCACCCTGGGCGAGGAGCCACAGCAGGTGCAGCCGGGTCGGGTCGGCCAGCAGCGCGAAGACCGTGGAGGCGACGCCCAGTTGCTGCTCGCCCGGGGTGTGCTCGTGCGCGGGGTGTGCGACTGGGAACTCTTCGCGGACCGCCATGGCCCCATCGTACGGCGGGGTGTACGGGACGGCGCCGCGCGCGAGGCGGCCTCGGTCCGGGGCCGGCCCCGGCGCGGGCTTCCCGGGCCCGCGCGGGCTCACATCCGGGACCGGAGCACGTCGACCTCGCAGCCCGGCGCGAAGGGGTCGAAGCCGTGCTCCGCCAGCCAGCGAACCGCCAGCAGGCTGCGCAGCGACCACCACGCGTGGATCACGTCGCGGTCGACGTCGGTGCCGTAGCCGGCGATGACGTCGTCGAGGTGCTCCTCGTGTCCGAGCGTGAAGGTGGCGAGGTCGTACAGGGCGTCGCCCTGGCCCGCCTCGGACCAGTCGATGATGCCGGTGACCTCGGCGCCGTCGAGGAAGACGTGCGCGATCTGGAGGTCGCCGTGGGTGAACGCCGGGGTCCACGGCCGGAGCGCGGCCTCGGCGACCTCGCGGTTACGGGTGACCAGGTCGGCGGGCAGCAGGCCGTGGGCCACGAGCGACGCGCACTCGTCGTCGAGTTCCGCCGCCAGCGCCGCCGCGCTCCGCCCGGCCCGGCCCGGCAGGGGTGGCGGGGGCGCGTCGTGCAGCGTCCGGATGGCGGCGCCCGCCGCGGCCCACGCCGCCGCCGAGCCGGTCGAGTCCCCGCCAAGGCGCCCCAGGGTGGTCCCCGGGAGCGCGGCGAGCGCGAGGACGGGCGGCTCGCGCCACAGGACGCGCGGGGTCGGGACCGGCGCGCGGGACATCGCTTCGACCTCGGCGTCGACGCGCGCCTGATCGGCGTCCACCTTCAGGAACACGTCGCCGACGCGCAGCGTGGCGCGCTCGGAGTGGGCGACGACGACGGTGACCTCATCCATGGGCGCCCAGTATCCCGAAGGTGATCGCCCACGTCGCCGGGTTTACCGCGGGCGCCAGGGCGGGCGCCAGGGCGGGCGCCCGCGGCCCGGCGGTCCCCGGCCCGAGGCCGTCCGCTCCGGTCGGGCCCACCGCTCCGGGAGGAAACGCGCTAGTCGGGGGCGGTGGTCGGCTCGCCGGCGGCCGGGGCCGCCGGGCCCCTGGTCCCCGCCGCCGGACAGGTCGGCGCCGCCGGACCGGTGGGGCGTCGGTGCGTCGGCGCGCAGCCCGCGATCTTGCGGAGCGCCGCGTACGTGGCCTCGGGCTGGTCCATCACGAACAGGTGGCCGCCCGGCACCCAGCGCGTCCCCCGCGCCGCCAACTGGTCGGCCAGCTCGGTGAGGACGGCCGGCGGGCTGGCCGGGTCGTCGGTGCCGCCCAGCAGGTGGACCGGGGGGCGTACCGGCTCCGGGGCCCAGCCCGTGGTGCCGAGCGTGGCCAGGTCCCGGCGCAGGCCGGGCAGCAGCAGCCGGATCACCAGCTCGTCGGGCAGCTCCAACCGCGGCACGATGCCCCGGGCGCGGGCCACCGAGAGCAGCGAGTGGTCGTCGAGGCCGGCCAGCGCGTAGGCGGGTGGCCCGGGGCGGGGTGGGGCGGAGAGGACCAGTCGCAGGTCGGCGGGCCAGTGCGCCGCGTGCCGCTGGGCCATCCGGTGCGCCACCACGGCGCCCAGGCTGTGCCCGAGCACGATGCCGGGTCCGCCGAGGTCGGTGGCGAGCAGGTCGGCGTAGAAGTCGGCCAGTTCGTTCAGGTCGGGCGGCGTGTCGTGGTCGTGGGCGGCGGGTGGCTGGGCCGCCACGACCGTCCAGTCCTCCGTGACCTGGCGCACCAGCCGCGTGAACGACCGGGCCGAGCCGCCCGCGTACGGCAGGCACACCAGGCGGTACGGCCCGCCCTCGCGCAGCACCAGCCGGTCCGGGCCCGTCCTCATCGGGTGGCTCCCTCGGCTGTCGCGGCGGGGGTGGCGCCGGCGAGGAGGAGGGCGGTGGCCGCGCCGTCCGGGTCGAGCCCGAGGCAGAGCGCGAGCGGGGCGGCGGGTGTCTGGGTGGGGGCGCCGGGGTCGGTCGGGCCGGGGGTCGCCGGGGGTGGGGGCGCGGCCCGGGTCAGCGCCTCGACCGCGACCGCGAAGGCCAGCGCGCCGTCGGCGCCGCCCGTGGTGCCCGTGGTTCCGGCGACGGCCAGCCGGGGCAGCGCGGGTCCGAACACGGCGGTGACGGCGGCGTGTTCGGCGACGCCGGTCGGGGTGTGGGGGGCGGCGGTCGTCACCGCGAGAGTGAGCTCGTGGGCGGCGCGGCCCGCGGCCCGCAGGGCCGCGCGCACGGCCTCGGCTCCCGCTTCGGTGAGGTCGGGCCGGGCCGGGGCGCCCCCGGCGTCGGCGTTGGGGGGCACGCCGTCCCCGGGCCGGTCCTCGGCGGCGTACGCACGGGCCGTGGCGCAGACGTGGGCCAGGGCCGGGGCCCGCGCGGGGCCGCCCGGGGCGGTCAGGACGATGACGGCCGCGCCCTCGCCGACCGGCGCCGCGAGCCCGCTCCCCGCACCCGGCCCGACCATCACCGGTGCCGTGCCCGGCGGTGGCTTCGCGCCCGCCCGTGCCGCGCCCGACGATGCCGCGCCCTGCGGCACCGCACCCCACGGCCCCATGCCCCCCGGCGTCGTATCCGCTGGTGGGGCGCCCTCCGGGGGTGGTGGGCAGGCGGCCGACAGCGAGTCCACGCCGCCGGCGACGACCGCGTCGCAGCCGCCCGAGCGCAGGTGCTGCACGCCCAGGGCGATGGCGTCGAGGCCGACGGCCGCGCCCGAGGTCAGGGTGAGGTTGGGGCCGCGCAGGCCGAGGTGGATGGAGAGGCCGGCGCCGGGGGCGTTGTAGCTGGACTGAGGGCCCCAGACCGGGTTGACCGGGCCGGCGTCGGCGCCGGCCCGGTCGTGGATGGCCACGTACTCGCCGCGCCCGGCGTGCGACGTGCCGGTGAAGACGCCGATCCTGGCCGGGTCGGCGCCCCGCAGCGGGGCCGGTGGCGGGGGCGGCGGCGAGTCCGGTACGGGCTTCGCCACCTCGCCCCGGGACACGTCGGCCCGGGGCGCGGCGGCCCCGGACACCGTCGCCCGGGGGGCGGCGGCCCCGGACACCGTGGCCCGGGGGGCGGCGGTTCGCGGTACCTCGGCTCCGGGCGGGTCGGCCCGCGGTGCCGGGCCGGGCTCGGGGACCCAGGGGGGTGCCGGTGTGGCGGTCAGCGCCGCGTGGGCCGCGGCGAGCAGCAGGGCCGTGTCGCGGCCGAGGGTGCGGCGAACGCGGGCGTCGATGTGGGGCGGGAGCGTGAGGGGGGCGGTGACGTGGGCCGCCGCGACGTCACGGGCCCCGTCCCGGTCGGGCCGGTGCGCGGGGCCGGCCGGGAGGGCGCCGGCGACCGGCGGGACCTCCCGTACCGTGACCCGCCGGGCGCCGGCCAGCAGGTCCTCGTAGAGCGCGGCGACCGTCGCCCCCGACGCGCTCACCGCCCCCACACCGGTGACCGGCACCGGGCTCGTCCAGGTCGCGTCCTGCGTTGGCACGTCGTACTCCTCGCGGTCTTGCGTCGGTGCGCGGGCCCCGTGGGTGCGGGGCGGCGGGTCGGGGCGGCGTCGGGGCCGGTGGGAGCCGGGCGGGGCCGGCGCCCGGGCGGGGCGGGTCAGTCCGTGGGCGCGCCGAAGACCACCGAGGCCGTGTTGCCGCCGAAGCCGAACGCGTTGCTCAGCGCGACGCGTACCGGCAGGTCCCGGGCCGGGCCACGGACCAGGTCCAGGTCGCGGCAGCGGTCGTCCACGGTGCGCAGCGTCGGGTTGCCCGGCACCCGGCCGTGGACGATCGCGAGCACACAGGCCACGGCTTCCAGGGCGCTGGCGGCACCCTGCGCGTGGCCCAGCATGCCCTTGATGGACGAGGTGGCCGGGCGTGCCCCGGCGGCGCCGAAGTAGCGGGCGAGGCAGGCGGCTTCGGTGGCGTCGTTGACCGGCGTGCCGGTGCCGTGCGCGCTGACGTAGTCGACGTCGCCGGGGCCGAGCCCGCCGCGCCGCAGGCTCGCGTCCACGCAGCGCAGCAGCGCGTCGCCGGCCGGGTGCGGGGCCGTCATGTGGTGGGCGTCGGCGGCCAGGGCGTGGCCGCGCAGCTCGGCCAGGACGGTGGCGCCCCGGGCCCGCGCGTGGGCCAGGGACTCCAGGGTGAGGACGCCGGCGCCCTCGGAGGGCATCGTGCCGCGCCGGTCGCGGTCGAAGGGCCGCACCACGTCGGGTTCCACGGCCCGCAGCGTGGTGAAGAGCTGGAAGACGGCCTCGGCCAACTCGTCGACGCCGCCGGCCAGTACGCAGTCCGCCTGCCCGGTGGTGATCAGGTCGGCGGCCGTGCTGAGGGCCGTGTTGCCGCCGGCGCAGCCGGCCGCGACGACATGGCGCGGGCCGCCCAGTCGGAAGCGGCGCGCGGGCCAGGAGGCGAGCAGTGCGGGCGTGTCCCAGCGGCGGTCGGCGGCGGTGTCGGCTCCCCGGCGGCGCAGCTCCTCCAGGTGCGGGCGGGTGCCCATGACGGTGCCGAGGACCAGGCCGACGCGGCGCGGGTCGGTGCCGTGGAGCGCCTTGGCGGAGTCGAGGGCGTCGCGTACGGCGTGCTCGGCGTAGCGCAGGGCGCGCGGGACGAGCGTGCCGTCGGCGTCGTACGGGGCGGTGAGCTCCGGTTCGTCGACCTCGGCGGCCCGGTGGGCGGGGTAGGCGTCGGTGGCGAAGCGGCGGATGGGGCCGGTGGCGACCGTGCCCGAGGTGACGCGCCGCCAGAACCGGTCCACGTCGCTGCCGAGCGGGGAGACCACGCCGAGCCCGGTCACGACGACGCGGGCCGTGTCCGGGAGGGCCGGCGGGCGGAGTGGGGCGTCAGCCGACATGGCCGCCGACGTACCGCGCGAGGGTGTTCACGGAGTTGCCGAGCGCCGCCTCGTCGTCGGTGAGCCGGCAGTCGAAGTGGGCCTCGACGTGCGCGATGACCTCCAGTTTGTTCAGCGAGTCGGCGCCGAGGTCGTCGTAGAGGTCGGCGTCGCCGGGGACCAGCTCCGGCGAGGTGGCCAGGACCCGCGCGATGACCTCGCGCACGGCGTGCCGGATGTCAGACTCGTTCAACGGTGCTCCCACGGGATGACGGAACGGCGATCGCGGCCCACCCACGGAGCTGGGCCCGGGTGAGGGCCGGCGCCCAGTGCAGGCGCCGGGACGCCAGCAGCCAGTGGCCGGCGCCGAGTGCGGCGACGGCGGCCATGCCGGGCGAGGCCATCGCCGCCAGCAGGTACGCCGCCAGGAACAGGAAGGTGTACGAGTGCATCACCTCGCGCGCCACCGACCGCTCCTCGGTCGACTCGGCCGCGTTCGCGCCGCGCACCACGTACGCCGACGCCAGGACGCACGGCAGCACGGCCAGGCTGCTGACCGGCAGCAGGCGCAGCACGACGAAGAGCGCGTCGAGGGCGAAGGGCGCGACGACCAGGACGTGGACGGCCGCGCCGCGCCCGGCCCGGGCGATGGTCAGCCACAGGCTGGAGTAGCCGAGCAGCCGGTCGCCCGCCACGTCGGTGATGTCCTTGATGCCGGCCAGGCCCAGGCTGAAGGCGGCCAGCACGGCGGCGGCCGGCAGGACCGGCGAGGTCAGCGCGTCGGCGTCGGGGCGCGTGGCCCAGCCGGTGACCATGGGCAGCACCAGCGGCATGACCAGGACGAGCAGGGCCAGTACGCGGTGGCGCTTGAACGCGGGGCCGATCGAGTAGCCGACGGCGATGGCGATGTCCACGAGGATCATCGCGGCGAAGGCGGGCTCGGGGTCCAGCGCGAACAGCAGGGCGCCCCAGGCGGCGAAGACCACCCAGGCGCCCACGGCGATACGGGTCAGCCGCGGCCAGCCGATCGCCTCGCACAGGGCGGTGCGCTCGGGCCGGTTGACGATGTCGGCCTCGCGGTCGGCGATCCGGTTGACGGACTCCGTGCCGACACAGAAGGCCAGCCACATCGGCGCCGCGCCCACGGCTCGGGCCACGGTGAGCTGGTCCACGGCGGCGAGCCCGGCGAGGAACCCCATCCAGTAGTACGCGGCGAACCGGCAGCTACAACAACGCAGCAGCAGGGGCAGCACGTTGGCCGGCGCGCGGCGGGCGGTGGTCACGGCCATGGTGGCGTCCCTGCCGGCGAGGGTATGCCTGGGGTCACGTCAGCGCTCCGTATTCGGTTACTCGTGAGGCGGGTTACTCGTGGGGCGGGTTCGGGCCACGGGGTGGGTCGGCGGCGGGGGCGGGCGCCAGGGGTGGGCCGGTCGCGGGGCGCGGGCCAGCGCGCCCGCCGTGCGGCGGGCCGTCGTGGAGACGGCTCGCCACGCCGCCGAAGGCGCCGCTAGCGCTCGCGTGGGGTCGGGGCCATGGACACGTGCCGCTCGTCAGGCCGCGTGGCACGGCCGTCGCTGACGTCGTGGTGGTGGTGCATGTTCGTGTCCCCCGTCGGCGCTGCGGGCACCCCGTCCACGGGGCCACTCCGCGCGCGGCATCGCCTTGCGACCACCCGCGGCGGCCCGGGTGGGCGTGCGGGTGGACAGATCCGCCCGGCTGGGCGTGGCGAGCAAACTACAAAGGAACGTCACCCTTGTTCAATAGCCTTCCGCCTGGCTGTCCGCCCCCTGCCATGGCGCGCGGGGGCGCCCCAGGGGCGCGCGACACGGGCGAACCGCCGTTCGACACCGCCCGAAACCCCGTTCGCCACGCGGGCGGCGCTCCCCCGTCGCCGCCGTAACATCCCTGGTCACCAGGGAGTTGTGGAGCCCACCCCGCGCAACGCGAGCGAGTCGACACCACCCCACCACGGCCCGCACACCCACCCCGCCCCAGCGCCTCGCCCACCCGTCTCCCCGCGTCTCGCGTCCCGAATCCCCACACCGGATCACCCCCTCCCACACCCCGCCCGGCAGGAAGCTGCTGGGCGGGGCTGTGGGCGCCGGGTCCGCTGGATGGGGGCCTGTTGCTCGGAGGCTGTCGTGGTGGGGGCCCGCTGGGCGTGGAGGCTGTTCAGGTGCGGGAGCGGCTGGGTGCGGGGGCCGTCGGGCGCGGGGGGTGTGTTGAGCTGCGGGTTCGCTGGGGTGCCGGGTGACTTGGGGCGGGTTCACTGGGTGCGGTCCTGGTGTCTGGTGGGGATGGGTGACGCGGGTTGTTGTCCGCGGGGGCCGTACGTGGGTGGGGGTCGCGGCGGAGGCTGACTCCGTGGGGGCCCGGCGCCGTGTAGGTGGGTCGCGGTGGTGGCGGGTAGTGACGGCCGGGGTGGGTCGCGGCTCCGGGGTGGCGTCGTACGCGGGTGTCGTACGCGCGGCGGTGTCGTAGGCGGCGGTGTCGTGTTGGGCCGTGCGGGCGGCGGGGCTGTGCGCCGATCGGGCGGACCCCGGCAGATCGGGCGTTCCCGGCGGCCCCGCCCGGGTACCCAACGCGGCTGGTACGCACGGCCGGACCACCCCAGCCCGCGCATCCGCCCGCCCCGCCTCCCACCACCCACCCCTGCCTCTCCCCGGGCCCCACACCCGCCCCGCGATTCCGCGTACCACCCCGCGCCCGCCACACGACCCCGCGCACCCGTCCCCACACTCCGCGAAGGAGCCCCCGTATGCCTCAACCCGCCGCCTCGGCCTCCCCCGTACCAGCGTCCCCCGCGCCCGCTTCCCCCGCGCCCACACCCACCGCACCACCCCGACCCGCCCCGACGGCCTCCGCGTCGACAGCGCCACCCCGAGCGACACCCGCGCCAACGACTCCCACCCAGCCGGGCCCCACCCCGACCCACCTCACTCAGCACACACCCACCCACGACAAGCCCGGCAGCGCGGACCCCACTCACAGGGAGCCCGACGGCGCTGGACCCACCCACGACAAGCCCGGCCGGGCGGAGCCCGCGCACCGGGAACCCACCCACAGTGACCCCGGCCACGGGGAGCCCGTCGCGGGGGGCGGGGTCGCTGCCGGGGCTGCGGGGGTCGCGGGGGGCCTGCCGACGGCGAGCGCGGCGGACGCGGCGCGGGTGGCCGCCTCGTTGTTGCTGCCCGCCGTGGCCGCCGGGGCCGCCCGGCGGCGGCCGGCCGGCGTGGCGCTCGGTGAGCGGGTGCGCTGGGGTCGACGGGCCGTCGAGACGCTGGACCGGTTGCGCGCGACATACGGGGACGGGCCGCTGCTGCTGCGCTTCGGTGGGCGCGCGGTGGCGCTGCCGTTGACGCCCGATGACGTGCGCACCGTGCTCGACCGGACGCCGACGATCTTCTCGCCCACCACGTGGAACGAGCCCGACCCGTTCCCGCCGCCCGGCGCCCCGACCGCCGGGGAGTCGCAGCGGGCGAAGGCGCGGCGGCTCGACGCGACGGCTTCGGGCGCCGCGCGGTCGCCGCTCCACCACCTGGCCCCGGTGGTCGTCGCCACGGTCCGCGCGGAGGCCGCCGCGCTGCTCCGGCAGACGGCCCGTACCGGCGAGCTGACCTGGGACGACTTCGACGCGGCGTGGTGGCGTACGGTACGCCGGCTCGTACTCGGTGACGCGGCGCGCGACGACACCGCGCTCGCCGGCCCGCTCGGCCGGCCGAGGCCCGCCGGCGACTGGTCGGTGCTGCGGCCCCGCCAGCGGCACATCCGGGACGACTTCCTCCGTCGGCTACGTCAGCACGCCGCCGATGCCGGACCCGACACGCTGGCCGGCGCGCTGGCGACACGGAGCGCGGGTGGGAGCGCGGACGGTGGCCCGGACGGGAGCGCGGACGCGGTGGTCCGGCTCCGGCCGTGGTGGTTCGCGTACGACGCGGCGGCGACCACCGTGCCACGTACGCTCGCGCTGCTCGCCACGCATCCCGCCCACGAGGCGCGGGCCCGAGCCGAGATCGCCAGGGGTGGCGGGGAGCCCGGCGCGCTGTCGTTCACGCGCGCGTGCGCGCTGGAGACCGCGCGGCTGTGGCCGAGCACCCCGTCGCTGCTGCGGGAGAGCACCGAGGAGACCCGGTGGCGGGGCCGTCCGATCGCCGCGCGCACCACGTTCGTCGTCCACACCCCGTACTTCCAGCGTTTTCGGGCCGGCGCGCGGCAGGAGTACGCGGACCGGTACACGCCGGAGATCTGGCTGGACGGGCGGGCCGCGCGCAATCCGGCGCTGGTGCCGTTCGGCGGGGGCACCGACGCGCACGCCGGCACCGATCTCGTCCCGCTGACGGTGACCACCTGGCTGGCGGCCCTGCTGGAGGGGCACACGTTCCAGCCACCGGCGTACGCGCCGCGCCCCGGCCCCGACGGCACCCTGCCGGTGGAGTTCCCCACCCACACACCACACTTCACCGCACGCCCCACGGGGGTGTGACACCGCCCGCGCCCGACACGTCGCGGCGGGGCGCGGCGGAAGGAGGGCGCGCGGGGCGGGGCCCGACCACCGGGCGGCGGGGTTCAGGTCGCGGGGCCCAGCCGCATCCGTACCTCCATCTCCTGGTCGCCGGGAACGGCCTTCTCCTCCGTCACCGAGAAGTGCCGTCGCAACGTGTCGCGTACCTGGTGGGTGGGGGGTTCCGTGCCGTAGAGGTCGACGCTGACGGGCTCCGACAGCGGGGCGGCGGGCGCCGAGTCGCCGGGTTCGCGGGTGTCCACGGTCATCGACCACACGACGGGCCGGTCGGACTCGGTGTCCACGGGCCGCCCCGCGTCCGGCCACTCGTCGGCGGCGGTCGCCGGGAACGCCGCGCGCAGCACCCGGAACACGGCGTCCGCGTCGTCCCAGTCGCAGCCACAGACGTGCACGCCCACTCCGGCCGAACTCTGCTCAGTGCTCATGCCAGCCGGGTAGCCCACGCGGCCGACTCAAAACCGACCGCGCCCCCGTCCCCGGGCGAGACGAACCGGTGGGCCGGGGGTCGGGCGTTCTCCGCCCGGACGAGGCGTCAGGTCTCGGACCGGACAAGAGTCCCTGTGTACGGCGTATACCTGGCCTGGTATACGCCGTACACCCGCCCCGTGGGAGAGGTCCATGCCGCCCGCAGATCGCACCGGCCGCCCCAACCGCACGACTGACCTGAGCGCCGTCGCAGACCTCCTGTGGCGCGCCGATCCCGACCCCACCGAGGCGTCCCGCCCCCGGCTCAGCGTCGAGCTGATCGTGGGGACGGCCGTCGCCCTCGCCGACGCCGAGGGACTGGACGCGCTGTCGATGCACCGCGTCGCCTCCGAGCTGGGCTGTACCGCGATGGCGCTCTACCGGCACGTCCCGAGCAAGAACCAGCTCCTCGCGGCCATGACCGACGCCGCCACCGGCAGCCCACCGACACCGCCCACGACCACGGCATGGCGCCCCGAGGTCGAGGGGTGGGTGGACGCGCTGTGGGGCCGCTACCTCCGCCACCCCTGGATGCCACGGACACCCACGCTCGGCCCACCGGTCGGACCGAACGAACTTGCCTGGTTCGAGGCGCTGTTGAGTCCGCTCCACCGCTCCGGCCTGGACCGCGCGGACCTCGTTCCGCTCGCCACGTTCATCTCCAGCGCGGTACGCGACCTGGCGAGGGTGTCCGTCGCACCCGACCCCGCCGGCGCCGCCGCGTACGGCCAGGTCCTGGCCGAGCGG
Organism: Streptomyces sp. NPDC057702; assembly: GCF_042799315.1. NCBI lineage: Bacteria > Bacillati > Actinomycetota > Actinomycetes > Kitasatosporales > Streptomycetaceae > Streptomyces > Streptomyces sp. NPDC057702. Next base: position 180,581 of record NZ_JBHVJC010000012.1, on the reverse strand, counting down.
CTGGACCCGGAGCGGTTCCCCACCCTGTGCTCGCTCGTGGGCGGAAGCGGACTCGACGAGGCGGAGGACGGCGACGTCACGCCGATCGTCCACCACGGCATGCGGCGTCTGCTCGACGGCATCGAGGCCCGCGCCCGCCCGTCTTCCACACCGGGCGGGGAGGAACGTCGTGGATGACATCCGTGTACGACAGGTTCGCCCGACCGCCTGACGGGCGGCCCGGGCGCGCCGGGCGGACAGACGCGCCCCGTGGCGGGTCGGCGGACTCCGCCCGGGGCGCGCTGTGGGTCGTTGTGTGCGTGCGGGGGTGGGTCAGCCGTTCATGCAGAAGGCTCGGCCGCCCATGTCCCAGCACTGGACCTTGCGGGTGGCGGTGCCGGTGTTGCCGGCCCGGTCGGTGACCGTCAGCTCGGCCGTGTAGGTCCTGGCACCAGCCGGGTAGGAGTGCTTGGCCGTGAGCCCGGTACCGGTCTTGCCGTCACCGAACTTCCACGCGTACGAGGCGATGTCACCGTCCTTGTCCGAGGACTGCCTCGCGTCGAAGTCACACACCTCGTACCAACACGAGACCGAGAACCCCGCCACCGGCGGCACCCCCACCGGCGCCCCCACCGACACCCGCCTGGACACCGAGCCCGACTTCCCACTGTTGTCCGTGACGGTGAGCTTGACCTCGTACGCACCCGCCTTGGCGTACGTGTGCGAGGGCTTCACACCCTCACCCGACGTGCCGTCACCGAAGTCCCAGGCGTACGAGGCGATCGAACCGTCGGAGTCCCGGGAAGCCGAACCGTCGAAGGCACACGAGAGGTCCACCTCCGAGCACGACGCCGCGAAGTCGGCCGTGGGCTTGCCCGGGTCCACGGGTGCGCCCAGCTTGTTCACGTCGAGGAACTTGTTGGGCGAGCCGCTGCCCGGGTTGGTGACGGCGCCTTCGCGGGCGGCGGCGACCACCGCTTCGGTGGCCTGGGTGGCGCCGGCGGTGGGGTTGGTCTCCAGGTAGAGGGCGAGGGCGCCGGCGGCGTGCGGGGACGCCATGGAGGTGCCGCCCATGGTGGCGCTGCCGGTGTCCGAGCTGTGGCTGGCCGAGGTGATGTTGCCGCCGGGCGCGAACAGGTCCAGGCAGCGGCCGTAGTTGGAGAAGCTGGAGCGGCTGCCGTTGCTGTCGGTGGAGCCGACGGACAGGGCCTCGGGGGTGTCGCCGGGTGAGGTGCCACAGGCGTCCGCGCTGGAGTTGCCCGCCGCGACCGCCGCCGGGAACCCGGCCCGCACGGCCCGCTTGGTCGCGTCCCGCATGCCCTGCGGGTCGGCGCCCGCGCCGCCGGAGGTGAGGCTCATGTTGATGACGCCGGGCTTCTTGCCGTTCTTGATGACCCAGTCGATGCCCTCGATGGTGGCCGAGTCGGGCCCGTTGCCCGAGCAGTCGAGCACCCGCACGGCGACCACCTTGGCCTGCTTGGCCACGCCGTACCCCTTGCCGGCGATGGTGCCGCTGACGTGCGTACCGTGGCCGCTGCAGTCGGCCGCGTCGGCGTCGTTGTCGATGAAGTCGTACCCGGAACTGGCCCGGCCGCCGAAGGTCTGGTGCGAGAAGCGGGCGCCGGTGTCGATGACGTACGCGGTCACACCCGCCCCGGTGCCCGGGTAGGTGTACGTCTTGTCCTGCTTGCCGTCGACGGCGTCCAGGCCCCAGGACGGCGGGTTGGGCTGGCTGCCGCCCTCGGTCGCGCGCACCATCAGCGACTGCTGGACGTACGCCACCGCCGGGTCCGCCGCCAGCCGGCCCGCCTGGGCCGGGGTGAGCCTGGCGGAGAAGCCGCGCAGCGCGGCGCTGTAGATCCGCTCGGCGGTGCCGCCGTACCGGTCGGTGAGCTGGTCCGCCTCGGCCTCGACACGGGCCTCGGCCGTGGCGGAGAGCGACGTCGCGCCCTTGAGGGCGACGATGTACTGACCGTCGATGGCGTCCGGCGCGCCGGCGTTGATGACCCGGCCCTGGGCGTGCGTGCCGCCCTCACCCGGGGCGGCGTGGACGGGAGCGCCGGCCATGGCCAGCGCGGCGGCGGCGGCGAGGCCCGTACAACTCGCCGTCACCCAGCGGTAGGTCCTTCTCGCGGTTCGCATCTCGTGTGCCTGTGCCTCTCCGTCGTGATGGTGCGGTGGATGGGTGGGTTGGTGGGTTGGTGGGTTGGTGGGTTGGTGGGTCGGTCGGTTGGTTGGTGGGTGGGTGGGTCGGTTGGCCGGTTGGTTGGTTGGTTGGTGACTCGGAGGGGGTGTGGGAGCGCCGTACGGGGCGTGTCGTGGGGGCGCGCCCGTGTGGCGGGTGCGGGTTGGTGGGGTGGGGGGCCGACTGGCTGTGCCGGAGGCCCGGTGGTGGTGGTGCTGGCTTGCCGGGGGCGCGGGCCGGTAGGTGGGTGGGGCCGCGCCCGGTGGGTTGGTGGGTGGGGTGCCGCTTGCCTCAGGGGTGCCGGGTGTGCGACGAAGGCCCTGAAGCGTGAGGTGAGGTGGGTTGTCGCTGCCTGCCTCGGGGGTGCCGCTGCCTGGCGGGGTTGCCGCTGGTCGGCGGGGGTTGGCCTGTCGGTGGCGGCGCCTGCTGGGGTGGCGGGTGCGCGGTGGTGGTGGCTGGTCGCGGCGGGCGCCGCCGGTCCGACGGGTGGTACGCCGGCTCGCTCGTGGCGGGGGGGATGGGCCTGCCGGGTGGGGTGGGCTCGACGGAGGTGCGGCCGGCGGGGCGGCACGGCCGGCCGGCGCGTGGCTCGCGGTGGGGAGCGGCGTGTACGGGACGGAGCGGGCCGCCGATGTGGGACGGGGCGGCCCACGGGATGGGCGGGCGCGCTCCGGTCGGGCCGGCCGCTGGTGCGGGGAGTGCGGCGCGGCGTCTGGGTGGCGTGCGGAGGATCGGGCCGGGACGGCCCGGCGTCGACCCGGCCGACCGACCGGAAGGCGGGGCTGTCTGGGACGGGAGGCTGTGACCGACCGGTCGGAGGAACGGGCCGTCCGGTCGGACGGCTGGGCCCTCGCGTCCCGGCGCCCGGCCTACCGGGTCGCTGCGCTCGTGAACTCCGCTGCCGGGGCGCGGAGTTCGTCCGGACCACCGGGGCGGGTGGGTGGCATCTCTGCTCCTTCTGTGGGGGACAGCGCCCGGCCCGGTGTGCGGAGGGGCCGGGCGCTGGGGTCAGGCGCCGGCGTGGGGGGTTGACGGGAGAAGCGCGACGCCGCGTGACGCGCCTACTTTCCTGGTGCGTGGACCCGCGAACAATCCGTGACGGGGTAGGTAGTCCCACGTATCCCACCCTCCCGCGCGGCCGGGCACGCCCACCCCCACACAGCGACTCCCCGGCGACCGCCCCCGCCCCTCCCCCACGGCGACGCCCCCACCGCCCCGCGCACCGGCACGTCCGCGCACCAGCGCCACCCCGTCACAACCCCCACCTCCCCGCCCGCCAGCGCCCCCGCGCGGCAGGGCCCCCGCCCGCCAGCGCCTCCGCCCGCCAGCGCCCCCGCGCGGCAGCGCCTCCGCCCGCCAGCGCCTCCGCGCGGCAGCGCGCCCCCCCTGGGTTCAGCTCTCCGGCGGGGCTTCGGTGGCGACCTCGGCTCGGGAGGTGAGGTTCAGTTTGCGGAGCACCTTCGCCACGTGCTGCTCCACCGTGCGGGGGGACAGGAACAGCACGTCGGCGATCTCCCGGTTCGTGTGGCCGAGTGCGACGAGGCGGGCCACTTCCCGTTCGCGGGGGGAGAGTTGGTCGCCGTAGCCGCGCCGGCCGCGCCGCGACGGGGTGCTGACACCGTTGCCACGCAGGACCCGGCGGCAGCGGGCCGCGTCCCGGGTGGCGCCCAGCGCGGCGAACCGCTCGGCCAGGTCGGCCAGTTCCGCCGCCACCCGGGCCCCGGCGGCCGGCGGCGTACCGTCGTCGCCCGGGTCGTCGGCGCCCCTACCGGCCGGGCCACCCACGGCGGGCGGGGCCGCCGTACCGGGCACGCCGCCACCCGTATGCGTCTCGCCCGGTGGCGGCACGGGTGTCGGCGCCGGGCCGAGGCGGCAGCGCAGGGCCGCCTCGGCCGCGCGGGCCGCCGAGTAGGGGCGGGGCAGCGCGGCGTACCGGGCGCTCGCCGCCTCGAACGCGGCGACCGCCGCCGCCCGGTGGCCCCGCGCGTACGCCACCGTCCCCCGGCAGGCGTGCAGCGCGGCGTCGGCCAGCGGCGCGTCGCGGCCGGCGATGCCGGCGGCGTACTCGGTGACCAGGGCGTCCGCCTCATTCGTCCGGCCGGCGCGGACGAGCGCGGCCACCGCCATCGGCATCAGATCCGCGCCCCAGACCCAGATGCCCTTGCGGCGCACCCGGGCCACGGCCCGTTCCGCCTCCGCGCGGCCGGCCTCCAGTTCGCCCCGGGCGACCCGGATCCGGATCATCGCGCCGGAGGCGGCGGCCAGGACGGGGGCCGGGGCGTTGGCCGGGTCGCCGAGCGCGGCGGCGTCCAGTTCCTCGGTGGCCTCGTCCCACTCGCCGCGCGCCACGGCGAGCAGCCCGAGCACCAGGTGCGCGTCGGCGGAGATGCCGGAGACGCCCTCCACCATGTCGAGCAGGCGGCGGGCGCGGTCGGCCAGCCCCTGCCACGCGCCCAGGCTCCACTCCAGGCGCAACAGGGTGCCGTCGATGATCCCCTGGAGCCACGGCGAGCCGCACTCGGCGGCGAGCCGGTGCCCCTGGTGACGGAACCGCTGGGCCGGCGCGTAGTGCCCGAGCCAGGTCGTGGCCTCGGCCAGGTTGCCGGCCAGCCGGGCGACCTGGAGGCGCTCGGCGTGCGTGTGCCCGGCGGCCAGCAGTTCGGCGGCCGGGGCCCAGGCGGCGGGGTCGCCGGCCGACATGCGCAGGGTGACGTGGTTACCGCGCACGGCCAGCCGCAGGGCCGGGTCCGGCTGGCCGGCGGCGAGTTCCTCGGCCCGGTCGATCCACCGCTGGTACACCGCGTACGGGTGGTCTCCCCAACTCGCCAACGCGAGCGCGGCCATGCCCCGGGCGGCGAGCGCGGGCTGCGCGCCGAGTTCCCCGACGGCGATCTCGGTGTCGATCCGGCCCTGTTCGTACTCGCCGGCCTGGTTGTTGAGCAGCAGGGCCAGGTTGAGCCGGATCTCGCCGCGTACGGCGTCGGGGAGGTCGCCGTCGCGCACGATGCGGCGCAGCAGGCCGGCCGCCCTGCGGTAGGCGAGGCCGATCACCGCGGCGCGGCTGAGCTGGGTGGCGAGGCGGGCCCGGTCGGCGGCGCGCAGGCGCGGGTCGGAGAGCAGGCCCTCCAGGATCTCCACGGCCACGGCGGTGTCGCCGAGTTCGCGGGCCGCGTCGGCCGCTGCCTCGCCGTGCCGTAACCAGGCGGCGAGTTCGCCGGCCCGCCGCGCGTGGTAGGCGAGTTGGACCAGGGGTGGTGGTTCGGCGGCGGCGAGTTGGGCCATCGCGCGGCGGTGCAGCCGACGCCGGTCGACACCCGACAGGAAGGCGTAGACGGCCTGTTGGGCGAGCGGGTGGCGAAAGCCGTAGCGGTCGTCGCCGACGTCGTAGAGCACGCCCGCCGCCAGCGCCTCCCTGATCCCGTCCTCCGCGTCGGCCCCACGGCCCGCCCCGCCCCCACCGGTCGGGCCGCCCGCGCCGTCGGGCGGGCCGGTCACCGCCGTCTCCGCGCCCCGCCCGGGGCCGGCCTCGGGCCCACCGAGGTACGACGCGATCCCGCCGTCACCCGCCGCCAACTCGCCGACGTGCCGGGGAAACACGGCGACCCGTGGCCGGTGCTCGGCGAGGTCCGGCGCGATCTCCCCGCACGCGAGGCGCCCGGCCCCGCCCCGCCCGGCGGCGGGCACGCGACCGTGGTCGGCGGGCTCGTCCGACGCGTCGGAGCCGGAGCCGGGCGGCACGCCGGCACCGGTGCCGGGCGGCGTCGCTCGTACGGCCCGGGGCCCGGTCGGCGGGCCGGGGCGAGCGGCCTCGGGGGCCGGGAGACCCGGCTCGCCGCGCGCGACGGCGGCGATCAGGTCCTCGGCGGCGGGGATGCGCAGCACCGCCGCCGCCCGCACCACGGCCACCGCGCGCGGCGAGAGGGCCGCCATCCGGTCCGCCATGGCCTCGCGCAGCAGTGTGGGCACCTCCATCGCGTCCAGGCTCTCGCGCCCCGGGTGCCAGTCCGCCGGGAAACCGCTGCCCACCAGCCCGCGCACGACCTCCTCCAGGACGAAGGGGATGCCCGCCGTGCGTTCGTGCAGCGCGGCGGCGAGCGGGGCGGGGACGGTGGCGCCGCCGGTGATGGCCGAGGTGAGGTCGCGTACGGCCGAGAGGTCCAGCGGGCGCAGCGGGACGAGGACGGAGGTGGTGCCGGGCGGGTGCCGGTAGGCGCGGCCCAGCGGCAGCCCGGCGCCCGGCAGGTCCTCGCGGCGGTAGCTGAGCACCGTGGACATACCGGGCGGCGGGTCGTCCACCAGGAAGCGGACCAGGTCGCGGGTGCCGTCGTCGGCCCAGTGCAGGTCCTCCACGACCACGACGACCTGGCCCAGCGAGGCCAGCAGCGCGCGCACGGCGCGAAACAGCCGGTGCTGGCGGGCCCGGTGGTCCTGGAGGGGTTCCAGGGCGGGCGGCAGGGCGTCGGCCAGCTCGGGCAGATAGGGCCGCAGCGCGCCGCACACCGGGCCGAGCCCCCTGGGCAGGCGGCCTTCGAGCTGCCGCAGCAGGTCGAAGAGCGGGCCGTACGGGAAGGGCTCGCGCAGCGGGTGGCAGGTGCCCAGCAGGACGCGCCGGCCCCGCAGGGGCGGCTGGGCCAGCGTCTCGCGGATCAGCCGGGTCTTTCCGATCCCGGCCTCCCCCTCGACGAGGGCGACCGAGGGCGGGTGGGTCAGCGCGTCGAGCAGCGTGCGGAGCTCGCCGGTGCGCCCGACGAGGACCGGGGCTCCGAGGCGGCGTAGGACGGAACTGGTCATGAGGGGACTCCGTGCCCGAGGGAAGGCCGTGGCCGGGTGGCCGCCCGGTGCGGACCCGCCACGCCCGGCCCGGTCGACCGACCGGCCCGACCCGCCGCCGTCGCCCGGACGCTCAGCCGTCCGCCGGCCGCCGTCGACCCGCCCTCGCGTACGGCACGCCCCTCACCGGTCGGTCACCGCGGTGACGTGAAGCTACGTTCCACGGGCCGCCGGGGCAAGGGACCGCGCACCACGACCAGCGGCGCACCCCACATCCACCCCGCACGGTCCAGACCAAGCCCCCTGGCCGGCCCCGCCGACGCCCGGCCCGTCCCCGCCGAGCCCCGGCCACCCGCACCACGCCCCGGTCCGCCACCCCGCCGACGCGCGGTGTGGGCCCGCCGCCGCGCGCGGATGCGTACGCCTACGGATCGAATCGCGGATTGTTCCGCTCGGCCGCCGCCCCTACGGTCACCCCATCTCCCAGCCTGTCATGCACTCGACGAACCCTGCCGTGCGTGTCGTTCGGACGGGGGCCGCCCGCCCGACGGCGGGCTCCTACCTGGAAAGGGAAGGCATGAAAGGAACCAGGCGGTTGGCCACGGCGGCCAGCCTCGCGGTGGCGGCTCTCGCGTTCACGCCCCTGTTCGCCGGGGGCGCGCGGGCGGCGCAGGAGGGGCCCGTCCAGCGCTCCCAGGCCGTCAACCCGACCGACACCGCGCCAGCGCCCAGCGGGCCGCAGAGCAGGATCATCGGCGGCGAGAGCACCACGGTCGCCGCGTACCCGTACCTGATCGCCGCGCTCCGCGAGGGCGGGCCCCGGCCGATGGGCCAGACGTGCACGGGCTCGGTCATCGGCCCGAAGACCATCCTGATCGCCGCGCACTGCAAGGACGGCGAGGGAGCCAAGTCCTTCTACTACGGCGCCGACGACCTCAACAAGCCCGACGGCGGCGTCAGGATCGACGTCGCCTCCTACACCCAGCACCCCAAGTACGAGCCCCCGAACGGCTGGCAGACCGGCTACGACGTGGCCGTCGTCCAGACGAAGCAGACCATCCCCGTCAAGGGCGGGCAGTACGCGAAGTTCGCCACCTCGGCCGACAGCGACCTGTCCAAGCCGGGCAGGACCGGCACCGCCATCGGCTACGGTCGCACCCGCGACGGCGAGAACCAGTACGCCCAGCTCAAGAAGGCCGACCTGCCCGTCGTGGACGGGCGCAACACCTGCGGCTCCTTCGGCGGCTTCAACGACGCGTACATGGTGTGCGCGGGGTACGCGGACGGCCACGACGGCATCTGCCAGGGCGACAGCGGCGGCCCGCTGGTCGTGGACGGCGTCGTCGTCGGCGTCGCCTCCTGGGTCAAGACCGGCTGCGGCAGCTACGGCGCCTGGGGCCGACTCACCGGCGTGATGGGCGACTGGGTCAAGACCCAGCTTCCCAGCGTCGAACCCGGCGCCCCCACCGCGGAGTTCACCGCCTCGTGCTCGGAGGCCGACCTCTCGTGCGCGTTCGACGCGTCGGCGTCCCGGGACACGGACGGCTCGATCGCCGGTTACGTGTGGGACTTCGGCGACGGCACGGCCGCCAAGGGCGTGAAGCCCTCCCACACGTACAGCAAGGCCGGCACCTACGAGGTGAAGCTGACAGTCACCGATGACAGTGGGAAGTCGGGCTCGGTGTCCAGGCGGGTGTCGGTGGGGGCGCCGGTGGGGGTGCCGCCGGTGGCGGGGTTCTCGGTCTCGTGTTGGTACGAGGTGTGTGACTTCGACGCGAGGCAGTCCTCGGACAAGGACGGTGACATCGCCTCGTACGCGTGGAAGTTCGGTGACGGCAAGACCGGTACCGGGCTCACGGCCAAGCACTCCTACCCGGCTGGTGCCAGGACCTACACGGCCGAGCTGACGGTCACCGACCGGGCCGGCAACACCGGCACCGCCACCCGCGCGATCCAGTGCTGGGACATGGGCGGCCGAGCCTTCTGCATGAACGGCTGACCCACCCCCGCACGCACACAACGACCCACAGCGCGCCCCCACTCAGCGCGTACGGCGCGCCGCGTGCGGGACTCCTGGCCGGAGTTCCGCACGCGGCGCGCGCCCGCTGTCGCCACCTCACGCTCGCGCGAGAGCGCCGGCCACCGTGGCGGTGGCCGTCCGGCCGGGTCTCTAGGGCAGCGCGTCCCGTACGGCCTTGTCCAGGTGCTTGATGATCTCCGGGGTGAAGTCACCGTCCGCCGTGTCGCTCATCCACGGGTCCATGGTGGTGGAGATGAGGAAGGAGACGTCGGGGAGGTCCGCGACGTCCGTGTCGATGTCGGGGACGCTCAGGCCCAGCCGGTGCGCGAAGCTGGCCACGAACTCCGGTCCGTACATCGACGGGGTCAGGCTGGAGAACATCAGGACCAGCTCGGGTGGTGGGGACGGCTTCGCGCTCGCGGCCGTGGCGGGGTTGACGCTGAGGGCCTGGTAGACGCGGGCGTTGAACTCGTTGGCCGCGCGCACGTCCGTGTTCAGCACGCCGTCCACGTAGAAGTTGAACGCGTAGCCGATGATGACCTGGTCGGCGCCGAGTGTCCGGAACAGGTCCATGGCCGCCGGGTCCGCGACCAGTTCGGCGTTGGTCCTGGTGACGATCTTCTCGTACATCGTCTCCAGTTGCGCGGCGACGTCGCCGTGGTCCTTCTCGGCGGGCAGCCACTGGACGGGCACCACCTTGTACCGGGGCACACCCGCGGCGTCCTTGTTGTGCAGGTTCATGGTCGTGATGCCGGCGTAGAGCCGTTTGCTGTTGAACAGGCACTGGCCGAGGATGCGGCCGTAGCCGTCCTGGTCGGGGCGGATGACCTTGTGGCTGAGGTAGACGCCCGCGGCGGAGGCGCCGGGTTTCGACCCCTCGATGGCGTACGGCCCGGTGCTCGGGTCCTGGTCGCTGTGGACGAGGTAGCGCAGCGAGAAGGTGACCATCTCCCGCTGTCTGAGGTTGCGGTAGCACAGGGCGCCCGCCGGGTAGGGCAGGAAGCCGGCCTTGTGCGGGTCGACGGTGATCGAGTCGGTGCGGGGCAGGGCCCGGTACTGCTCGTTGACGTAGTCGCTCATCACCAGCGAGGGCGTGGTCACGGCCCGTACCACGGGATCGGTGGGGGCCTCGCGGTGCCCGGGGCGGGGTCGCAGGAGGGCCGCGAAGTAGCCGCCCCAGGCGGCGTCGACGTGCACGGGGTAGAACACGCCCTTGTGTCGGGCGTACTTGTCCCGCAGGTCCAGGATGCCGACCAGCGGGTCGACGGCGCTCAGTTCCGTGCTGCCGAGGACCGCGATGTCCATGATGACCGGGCGCCTCTCGGTCCGGCACCGGGCCAGGATCTCCTCCCGGTGGGAGAGTACGGCGTGCGCGTCCCGGTCCACCCGCACGGCGAGCAGGTTGTCCTGGCCGATGCCGAGCACGGAGGCGGCCTTGGGCCACGAGTAGTGCATCGTCCCCGGGGCGAGGATCGCCGGCGGGCCGAGGGGCTGTTCCAGCAGCTCGCGCTGGAAGCGGTCGAAGCCCAGTTGCTGCACCGTGTAGTCGTTGATCTTCGCGATGGCCTCGTCCGGGACGCCCATGTCGGCGATGACTTTGGGCAGGGACAGGACCTCGTCCATCGGCAGGTTGACCAGGGCCCAGTCGGTCAGGTCCAGGAGTCGGTGCTGCTGGCCCGCGCCGTCGGTCACCGGGACGTCCCGTGCCTTGGCCAGCCCGCTCTCGTTCTCGACGGCCCGCGCCAGGGCCACCGGGTAGTACTTCAGGTTGCGGGCCGCCCACATCGCTTCGAGGTTGGCGACCGTTCCGTCGCAGGTGATGTGCCCCCAGGAGGTCTTCCTGTCGTAGCCGAGCAGCGCGCACAGGTCCTCGCACACCTCCCGTTCCAGGATGGTGGTGACCGGCGAGGCCTCGGCGGCGACGTTGTTCTGGTTGTAGAGCATCCCGGCGAAGTAGCCGGCCATGCCGGGCAGCGTCAGGTCCCACAGCATGTGGCCCTGGTGGCGGTAGCTGAACTGGGGGACGGACCCGGTGAGCCGGCTGAGCAGTTCGCCCAGGTCGGCCTTCATCCGCTTGACGGCCTGGTCGTAGGCGTCGGTCTGCTTCATCTCCTCGGTGACGTAGACCGGGTCGTGCGGGTAGACGGTGTCCCGGTCCGCGAGGTGGGACCGCAGGGCCTCCAGGACCAGCTCCTGGAAGACCGCGCCGTTCTCACCCCGTGGCCCGAGGAACCACGCGGCGAGTTCGGTGGTGCCCTCCGCCTTCTTCAGGTCGTACTCGGGCCGAAGCTGTTCGAACGCCTCGGCGTAGTCGGGAGGCAGGTCGTGGACCTGGTGCTGCTGGGGCATCGCTTCTCTTTCGGGGAGGTGGGGGGAGGTGCCAGTGGGTGGTCCGCCGCGCCGGGCGGGCGGGGCTCAGGAGGTCGCGGCGCCGGTCAGCGCCTGCTCGCCGGCGCCCCAGGCGCCGTCCTTGCTCCTGGCGAGCGCCACCAGGAGCAGGACCTGCGCGAAGGTCATGGAGTGGAGCTCGTCCAGGCTCACGCTCTCGTGGTCGCCGTGGATGTTGCAGGTCGGCTCCTCGCACCCCCACAACAGGATGGCGGCCTTCGGCTCGATGGCCTGGAGCGTGTTGGTCAGCGGGATGGACGCCCCCTGGCCGGCGAGCTCGACCTCCTTGCCGGCGTACGCCGTCCGCAGGGCAGTCCTCGCCGCCTCGAAGCCCGGCCCGGCGTCCGCCGAGGCGACGAATCCGGGGGCGCCGGAGACGTAGCTGACCTTGACGTCGGCCCGCCAGGTGTTGACGTCGGGGCGCAGGAGGTACGCCTCCAGGTGGCCGTAGGCGGCCTTGGGGTCCTCGTCGGGCGGCAGGCGCACGCCCAGTCGGGCGCGTACCGCCGGCTGGAGGATGTTGCGGGACTTCCTGACCGGCGGCAGGGGCCTGGGGTCCGGCGGCGGGCTGCCCTGGGTGACCTCCTCCAGTCCGACGACGTTGATCGACGGCTTGCTGTACAGCCGTGAGCCCAGCGAGCCGGTGCCGGCCAGCGGGACGCCCGCCCGGACCTTGGCGGCCTCACGGAACTCCGCCGTGTCCGGCTGGTGCCCCGTCCACACCGACTCCTTCAGCCCCGGGACGGCGACGTTGCCCTCCTCGTCGTGGAGCTTGGCCAGCATGTGGGTGAGGGCCATGAAGGCGTCCGGGGCGGGACCGCCGTACATGCCGTTGTGCACCTCCCCGTCGAGGGTGCTGACCGTCACGTCCGCCATCACGAACCCGCGCAGCGACGTGGTCAGGGTCGGCTTGCCGAGCGCGACGTTGCCGGCGTCGGCGAGGGAGACGACGTCCGCCCGGAACAGGTCCGGGTTCGCGGTCATGTACCCGGGCAGCGTCTCCGTGCCCTGCTCCTCCTCCCCCTCCAGCACCAGCTTGAGGTTCACGCGCAGGTCCGGGTGGTTCTGGAGGTAGCGACAGGTGACGAGGTGCAGGATGATGCCCGACTTGTCGTCGGCGGCCCCCCGGCCGGTCATCCGCCCGTCGACGGGCCGCGGGTCGAACGCCCCGGCCCAGTCGGCGCCCACCACGTCGTAGTGCGCGTACAGCAGCACGGTGGGGGCGTGCGGGTCGCCGCAGGACCGGGTGGCGTAGACGATCGGCGCCGGCACGTCCGGCTGTTGGCCGTTCGGCGACCCGGGGGGCGGGTTGATGATCCGCACCTCCATCCCGGCGGCGCCCAACAGGTCGGCGCATGTCGTGGCGGCCTGCTTGACGTTGTCCAGGTTGTCCTGGTGGTACACCGAGTCGATGCGGACCAGGGTCTGGAGGTCCTTCTCCGCCTGGGGTCGGAGCGTGGTCAGTTCCTTCTCGATGTCCGCCGGGGTCGGGGCGGCGTGCACGGTGTCCAATTCCGTCTCCTGTGGGTGGTGGCGGTCACGCCCGTGCGCCGGCGGCGGGCACGGGGGCGCCCGGCGCGCGAGCGGTCCGGCGAACGGGGGGTGGAGGGAGGGTCAGCGGTACGTCGTCGGCCGGCCGCACCGCCGTGGGCGTCGGGCCCACGGGCCAGGTGCGCGCACCTGGCCCGAGCCGTCCGAACCGCCATGCGCCCGGTCGACGCACGACGCATCCGGATGAACGCCTGGAGTGTCCGTGAAACACGCACCGCCAAGGCTCGCTACGGTCCTTGCGGCTGCCATTCCGATGGGCCCGCCAGCGAAAGTGGACCAGAAACCGGAACGGAAAGAAAGGACAGCGAGACGCCATGTCGGACGAATATCCCCTCGTCGACGGAAAGAACACGCAGAGAATCTCGGCGGACCGCATCAGCCGCGAACGCAAGGACGTCCACGAGGTCCTGAACGAAGGCTTTGTGTGTACCGTCGCGTACCAGTACCAGAGCCAGAGCGGGAACGTCCACGAGAGCTACCCGGTCGCGACCCCGATGCTGTACGGGTTCACGGACGAGAAGGTGTACCTGCACACCGCGGCGGGGGTCGTCCCCCACGTTCCGGCCGCCCGGCTGTACGCGCTGGCCACGGACAAGCAGCATCCGAACGGGCTGCCGGTCTGCCTCACCGTGTCCCTGGTCGACGCCCTGCTCCCGGCGACCACGCCACTCCACCACGGCATCAGCTACCGCTCGGTCATGATCTACGGGAGCCTCAAGCCGGTCACCGACGCGTCCGTGGGAGGCGAAAAGGAAACGGCGCTCAGAATCCTCCTGGATCACGTCATCCCCGGTCGCTCCAAGGAATTCACCGCCGACGACTTTCGCCATACGGACGACTTCTTCAAGAACCCCATGGACGCGGTCGGAGTACTGCGCCTGGATCTCAACGCCAGCGACAGCGCGGTCTGCGCCAAGCTCACCAGAAAAGCCGATTACCCGCCGAAGGACCCCGGCGACACCACAAAGCACTGGTCAGGAATCGTGCCGGTCACACAGACCTACGGCTCCCCCAAGCCGGACGCGAAGAACCAGGTCTCGCCACCACCGGACTACCTCACCCACTACCAACGGCCCTGAGCACGCCCGCGCGCACCTCGGCCCACCCGTACCGGGCCGCGCCGCCCGGCCCCCACCCCCACCTCCGGCCCTCGCGCCGCCCGCCCCGGGGGCCCGGCCCTCCGGCCCCCGGGCCCCTCACCCGCCGCCGCGCCCCGCCAGCATCGCCGCGTCGCCCAGGTCGGCGGTGCGCAGGTACTCCAGGAGGACGCGGCGCAGTTCGCGGGCGGCGCGGGGTGGGGCCACGTCCTTGCGGTGGGCGACGGCGACGGTGCGGGTCATGCCGGTGCCGGCGAAGGGGGTGATCCGCAGACCGGAGCGGGCGGCGACCATGCCGGGGACGACGGCGACGCCCAGGCCCGCGCGCACGAAGCCGAGCACCGCGTCCATCTCGCCGCCCTCCACCGTCAGGGTGGGTTCGAAGCCGGCGGCGCGGCAGGCGGCCATGGTGAACTCGCGCAGGTCGTAGCCGCGCCGGAACATGGCCAGCGGCTTGCCGCGCAGGTCGCCGACCCGTATCCGGGGCCGGGCGCCGGCCGGCGGCAGCGAGAGCGGCGAGGAGACCACCACCAGTTCCTCGTGCAGCAGCTCGGTGGTGGCCAGCGCCGGCCCCTGGCTGGGCTGCGGGCTGATGATCAGCGCGAGGTCCAGTTCGCCCGCGCCGAGCGTGCGCACCAGGTCCTGCGAGCCGTCCTCGTCCACGAGCAGGTCCACGCCGGGGAACTCGTCGTGGAAGCGGCGCAGCACGTCGGGCACCAGGCTGGCGCACAGGCTGGGCGGCGCGCCCAGGCGCACCCGGCCCCGGCGTAGCTGGGCCACCTCCTGCACCTCGCGGCGGGCGGTCTCCGCGTCGGCGAGGATCTGCCGGGCCAGGGGGAGGAGCGCGGCGCCGGCGTCCGTGAGGGTGATGTTGCCCCGGGCCCGGTAGAAGAGGTCGGCGCCCAGCTCCCGCTCCAGGGCGCGAATCTGTTGCGAGAGGGACGGCTGGGCCACGTGCAGCGCTTCGGCGGCTCGCGTGAAGTGCCGGAGGTCGGCGACCGCCGCGAAATAGCGAAGCTGTTGTAGCTGCATGCTCGGATGATAGTCAGACCCTATGCAAACGAGCTCTTTCATGTCTTGGACTGATGGCACGGGGTGTCTCTAGCGTCGGGTGTCATGGCACTGGCGACTCGGACGCCCCGTCCCCCCTCCCTCATCGGCTCCGTATGGCGATCGACCGTCGGCAAGAAGACGATCATGGCCGTCTCGGGCCTGATCATGCTCGGCTACCTGGTCTCGCACCTCGCGGGCAACCTCAAGGTCTTCTTCGGTGCCGACGACTTCAACGGCTACGCGCACTGGCTGCGCACCATCGGTGAACCGATCCTGCACCACGGCTGGTTCCTGTGGATCGTGCGCCCGGTGCTGCTGGCCGCCGTGATCCTGCACGGCGTCACCGCGTACCAGCTCAGCCGCCGCGACATCGCCGCGCGCCCCCAGAAGTACGCGCACCAGCGCAAGGAACAGAGCTACGCCACCCGCACCATGCGGTGGGGCGGGATCATCCTGACCCTGTTCATCGTCTGGCACATCCTCGACCTGACGACGCTGACCGTGAACGAGCGGGCCGAGGAGGGGCACCCGTACGAGAACCTCGTGGCCTCCTTCAGCACCTGGTACGGCAACACGATCTACATCACCGCCATGGTCGCCGTCGGGCTGCACGTGCGGCACGGGCTGTGGAGTGCCGCGCAGACCCTCGGGGTGGCCAGCGTCCGCCGCACCCGAGCTCTGAAGATCCTCTCGAACGGTCTGGCGCTGGTGATGACCTGCGGATTCATCTCCATCCCGGTGAGCGTGATGCTCGGATTGGTGGACTGACATGGCTGACACGACCCCGGACACGCCGGCCGCCGAGGCCACGGCCGCGTCCGGCACCGCCTCCGCCACCGACGGCAGCGCCCCCGGCGCCGACTACACGGCGTACGGCGTGGGCGTCCCGCTGGTGGACACCAAGGCGCCGAAGGGACCGATCGAGGAGCGGTGGAAGACCCGCCGCTTCGAGGCCAAGCTGGTCAACCCGGCCAACCGGCGCAAGTACACCGTCATCGTGGTCGGCACCGGCCTGGCCGGCGGCGCGGCGGGTGCGACGCTGGCCGAACAGGGCTACCACGTCGTGCAGTTCTGCTACCAGGACTCGCCGCGCCGCGCCCACTCGATCGCCGCGCAGGGCGGGATCAACGCGGCGAAGAACTACCGCAACGACGGCGACTCGGTGCGCCGGCTCTTCTACGACACCGTCAAGGGCGGCGACTTCCGCGCCCGCGAGTCCAACGTGCACCGGCTCGCCGAGGTCTCGGTGGAGATCATCGACCAGTGCGTGGCGCAGGGCGTGCCCTTCGCCCGCGAGTACGGCGGACTGCTCGACACCCGCTCCTTCGGCGGCGTGCAGGTCTCGCGCACCTTCTACGCCCGTGGCCAGACGGGCCAGCAGTTGCTGCTGGGCGCCTACCAGGCACTCTCGAAGGAGATCGCGGCCGGTCACGTCGAGATGCACCCGCGCACCGAGATGCTGGACCTGATCGTCATCGACGGCCGGGCCCGGGGCATCGTGGCCCGCGACCTGATCACCGGCAAGGTCTCCACGTACCTGGCGGACGCGGTGGTGCTGGCCTCCGGCGGGTACGGCAACGTCTTCTACCTGTCGACCAACGCCAAGAACTCCAACGCCACCGCGATCTGGCGGGCCCACCGGCGGGGCGCGTACTTCGCCAACCCGTGCTTCACGCAGATCCACCCGACCTGCATCCCGCGCTCGGGCGACCACCAGTCGAAGCTGACGCTGATGAGCGAGTCGCTGCGCAACGACGGGCGGATCTGGGTGCCCAAGGCACAGGGCGACACGCGGCCACCGGCACAGATCCCCGAGGACGAGCGGGACTACTACCTGGAGCGCATCTACCCGGCGTTCGGCAACCTGGTCCCCCGCGACATCGCCTCGCGCGCCGCGAAGAACGTGTGCGACGAGGGGCGCGGCGTGGGCCCCGGCGGCCAGGGCGTCTACCTGGACTTCGCCGACGCCATCGCGCGGATGGGCCGCAAGGCGGTGGAGGAGAAGTACGGCAACCTCTTCGAGATGTACGAGCGGATCACCGCGGAGAACCCGTACGAGGTGCCGATGCGCATCTACCCGGCCATCCACTACACGATGGGCGGCCTGTGGGTGGACTACGACCTGCAGACCACCGTGCCGGGCCTGTTCGCGGTCGGCGAGGCCAACTTCTCCGACCACGGCGCCAACCGGCTCGGCGCCTCCGCGCTGATGCAGGGCCTGGCCGACGGCTACTTCGTCCTGCCGGCCACCATCAACGACTACCTGGCCCGCCACCCGCACGACGAGGTGGACCAGGACCACCCGGCCGTGCACGAGGCGGTCACCTCGGTCACCGACCGGCTGTACGCGCTGCTGTCCAACAACGGTGACCGCACCCCCGACTCCTTCCACCGCGAGCTCGGCGAGCTGCTGTGGGACGAGTGCGGCATGGCCCGCACCGAGACCGGGCTGCGCAAGGCGCTGGAGCGCATCCCCTCGCTGCGCGAGGAGTTCTGGCGCCGCATCAAGGTGCCCGGCAGCGGCGAGGACCTGAACCAGTCACTGGAGAAGGCCAACCGCATCGCGGACTACCTGGAGCTGGCCGAGCTGATGTGCCTGGACGCCCTGCACCGCAAGGAGTCCTGCGGCGGTCACTTCCGCGAGGAGAGCCAGACCGAGGGCGGCGAGGCCAAGCGGCTCGACGAGTCGTACACCTACGCCGCCGCCTGGGAGTTCACCGGCAGCGGCAGCGCCCCGGTACTGCACCGCGAGGCTCTGGAATTCGAGTACGTCCACCCCACCCAGCGGAGTTACGCATGAGGCTCACCCTGCGCATCTGGCGCCAGCAAGGCCCCGCCGAGCAGGGCGCCATGACCACCTACGAGGTGGACGGCATCAGCGAGGACATGTCGTTCCTCGAAATGCTCGACCACCTCAACGAGGAGCTGATCCTCGGCGGCGACGAGCCGGTGGCCTTCGACCACGACTGTCGCGAGGGCATCTGCGGCGCGTGCGGCATGGTCATCAACGGCCAGGCGCACGGCCCCGAGCGCACCACCACCTGCCAGTTGCACATGCGGCACTTCGCCGACGGCGACACGATCGACATCGAGCCCTGGCGGGCCTCGGCGTTCCCGGTCGTCAAGGACCTGGTGGTGGACCGTTCGGCGTTCGACCGGATCATCGGCTCCGGCGGCTTCATCTCGGCCCCGACCGGCAGCGCGCCCGACGCGCACGCCACGCCGGTGCCCAAGGCCGCCGCCGACCTGGCCTTCGAGAACGCCGAGTGCATCGGCTGCGGCGCGTGCGTGGCGGCCTGCCCGAACGGCTCGGCGATGCTGTTCACCTCGGCGAAGGTCGTCCACCTCAACGTGTTGCCGCAGGGCGCCCCCGAGCGCGAGAGCCGCGTCCTGGACATGATCGACACGATGGACGCCCAGGGCTTCGGCGGCTGCACCAACACCGGCGAGTGCGCCACGGCCTGCCCCAAGGGCATCCCGCTGCCCTCGATCGCCGCGATGAACCGCGAGTACCTGCGGGCCACGCTCAAGGGCGGCAAGCGCCGTACGGGCTGACCGCCCGCACCGGCACCCCTGCCGCTGCCACGGTGCTCCCCCCTTGGCGGGGCGGGGCACACCGGAAACGTGGGCGGCCCCTGCGGGCGAGGCACGGGCTCCCACGCGGCCCGGGGTCACGGGTACTGACCCCGGGCCGTCACCCGTTTGCGACGGCCGTGGCGCTCACTCCCGCCGGCGGGCCCGGTTCCTGCCGCCGGGGCCCCGGGAGAGCGCGCCGGCCAGCTCGTCCAACGCGTCCACCAGCAGTTCCGCGCAGCGCACCGGCAGCGCCTCGGAGCCCTCGCGCGCCCGCCACGCGACCAGCGCCGCGTGCGTCTCGTGCCAGTCGAGCGGCTGCCGTTCGCGAACCGCCGTGGCGGCCTCCGGCAGCTCGGCGCGCAACGCCGCCGCGAAACGCTCGGCCTCCGGTGAGGCGGGCGCGGCCCGGTCCGGCGGATGGGCCTCCAGGAGCATCGTGACCCGCCCCATCGTGGACAGCGCCGTCTGGGCCGCGCCCGCCGAGCGACGCGAGATGCCCCGGTGGCGTACGGGCTCCGCCTGCGCGCGGGCCTCGCTCTGTTCCCAGGCCAGACGGGCCGCGCGGGCGTCCAGGAGCGCGTCGCGCACGTGCCGGGGCCGGCGTTCCAGCGGGTGCGCGTGGCCACCGAAGACGGCCACCGCGTACCGCCCGTTGGCCAGCAGCCAGTCCGCGAGCCGGTCGCGCAGCTTGGGCGTCTCCCAGGCGGGGAAGAGCGCGTACGCGGCCATCGCCAGCACCCCGCCCAGCAGGGTGAGCCCCACCCGGTCCTGCACCGTCTGGGACCAGCCCTCGCCCGCGATGCCCAGCAGGAACACGACGTACGCGCTGATGCACGCCGAGGCGACGGTGAAGCCCGTACGCATCAGCAGGTACATCAGCCCCACGCACACCACGGCCAGGCCCGCGCTGACCCACTCCCCCGGATGCCCGAGCGCCATCACCGCCCCACCGGCGACCACCCCCACCAGCGTGCCGGCGAACCGGGCCACACCACGCGAGTACGTCTGCTCGAAGTCGGGCCGCATGACCATGACCGAGGCCATCGGCGCCCAGTACCCGTGCCCCAGCGGCAGCGCCGTGCCCACCAGGTACCCCGCACAGGCCACCACCGCCAACCGCACGGCGTGCCGCAACACCGGCGAGGACCAGCGCACCTCCCGCCGCAGCGCGCGCAGCGCGACGGGCACCAGACGCGGCATCGTGGGCCGCAGCAGCGCGTTGCGCGGGACGGCCCGCTCGACGGGCTCACCCTCGGGGCCCTGCGCGGGCGGCGGCTGGGTGGGGATGCCCTGCGCGGGCGGCGGCTGGATCGTGGGGGTGGCGGGGCCCTGCGCGGGCGGCGGCTGGATCGTGGAGGCGGCGGGCGCGTCAGGTGCTGACGTCCCGTCGGTGGCGGGCGCGTCGGGTGCTGACGTCCCGTCGGTGGCGGGCGCGTCGGGTGCTGACGTCCCGTCGGTGGTGGGCGGAGCTGGTGGCGACTTCGCGGTGACGTCCCGGCTGGGTGGGGGCTCTTCGCCGGCGGTCAGCGGGCCCGAAGGCGACGTTCCGCCCGTGACCGGCGGGCCGGTGGGTGTGGGGTGGGTCGGCCCGGCGCCGGCCTGCGTGGGGTGGGTTGCTGTGGCGCCGGCCCGCGTGGGGTGACTCGGCCCGGCGCCGGCCGGTGTGGGGTGGCTCGGCGTGGGAGGGGCCGCTGCGGCGTCGGCCGCTGCCGGGCCGGGCGACATGGGGTGGGCCGGCGTGGGGTTGGCGGGTGTGGGGCGGACCGGTTCGACGGTTTCCAGGGGTTCGTCGGCGGACTCCACCACCTCCGCCAGCAGCGCCATCAACCGCAGCGCGGAGCGACGCGCGGCACCGTGCAGCATGGGGCCGGACGCGGGCACCTCCAGCACGCGCATCGCCTCGACCGGCAGCCGGACCGGCTGCCCCCGGCGGATCGCGTGCGCCACCGCGTCCAGCACCGTGCCCGCCGCCCGCAGCAGCTCACGCACCCGGTCGCGTTCCGGTCCGGTGGCCGGGGCGCCGATGACCGGGTCGGCCAGCGAGGCCAGTACGGGACGTACGCGCTCGGCCAGCGCCCGGTAGCCACGGAGCTGCTGTGGTCGGCGGCGGGCCTGGCGGGGCGTCATCGACGAGGCGTGCCGGGCGTCCATCAGCGGCTGCGGGTCGAACGGCGCCACCGGGTCCTCGCGCAGCCGGCGCGCGAAGTCGGCCTCGGCGGCGAACGCGTCGGCCAGCGCGTCACGCTGCGCGCCCCACGGCCGGATGGGCACCAGCACGATGAGCGCGGCCTGGACGAGCCCGCCGAAGGCGATCAGCGCGGCGTGGTGCAGGGCCCCGAGCACGGAGGTCGGCAGTGTGACCGTGACCAGCATGACGGCCACCATCTGCGTGGCGACCAGCCCCGACACCGGCCCGACCGCCCACGCCATGCCGGCCAGCAGCGACCACAGGCCGAGCAGGATGACGAAGGCGAGCGGATGCGCGGCGGCCACGTACCCGAGGAAGGTGCTGACCGCGAGCCCGGCGGCGGCTGCCAGCGCGAGCACGGGCCGGGGCCGCCAACTCCGTTGGAAGGTCGCCACGCCGGAGGCGAACGCCCCGAACGCGGAGGCGACCGCCAACGGCGGCGACTCCAGCCACAGAATCAGCCCGATGACGATCGCGACCCCGCACGCCCCCCGCAGCGCCACCAGCGGCTCAAGCCGGGTCCGCTCGATCGTCAGTCCGGTGCGGGCGGTCTCCTTGAGTGCGCGCAACCAGGTCATACGGCGAGAATACGGCGCTGATCACAGCAAACGTACGCGGCCCGAGGCGCCGGCGCCTGACGGCGAGCCAGCCGGGCCCCACATGCCGCACCGGGCCACCCATGCCAGCCCGCACCCGCCGAAGCGACGCGATGTCACGCGCACCGCTCCCCCGCGCGTACGCTCCGCGCGGCCCCGGGGGTACGCCAGTGAGGCAGCACCCCCACGCGGTGCGCCCCGCCCACCCCGGCCGCTACCGTGAGACCCCGACGGCGGGCCAAGCGGAGGGGAAGGCGCGAATGGGCGCTATGTCGCGATCGCAAGAAGTTGCAGAAAACGGGGTGCGCCCCCGATAAACCCGCAGCTCAACAACTCTGCTCCCCGCGCGTGCGGGGATGGTCCCGACGGCTGTGTCCCCATCGAGATCGCGCAGACCTGCTCCCCGCGCGTGCGGGGATGGTCCCCCCGGCATCCGCTGCCTGGTCGTACGCAAGACCTGCTCCCCGCGCGTGCGGGGATGGTCCCGCCTCCGCGTCCCGCCCCCGCCAGTCCGTCAGCTGCTCCCCGCGCGTGCGGGGATGGTCCCCGCATCTTCAACAGCACGGTCCTGCCCAAGCACTGCTCCCCGCACCCGCGGGGCTGGACCTCCTCACCCGCGCCGGCGCCCCCATCAGAGGCGCAAGCCCCCCGAAGGCGCAAGCTCCAACCCAACCCCCCCACCGGCAGGTGGCCCACCTCCGGGGTGGGCCACCCATGCGAGGCGCGCCGCAGGCGATCACCCCTCGCAGCTGATGTCGGTCAGCTTCATCGGCTTGCTGGCGTCGAGGCCGACGTAGGCCGTGAAGACCTGGGTGTCCTGGCCCTTGCCCCAGTGCGTGGTGATCGGGGCCCAGCCCACGCCGGCCGACTGGGCGGTGGTGACGGGGCCGATCTCGATGTCCTGGGGGGTGTTCTGGGCGCAGAGCAGCAGGTCGTAGTCGGGGGTCTGGGCCACCTTCTCCTTCAGCTCCTCGGTCACCAGGTGTTCGCGCTGCCAGGCGCTCGGGCCGTGGTGGCCGTAGAAGCCCTTCAGGAAGTGGCGTACCTCCTTCGCGTCGTACTGGCGGCCGGCCGTCGAGTCGGACCCCGACCGCTGGGCCGCCGACGCGGGCACGGAGACGGCGGCGCCGAGTCCGAGCCCGAGGACGGCGACGCAGGTGGCGGCGAGCAGAGCCGGTCGCCGGGGGCGGTGTGTGGTGTACAGCATGACAATCCCTCCCATGCCGGATTTGCGGTATCTCATGCGCCTATGTGGCGCTACTAGGGAAGACACTCCCCCCACCGAAACGGTTGCACCGCGCGCCGTACGAAACGGTGCGGCCCGCCCTGTCGGCGCGCCCACCTCCCCCGCCAGACCCCTCCGCCCCCGTACGGTTGGGCTCGCGCGTGCGCCTGTCGCCGGCTCCCGGCTCCCCAGAGGGGCGCGACGGCGCCTGGTCACCGTCAGCGGCTCCACCGGACACCACCACCGACCGCTCCACCGGGCGCGACCACCGGACACGGTCACCCGGCACAGTCACCGGACACGACCACCGACCGCTCCGCCGAGCGCAACCACCGGACACGACCACCAGGCACAGCCACCGGACACAGCCACCCGACACGACCACCGAGCCTGACCACCGAACACGACCGCCAGGCGCGACGGCCACGTGCGACCCTCGACGCCCCGCGCGGCGCTGCCTAAGATCACGGACACGGCATCGCGTGTCGGTCACCGGTCGGGTGAGGCATGGAGGCGCCCGTGAGATTGCCTTGCGGAGGCATTCCACCTATGTCAGTCGAGTTGAATCACACCATCATCCACGCCCGGGACAACCGGGAGTCGGCCGAGTTCCTGGCACACGTTCTGGGACTTGAGGTCGGGACCGAGTGGGGCCCGTTCATTCCGGTCGCCACCGACAACGGGGTCACCCTGGACTTCGCCACCATTCCGGCGGAGTCGATCGTCACGCAGCACTACGCGTTTCTCGTCTCCGACGAGGAGTTCGACGCGGCCTTCGGGCGTATCCGGGAGGGCGGGATCGCGTACTACGCCGATCCGCGTATGAAGCAGCCCCAGGAGATCAACCACCATCACGGCGGGCGCGGCCTTTACTTCATGGACCCGGCCGGCCACGGCATGGAGATCATCACGCGACCCTATGGCGGCCACGAACAGGAGCCGACGGATTAGCAGGACGAGAGGGGCAGGCCAGGGAGCGCCCTGACCTGCCCCTTCGTGACGTAGCTCGACTGCCGGTGGCGACGTACCGACGGGTTCGCGCATGCGGTCGCTCCCGTCCTTCGCAGGTCGTGTACGGCGCTCGGGGCGGTGGCCCAACTCCCTGACCGAGAAAAGGAACCGCCTGAGGCCATTACGGCGGCATATGCGCCGCACGTATCGGGGCCAGGAGTTCCAGCCAACACGGAGCGACGGCTTTGGCGGGAACTCCCGATTCCACGCGAGGTATCAAGACAACCGCTTCGTCCGAGCCGCGATCACAGGCTCCTTCCCGTGAAGGTGAGAGGTGGGTTGTACGGCCTGGCCGGGAAATATTTCGCGACCGGAAGGCGATCGGGGACGGCCATGGCCGGCCCCTTACGCAACTCCCGCCCGACCGTGGCCGTTAAATTCCCGCTCGTGCTAGGAATTCCCCCACGCGGCGCCAACCCGGCGCCGTATCGCTACTGTGCAGGGAGGTCGCACTCCATGTTCCAGAGCAGGGCTTTGTTCACCGCGGCGGCGACGGCGGTTCTCGCCGGCGGGACGTTGCTGACCGGACCCGCGTCAGCCAGTGCCACGGCATCGGAGGCCGGGGCATCGGTCGCCGCGCCGAGCGGGTGTACCGCCACGTACTACTGCGTCTACCAGAACGCGGGCTACCGGGGGGCGGTGTACAAGTTCCAGGACGACAACCCCAGTTGGGCCAGGTGGGACATCTTCAACCAGGACTCCTCGTCCTTCAACAACGGCACCTCCGGCCTGTCCGTCGCGCTCTACGGCGAGGAGAACTACGGCCGCAAGCTCGGCTGCCTGCCCCGGGGGCAGGGTTGGACCCAGCACCGGCCCAACGACGACGGTGAAAGCAACAAGTGGGGCTGCTGACGCCTGAGCGGTAGGCAGCGTCTTTGGTCACCATCGAGTACCGAATGCCGGGCGGATGATTCGCTCCGGCGCTCCGCCCGGCATTCACACCGCGCCACAGGAGGGCCACTCGTGCACCGTCCCACCGGGTCCCGATCCGCCGCCGTCACCGCCTGCGCTCTCCTCGCTCTCGTGACGGCCTGCGATGCCCAACCCAGCGCCTCGGGCGACGCGACTCCCCGCCTCAGAGGCGCCGCCCTGGCGCGAGTCCAGGGCAGCGAGGCCGAGCAGCGACGGCTCTTCGACGCGGAGGAACGGCTGACCGCTGACTGCATGACCGACCGGGGGTTCACCTACCGGCCCAACCCGTGGCACGGGCCCTCCGCCACACCGGCCGACGACCCACGCCACGGTGACGACGTACGGACGCGCCGGCGCGCCGGCTACGGAAGCGCCTCCGCGACGGGTGCCGATGGCGGGGACACGGGCGGCGACCCCAACGGGGTGTACGTGCGCTCGCTGGCGCGCGACCGGCAACGGGCGTACATGAGCACCCTCTACGGCACCGCACAGCACAAGGTCAGCGCCGCCGTACCGGGCGGTGGAGTGACCTTCATGTACGGCGACGGATGCAACGGCGGGGCCCAGCGCCGGCTCTACGGCGACCTCAGGCGGTGGATGGTCGCGCGCCTGGTGGTCGCCAACCTCGACTCCGAGATCAACCGCAGGCTGCTCGCGGACCGGAGGGTCACCCGGGCCGACGCCGCCTGGAGTCGCTGCATGAACGACGCGGGCCACTCCTTCCCCCACCCCGCCAAGGCCAGGGCCGTGGCCCTCGGCGGCGAGAAGGCCGACGAGCGACGGCGCCCCGCCCGGCCGGCCGGGAAGGCGGCGGGACCGAGTCGGCGGGAGATCGCCATCGCCGTGGCCGACGCACAGTGCGACAGGTCCGTGGGCAGAGCGAAACTGATCCGCTCCCTCGACGGGCACTACCGTGATCAGCTCGCTCGGGAACGCGCCGAGTCGATCAACACCTATCGCGAACTTCGCGGCCGGGCTCTGGCGTCCCTGGCGGCATCGCCCGAGCGGGAGCGACACGCCGCGTAGGAGACCCCGCACCCGAGCGGGATCGACCGAAGCGGCCGGGCGACCGCGAAGCACCGGACCGGGCCAGCGCGCTGGCCGCCCCCTCGCTCAGCCGGGCGCGCCCCCCAACCAGCCGGGCCACCGCCCCCTGGCACCTCCGGCGCCGTACCGCCGGGGCGCGCCCCCATGCGCTCCCGCGTCACCCTTGCCCCGATATGCCCGACCGCAGGACGCTGGTTCCTCCCGACACGACCCGACACGAGGAGAGCGGCCATGCCCGGCAAGCACGAGAAGCCACCCCCGCCACCGTCCGACGGAACGCCCCCACCGGGAAACACCGACGGCCAGGTCCCACCCTCGCCACCGTCCGACGGCAAGCACAAGAAGGGTTGACGTGCCCGCCGAGCGGCAACGGCGACTGGACGCCGCCCTGGCCTCGGCGGGAGCCTGGCCCACCCGCTCCCCGTGGGTACGCGAGGCCGTGCGGGCACTGCCACGACACGCGTTCGCGCCCGACCGCGTATGGGTGTGGAACGGCACCGACTACCGCCCCGTCGACCGCGCCACCGCCCCCGACGCCTGGGCCGACGCGGTCTACGCGGGTGCCCACGACGCCACGGTCACCCAGCTCGCCGACGGCCGTGCGACCTCCTCGCTGTCGGGCACCTCGATCGTCGCCGACATGCTCGACTCCCTCCGGGTCGAACGCGGCCACCGGGTCCTTGAGCTGGGCACCGGAACCGGCTGGAACACCAGCCTCCTCGCCCGGCTCCCGACCCGGGTCGACAGCGTCGAGGTCGATCCCGAACTCGCCGCGTCCGCCGCCGGGCGGATCAAGGACCACCACCTGGACGCCACGGTCCACGTGGGCGACGGGGCACACGGCTGGCCGGCCGGCGCCCCCTACGACCGCGTCATCTCCACCTACGCCGTCGACACCGTCCCCTGGCCCTGGATCGCCCAGACCCGGCCCGGCGGACGGATCGTCACCCCCTGGGGGCACCTCGGGCACGTCGCCCTGACGGTCGCGGACGACGGCCGCTCGGCGAGCGGCTGGGTGCAGGGCCTCGCCCAGTTCATGCCCGCCCGCCACACGTCCACCAGCCAGGCGCCCACCAGCCGCACCTACCGCGCCGTCCGTGGCACCGGGCCACCGGGCGAGGAGCGGCCCTTCCCCCGCGAACTCGCCACCCTGCACAGCGACTGGCACCTACGGTTCGCCGTACGCGCCCGCCACCCCCACCTCCACCTCGCCACCGCCACCGATGACGACGGCGCGCACGCCTGGCTCCACGACGGTGTCGCGTCCTGGGCCAACATCGTGACCACCGACGGCCGCGCCCTCGCCTACCAGGGCGGCCCCCGCCACCTCGCCGACGAACTCGCCGCCGCCTGGGACTGGTGGGAGGACGCCGGCCGCCCCGACGTGTACGACTTCGGCCTCACGGTCACCCCGGACGACCAGCACGTCTGGTGCCACGACCCGACCACCGGCGCCCGCTGGCCCACCCCTCGCGCCTGACCGGGTGGTCACCGCACCAGCGGCTCAGGCTGATGCGGACGAAGAGCTCAACCGGGCTGCGCCGGTCGACTCACCCGCGTGAGTAGTCGTCAATACCTGTGGACCAGAAGGTCCGCGGCTTTGGGGTGATCCGAGCCGGCCGGCCCCTTCGACCGCCGACAGACAGGCGCCGACCCCGGGGCCTCGTCCGTCTGCACGACCGGGCACTCACCGGCGGCGGTCTCCCCATGGTGGGTCAGTTGCCCGGGGCGACACCCCATGACCGTAGGAGCGCGGAGAGTTCCTCCTGGAAGAGCTTGTCCGGGCTGGTGGTCTGGGTGTGCAGGTGCCCGTAGATCTCCAGTGAGACCAGGCCGTGCAGGCGGCCCCAGACGCGTAGGGCGAGTGCCACTGCGGCCGGGGGCAGTTCGGGGAAGGCCAGGCGGACCTTGTCGACGAGGCCGGGGGCGAAGTCGGGCCAGTCGAAGTCGCTGCCGGCGTAGAGGTGTTCGGCGTGTGGCCAGGCGGCGTTCGCAAGTCCAGCGAGGCCGATGCAGACCCGGCGTGCGGCATCCGGGGCGGCTCCGCCTTCGGGCGCGCGGTAGCCGGGGACGGAGTCGCCGTAGATCAGCCGGAAGCCCTCCGGGTGGGCAAGGGCCCAGTTGCGAAAGGCGTGCGCCCACGCCTGGATCTGCTCAGTCGGCTTGTCGGCCGGGGCGGCATGCCAGGAGGCGTCCACGGCGTCGGCCAGTGCGGTGTACACGTCGTCGATGAGCGCGGTGACCAGGTCATCACGGGTGGCGAAGTAGCCGTAGATGGCGTTGGCGGTCATGCCCATCTCGCGGGCGATGGCCCGCAGCGTGATGGCGTCGGGCCCGCCCGACGCCATCAACTCCAGCGCCACGCGCTTGATTTCAGCTGTCGTTTCGGCCCGCAGTCGCTCCCGGCGTCCTCTCGTATTACTCCTCGCCGCGCTCTCCACGGTGGCCACTCTACAGCGCCCCGAGACTGATTGCCGTATCTAAACTTCACGCCGTATAGTTTCTGTACGTTGTCACGACGAAGGGGAGAGTCATGCACATCGGAGTCATCGGAGCCACCGGCACCATCGGCAGCCGCGTAGTCGCCGAAGCCCTCGGGCGAGGGCACCACGTCACGGCGTTCACCCGCGACATCACGCGGATCCACGAGGACCGGGACCACATCACCTGGAAGAGCCTCGACGTCCTCGATGCCGCCGCCATCGCTGCCGCCCTTCCCGGGCTGGACGTGCTGATCAGCGGATTCCAGCCCGGTAACGCGGCCAACGACATCGCTGACACCGTGGAGCGTTCGGTCGCCGACCCCACGGTCTTCGCCACCGCTGCCCGGGCGCTACTGAAGGCGCTGGAGAGCCACCCTCGTACCCGCCTGATCGTGATCGGCGGCGCAGGCAGTCTGGAGGTCGAGCCGGGCCTGGTCCACGCCGACTCCGACGAGCATCTGCACGCCACCCTTGACCAACTCGGCCTGCCTCGAACCTACGCGGCGGCAGTACGTGGCCATCGGGACGCACTGAACGTCCTGCGCACGTCCAACCGCTCGTGGACCTACTTCAGCCCGGCGGAGGACATCACCCCCGGGGAGCGCACGGGACGGTTCCGGATCGGCCTCGACCAGCCGGTCCTGGACGCCGACGGGCGCAGCCGCATCTCAGTGGAGGACGCCGCCGTCGCACTGGTTGACGAGGCGGAACTGCCCCGCTTCGTGCAGCGGCGTTTCACGATCGGCTACTGAACACACGCCAGGGAAGTCAACGGCGGGCCAGCCCTGCGGCACACGCCCATCGCGGCAAGGCCGGCCCGTCCCGACGCGACCAACCCCAGGATGCCCGGAAGTGCGACACCGCTCTGCCCGTCGTCCGACTACCCGGCGATCGGGTCCACCACCGAGGCATCCGGGGAAGGGGGGCGCACCCGGGCGGAGGAAAGGTCACATCCGGTGAATCATGAGGTAGTTCAGGCCCTCGTTCAGCGCGTTCCAGAACCCGAGGGCCCCGTCGCCGACGGCGAGTACCGGAGCGCGCATGCCGCGCCGCCGGCAGTCCCGCAGCAGGCCCGCCCAGGACTGTGAGGACTCTCGGCAGCCGTCCGCCATCGCGATCAGCTCCTTGGTGCCGTCCGCGCGCGCCCATGACGACCGGGACCGCGGCCTTCGCCTCCTCCAGGCGTATCCGCAGGTGGATGCCGTCGGCCCAGACGTAGACGTAGTCGGTGGCGGACAGGTCGCATTCGCCGAATGCTTTGCGGTCGGCCCGCCACTGGGTGGTCAACCGGGTGACGGCGGCCGGTGACAGGCCGGCCGAGCCGTTACGGAACACCAAACGGCGCCCGCGATCATCCCGCTGGTCAGCCAACTCATCTATATCGGCGTCCACTTCGACCTCCAGCGCAGCGGCCAGCATCCGACTCGCGCCCTCACGGACGATGTCGTCGATCAGGGAGCCAGCCTCGGTCGTTCCATCGGCATTCACTACGCGCAGCACGGCGCGCCTTCCCGACCGACGGTGCGACGTCGGCCTGCTCGATGACCAGAAGTCGATCACTCGGGAAGGTACGCCCTTCGCGTCCAACCCGAGGCCGACCCACAGGTCATGAGCATTGCCCCACCCACGAACCAACCCAGGTCCAGGCGGGCCGCGCGGGTTCGGGAGGTCGGCCGTGCGGGTCGCTGGGGAGGCGACCGGCGTGAAGGCGGTGGGCGCGTGCGAGATGTGACTTCGAGTCCGGACATGGTGATGTTTCCAGCCTGATGTCGCCTGTATTTGTGCATAGCTCGAATGAACGTGCACGTTATGTGAGCGAGTTGTGGCAGCGTGAGGTCCTGCCGGCGGTCATTGAGCCGATGGCCGCCGCTTCCTTGGGGGGAACCGTATGGTTCAGGATGATTCTGGTCTGTGGTCGGGTGTGCCCGCGGGCGCCGCTCCTCCTCCTCCTTGATCTCGCGGGGGGTGCGTTGTCGCCAGGGTGACCCAGGGGCCTGGCCACTCGTTCGAACCCGGGGGCGTTACGAGGCGCCGAGGGGCCCGAGAGTGCGGCCGGGGTCAGCTCCTGGCGCTCGGGTGCGCATCGGAGAGATGCCTGGCCCCTTCTCACTCGTTCGAACAGTGACTCCCCCGCGATCCGGCGAGCGGAACGCGTAGGGCGACGGCGAGCTGTCTACGGCATGTCATGTACCTGCCATTTTGGATGGCCTCGGTCCGGCTCTGGCGGAGCGCTCACGCCACCCTCTCCCCCTCTGTGCCGTCAGCGGTGCCGGCCCGTGCTGATCCGGGCCGCACACCAGTCGCACCCCCGTCATGTCCTCACTCAGGAGCCGAACTGTGCTTACCGCGTTACCGAAGAGACTCATCCAATTAGTGCTGGTCATGGTGATGGCCTTGGCCGGCTCCGTCGTCTCGATGGCCCGTCCGGCCACTGCCGCCCCGGCCTCGGAGCCTCGAACCGCTACCACCCGAACCGCGGCGCTCTCGTCGGCGGCCGGGCCGATCACCCGCTCGGAAGTGCTCGAACGGGCCCGTTACTGGTACGACAGGCGCTCCAACATTCCGTACAACCAGGGCGCCACCTACAAGGACTCCTCCGGTCGCGCCTATCGGACGGACTGCTCCGGGTACGTGTCGATGGCGTGGCACATGAGTTACAGCGCCGACACCAGAGCACTCGCCGACGCGGAGACCCGTCCCATTTCACGTGGCGACCTCAGGCCCGGTGACATCCTCAACAGCTACTACGATCACGTGATTCTCTTCGAGAAGTGGGACAACGACGCCCACACCCTCTTCTCCTACTACTCGTTCGGGTCCACCCCGGTGAAGCACGCCACCGGGGTCTCCATCAACGCGGCCACCCTCGACAGCCACCCCAACTCCGACTACCGAGCCCTGCGGTACAAGAAGATCGTCGAGGACTCTCCGCCCGACCCGACCACGTTGCCGAGCGGCACGCTGGTCAAGACCGCGAACAACCCGACGGTGAAGGTGATCGTCGGCGGTGCCGGGTTGCCGGTCGCGGGGTCGGACGTCGGGCCGGGCGGGTACGACCTGAGCAAGGTGGTCCCGGTGGACAGCGCGGCCTTCAACGCCCTGCCGAGCGCGCCCGCGAGCGGAACAGTGGTGCATGACCAGGCGGGCGGTCCGAGTCGCTACGTGGTCGTGGACGGCGCCGCCCTGCCGATCACCGGAGCCGAGTGGACGGCCGACGGATACGACCAGCGTCCCGACATGGGCGTACCGTCCTCCTGGCTGGCCGGGGCCACGGGCAACACGCTCTCCACGGGTCTGATCGTGATGAACCAGTCAGGCAGGGACCCGAGCCGGTACGTGATGGTCAGCGGTGCGGCGCTCCCCATCTCGGGTGATGAGTGGACCGCCAACGGTTACGACAAGCAGATGTTGTTGGGCGTCCCGGGCAACTGGCTGCGGACCGCCGCGGCGAAGTCGCCGCCTAACGGAACCGTGCTGATGGATCAGGTGGGTACGGACTCAAGTCGGTATGTGATGGTGAACGGCTCGGCGCTGCCGATCTCCTGGCCGGAGTGGACCTCGCAGGGATACGACCGACAGACGCTGATGGGTGTGCCGGGAACGTGGCTGCGCGCGCAGGTGGCACGGCCGCTCGCGAACAAGACGGTGGTCAAGGAGATCTCCGGCGCGAACCCGACGGTCTACGTGATGGCCGGCGGAAGCGCGGTCCCGCTGTCAGCGGCGGACTACACCGGCCTGGGGTACGACAAGCGCCCGCTGGAGCGAGTGCCCGGTACGTGGCTCGGAGTCGCGGCGGGACGAGGCGCTCCGAATGTGGGGACCCTGCTGCTCGCGCCTGAGAGCCCCACGGTGTGGTTGGTCGTGGAGGGAGGCCGCAAGAAGGGCCTGACCGCCGACGACTTCGGCCCGGGCAAGTACAGCTTGGACGACGTGGTCAAGGTGCCCAACGCCCTCGTCGCCACCCTCCCCACCGCCTGACACCCGCTCGGTCCCGGACGGCTGAACGGCTGAACCGTCCGGGTGTTGTTCTCGCGCCGGCCCTGGGGAGAACCTCAGGGCCGGCGTCCTCCCGAGCGTGGCGTCTCTTCGGGCGCCCAGCGGTCTAGTCGCGCTCGGCCAGTGCGGCCCGGGCCAGGCGCTGCCGCGCGTCGATGGTCGCGCGGATGGCGGCCAGCTCGTCGCGGTGCTGGTCCATGTCCCGCCGCTGGTAGGCGGCCTCGACCGCCCACCAGACGCCGATCAGGTTCTCCCGCCGCTTGCACACCGCGTCGGCGGTCGCGGCGGACCGTTCCGCCGCCGACGGAGTCGCCGTACGCCACGCCGGGTCGTTGCCGGCCGCGAACGGATCGGCGTAGGAGAACCCCCGGGCGCGCATGCAGCGGGACCAGCGCGAGAGCACCTTCGTCACGCGGGGGTCGCGCCGCGAGCGGTCGAAGCTCTCGGAGGTGATCCGCCGGGCCAGTTCCGCGTCACCGCCTCCGTCGCCGTCCCGGGCCTTGAGCGCCTCCATCGCCTGCCCGAAGCAGCCACCGTTGGGGACGGTGCGTCCGTTGACCCGCTGCCCGCCCTTCGCGTCGGTGGACCCGGGCATGACCTTGGGGCTATCGGTACCGCTGAGTACGAGGGACTGCGTGGCCGACAGCGGCGGCCTCTCCGGCGGTGGCTTCTGCCCGCGCGGACTTCCGGGCGGGGCGAAACCGTGCGTCGCCGTCTGTCGCGGATCGCTGACGCCGTAGCGGTACTGCATCCGGTTACGCGGGCGAAAGCCCGGCTTGACCAGCGGTTCGTAACGGAGCCCGAAGCTCGCCATGCACCGTGTGACGAGAGCGTGGCGGGCCCGCGCGAACGTGTCCTCCTCGTCGTTGGTGAGCAGATACGCGTCCACGGGCAGGGACCGGTCCGCCGGCTGCGTGATCACCGGAATCGCGGAGCTGTCGACGGGAGGTGGCGGAGCGGCGGACGGTTCGGAACCCGCGGAACACCCGACCGTCGTCACGGTCGCCGCGAGGAACAGGGCGGAGGCGGTACGAATACGAGCGCGCATGCGGGCGGCTGCTCCGATCTGTCAGAGCGATAGGGAAGGTGCCCCGCCCGACAAACGGGCGGGGCACAAGGTTGCACGCGTAATCAGTGATCCCATCTACCTGACGCGTTGTTGTTCTTGGTCACGTCGAGATTCCTGGAAGTCCAGGCCGGAACACCGTCCCATTTCCCGTCATAGTTGCTGTTCACGTAGATTCTGATCCCGTTGCCCCGGTCCCAGTTGGTCACCGAGGCGGCATTGTTCTTCACGGGCTGGCCGGCGCCGGCGCTGCCCGCGTCGCTGGCAGTGAAGACGTATCCCGCGTAGTTGGGGATGTTGTAGCGGTGCTTGAACATCGCACCCTTGAGGTCCGAGTTGTAGTACAGGCAGACGTACTTGTCCTCGCAGCTCCCCGACGTGATCGGCTGGGGAGCGGCCGAGGCGGGGGCTGCGGCCAACGCCGAGCCCACGGCCGCCATGCCGGCGATCACGAGGGCAAGCAGACGACGCTTCGTTTTCATGTTTCGTCTCATTCCGTTCGGATTAACGAATTCCCTTTTCCCGCCGTTCCGCGCCCGCACTGTCGTGGACGTGGATGACTGAGGATGAATCGAGAAGCTCACCAGGCACGGCCTCAATGCGGAGTACACCATTCGAGCGAGCTGGCGTGACTGACCGGAAACAGGCGGGGCTCAACGTGGGGGTCAATGGCCCACACACGATGGACACTTTCCTTCGGGCTGCTTTCGCGCCCTCAGAGGTTATCTTCGTTTTATCGAGATCCCCTGAGCGCTATCGCATCGAATCACGACGGTCGCCCACTCGCCTATGACCTATCGCGCCATACGATGAGGTTGGCGCATATGTCCCCATCTCCGCCTAAATGGAAGGTCACGTATCGCGGTAGCCGGGACTCCGGTATGACGGGGGGCGGCGCGTCACCCGCCCCGCGAGGCGACGGGCCGACCCCAGGCCCGCAGGCCCCGCCGCCCTACCCGACGACGAACGGCGGCAGTTGGGCCACCGCCGCGCCCAGGGCGACGGTCATGCCCTGGTCGTCGGCCAGCGCCTCGGCCCCCGCCCACCGCCGCCGATGCGAGCGCGCGGACGGGTGCGGGCGGGCGGACGGATGCGGGTGTGAACGAGGGTGTGGGTGTGGGTGCCGCGCGGGGTGCGCGCAGGGGCTCGTGGCGCTGCCCGCCAGGTCCGCGTCCGGGCCCGCCACCCAGCCGCCGTCCACGACGATCACCACTTCGCCGACCCGGCCCGCGCCGGCCGGCCGCTGGTCCACGGCGAGTACGCGGTGCGCGTTCGGCAGGGTCAGCCCCAGCGCGTACGCCACCCGCTCGGCGGCGCCCATCACGCGTTCCCCGTCCCCCAGGACGACGCTGGGCGCCAGCCACGGCCCCTCCCCCTCGCGCACCTGGAGCACGCGCGGCCAGCCGGCGGACACGTCGCCGGGGGCGTCGGCGTCGAGCGGTCGCCACACGAGGAGGGTGACGCGTACGGCGTGCGTCCTCATGCCGCACCCCCCGAGGCGCGCGCCGGAACCGAGGCCGGCGTGAGCCCGCACGCGTCGGGCGTCAGCCCGTTGGTGGTCATGACGCCCGCCTCGGCGTCCCCGTCCGACCAGAAGAAACTCCCCGGCCCGGCGAGCGCGTCGAGACCGACCTGGCACCGCCGCGCGTTGGGCCGCAGGTCGACGGGCCCCGCGCCGTGCCGCTCGAACAGCGACATCTCGTAGGCGAGTTGGAACTCCACGTCCGCGACGGCCACCCAGCCGCACGCGGGATCGTCCAGAAACGCGTCGGCGAGAAAGAACCGCAACACGGCCCCGCAGGCCATGCGTACGGTGTGCTCCCCGGTCAGCACGCGGGCACGGGCGTCGGTGACGTCCGCACGTTCCGACGCGGGTTCCGACGCGGGCGTCGGGAGGGGCGACGCCTCGGGCTCGACGGGTGGCGTGGTCGCCGGCCGGAGCGCCGGCTCGGGCGTGGGGCTCGGCTCGGGCGTGGGGGGTGCGCTCACGTCGCCGCCTCCTGCCGGTGGCGCGGGCAGCGGCAGGGCCCCCAGGCGGTGGAGCAGTGCTGCCGCTCCAGCTCGCACCGGGTCACGGCGTCGGGATCAACCCGCACGGTCGCCCGAGCGACGACGGGGCTCGGCGGTTCACCGGGGCGCTGGCGGTAGACCTTGATGGTCATGGAGTGGTTCACGCGACGGCTCGTTTCGGACGAAGGCTGCGTACGCCCACGCGGCCCTCGGCGGCAGGACGTCGACCTCGATCACCGATTGTGATCAGGCCCTTACAGGCTTCTCCCCGGACGGCTACGATCGCAATGAGTGAGCCGTTCCGGCCAAGGTCACACCACTGCCGTGACGGGGAATGCAATGACACACACCGAAGGGGGTCCCCATGGCGCGTCGGGGACGCGGAGTTGATAGAGATGCGGGTGCCTCTCCATCACCGCCTGGGAACGATCTCGCCGTGACGGCCGCGCAGTTGTTCGGACGGTTCATAAAGCACGCCCGCGAACGGGCAGGCCGAACCCAGACCGAACTCGGCACCGTCGCCCACCTGGATCGCTCCACGGTCGCGAGAATCGAGGCAGGCGAACGCGTACCCGACAAGCGGCAGGTAGTGGCCTGGGAGGACATGCTGGAGACCGGCGACACCATGCTGGACCTGTGGCGTGAGGTGGATTGGTATCCGGCCGTTCCAAGGCAGGACTGGTTCGAACGTCGCGCACAAATGGACCGCGAGGCGACTGCGTTACGCGTCTATCAGAGCCAGAGCGTCCCCGGGCTCATGCAGACGGAGGATTACGTCGACGCGCTGTATGCCCCCGTGCTGCGCAGCTCGGACGAACTCAAGCGCACTGTCGAAGCGCGACTTCGTCGCCAAGATCGCTTCGTGACACCGGCCCCTGACAGCCCGCTGCTTTCCGCCATCCTCACCGAGGAGGCCCTTCGCACAGTCGTGGGCAGCCCCGAGATCATGGCCGACCAGTGCGCGCACCTCTTGCGTCTAGCTGAGCTGCCGAACTTCGTGATCCAGGTCGTCCCGTCGAACTTTCCCTTGGTGGTACGCCCGATCACCCCGATGACCATCATCTCGATGCCGAACGGCCGAGACTGGGTCTACTCGGAATCAGTGGATTTTGGCCACTTCGTCAACGATCCTGCTCGGGTTCGGGAGTTAACCCGCCTTTACACTCGGCTTGCGGCGGACGCACTGTCCACAACTGAGTCTGCCCAATTCATCCGGAATGTGATGGAGGGATATCAGTGACCACCGATCTCACTTCGGCGAAGTGGTTCAAGAGCAGCTACAGCGGCTACCAGGGCGACTGCATTGAGGTCGGCGCCGGCGTACCGCACACCGTCCCGGTCCGCGACAGCAAGAACCCCACCGGCCCGGCCCTCACCTTCGAACCGGCCGCCTGGACCGCGTTCATCACCGCCATCAAGACCGGCGACCTCCCCAGCTAGCCACCTACCGCGCCCCGGCAACCCGCAAAGGTCACCGGGGCGCTGCCGGTCACGACCAGCACTCCCCCAGCAACCGCACCAGCCAAGAACAGCTACGCCAGTCCGCGCAACTCACCCGTAACGCGATGGAGGCTTAGCAGTGACCACTGACCTCACCTCGGCCACATGGTTCAAGAGCAGCTACAGCGGCACCCAGGGTGACTGCGTCGAGGTCGCCACTGGCGTACCGAACACCGTCCCGGTCCGCGACAGCAAGAACCCCACCGGCCCAGCCCTCATCTTCGAACCCACCGCCTGGACCGCGTTCATCACCGCCATCAAGACCGGCGACTTCCCCAACTAAACACCAACTCGTAGCGCCCCGGCAGCCCACACAACCGCCGGGGCGCTACCAGTGCAGACCGGCCTTCCCTACCGCCCCAGCCAGTCACCGAAGCCGTGAAACGAGTCCGGCGCACGTCGCCCCGCCGACTCGATCCCGCCGTACGTCTCCCGCACCCTCGGGTAATACCGGGTCTGCTGCGGAGCAGCCTTGCGCGCCTCGACCAGGCTCGCGAACGCCGCGTCCGGATGCCCGGCCCGCAGCAGCGCGTACGCCACGTCCGTGTGGTGGCGCGCGCGACGCGTCGCCGGCCAACCCTCGGGAAACACGACATCGCGCCCGGCGCGTACCGCATCGGGGTAGCGAGCCAGGTCAACGAGCACGCTCACCCGGTGTACCCGCACATTGGTCGGCCCGAAGGACAGCCAGTGAACACGCTCGGCCGGCCCGGTACGCCCAGCGAGGCGCTCCGCCTCGGCCAGGTGGTGCTCGGTGGCACCGGCATCGCCCTCGCGCGCGGCCAACACCGCTGCGGCGAGGTTCAGTTGGCCGGAGACAACGTCTCCGACCCGGCCGTCGCTGGCACCCGCAGCGGCCTCGAAGCCCAACGCCACGATCCGGCGCCCGCGGGCGTAGTCGCCGGCCCGCGCGTACGCCAGCGCCCGGAAGTACTGCCGCACGCCAGCCAGAGAAGCGTCCGACGCGCGCTGGGCCGCCCCGTCGAGCCGGTCGAGAGCGACCGTCGCCAGGTCGGTGAATCCGAGCTTGGACGCCACGTCGTACGCGGTGCGGTAGGTGGCGCCCAACGTCTGCCACGCGGACTCGCTCGGGGTCGAGTGGGCCGTTCCCGCGAGCTCGGCCAACAGACCCGGCAGATCTGTCGCCACCTGCCTCAGCTCTGCGGCACGCACCAGAACGCACAGCCGCTCGGCGTCTTCGGCCAGCTCGCGAAGCGGGCGCGGGGCAGCGTCCAGATCGGGACCGGTGTCGTACGCGTCCAGAGCCTCGCGGATCGGCTGGATCAGTATGTCGAGGTGGTCGGCGCGGAGCTCTTCGAGATACGGCTGGCCCGTCAGCGTCGTCACGGGCACGGAAAGCGCCCGCGCCAGCGCGGCGAGCGCGGTCGAACTGGCGGGCAGCCGGTCTTGCTCGATCTGCGCGAGCGTCGCGTACGAGACCCTCGCGAGCCGCGAGAGCGCGCGCTGCGTCAGACCACGGGCCTTCCGTTCGCGGGCGACGCGCGCGCCCGTACTCTCCACAACAGGTCGAGCCACGGGGGTACCTCCTTCTGGGAGACACTTCGAAAGTACCGGGCACACCCGACAACACAACTGCCCTGAAAGGGATCTGGCGACAGTGCCGCCAGTGCGAGGAACCTGGTTTCCGACCACGTCCACCCCGATAGCCGCCACCGGCGTCCCCCGGACCTACGCGAGGCCCACCCACCCGGCAACGTGCCGCCAACCAGCCCTTCGGTCAAGGCACTTCAGGCCACCTACGGTCGGGGGCCTACCGCACGTCCGGCGGCGAGGTCGGTGACGCTGGCGCGGAGCTGGCCGTTCGCTCCGGGCGCTGGCCGGGCCCCTCACACGTCCCAGGAGTTCGTCGGGGCGTCCAGCCACGCCCGCTGCCGGCCCTCCGGTGTCACCGTCAGGCCGAACCGGGCGAGCTTCGGGCGGCCCTGGCCGGCCCACCAGGCGTACGCCGTCTCCACCTCGTCCCACAGGCGGCGTGGGCCCGACTGGTGGACGGTGGCGTCGGGTGCGTCGTCGGTCCAGGTGACCGCCGCCCACGAGCGGCCGCGCAGGTCGAAGAACCACGCCCGCGTGGGTTCCCCGGCTTCCGCACCCGAGCGGTTGACCACGTGCGCGCAGGCGGGGACGCGCAGCCCGATGGCGAACCGCACGGTGTCGTAGCGATCCCCCAGGTCCGCCGGCCGCAAGCGGGTGCGCGACACGGCGGCGTCGCCTGGGAAGGCGGTGACGTGCTCGGCGAACCGGGCCCAGTCCAGCCGCTGTCGCCGCAGCTTCATGAACTCGACCAGGCGCAGGAACCGGCCCGCCGCGCTGCCGTCCGCCGCGACGGTCAGACGGATCAGGGCGTCCTGGTCGGTGTAGTGGGTGCCCCACGGGGCGAGCACGACGCCACCCGGCCGGACCTGCTCCAGCCAGGCCGGGGGAACGGTCCGGACGCCCGCCGTGGCGATCAGGCGGTCGTAGGGCGCGCCGGCCGGCCAGCCGTACGTCCCGTCGCCGTGCACGACCTCGGGCGCGAGCTTGGCCCGAGCCAGCGCCGCGCGGGCCCGCGCGGTCACCGCCGGGTCGACCTCGACGCTGACCACGTTCGCGCCGCCCAGCCGGCGCGCGAGCAGGCCCGCGTTCCACCCGGTGCCCGTACCGACTTCGAGCACCCGCGCGCCCTCGCGTACGTCCAGGTCACGCAGCATGCCGGCCACCACGGACAGCATGCTCGCGGAACTGGTCGGCACCGTTCCCGGGGCCCGGCCCGCGTGCCGGCCGTCGTCCCACTGGGTGACGAGCGGAACGTTGGCGTCCGCGATGTGTCGCCACCCCTCGGGGTCGTCGCCCCGGGCTACGGGCACGCTGCGGCCGGTCGGCATGTCGTGCGCCCAGACCAGATCCGGTAGGAACGACGCGCGCGGCACGGCCGTGAACGCCTCCACCCACTCGGGCGCGAGGACGCCCGCGTCACGAAGCGACCGTGCCAACTCGCTGTTGGCACGGCCCCTTTCCCCGTCGTGACTCACGTGCGGTGCGTCCCGTCGCCGGGCGGCATCTCGCCGTCCGGGGGCGGCGGGGGCGGCGGATTCCAGGGCTGCCCGGGGTGCGAGTCCCCGTCGTCCTCGTCCCCACCGCGCCGACCGCCCTCGGGGGCACTCTCGCATCGTGCTCGCATTCCGCGTCTCCTTACTGTGGTTGATGACACGAATTCGTCGGTTGACGCGTCACACCTGTGATGTACCCGGGAAGAGGCGGATCGCGCCTCCTTCTCCGTCATCGACTAAAGATCATGAATGACTGGCGGCAGACCACGCCGTCAGCAGGGCCCTGGCCTTGTCATCGAAAACGGCGTAGCTCTCCAACGTGGCGAAGAGCTCCACGTGCACACTGATATCTCTTGGATCTCTGAGGATGACGATGCCCGTGGTGTTTTCTACTGTGACGAGAGAATCGTCGTAGACGGTAAACGTGTCCAGCGCGGCCGTCGGCTTGTGTCCCGCTGTCGGAATGATCCCGATCCGGACGTTCCGAAGGTGGGTCAGTGACGCCAGACGGTCTATCTGCGAGACCATCCCGGCCGGCGGCAAGAGGGGCCACCGCACGGCCTGTTCGGTCAGCAGGAAAGTGAAGAGCTTCGTCGTGTCATGAAGGACTTCCTGTCGTTTCAGTTTTCTCTCGATCGTCTTGGTGACGTCGACCGTTGACTGGGCGAGGCTGGCCTGAACGTATTCGGGCGTGGACAGGAGCCCGGTGAGCATGGACAGGAGAAAGAACCGGAACCGCGTGGACGTGGCCTCCAGCGCCGCAAGTTCGGCCTGCTTGGCCTCCAGCCCTCGGCGTCGCATTGAACGCAGACTCTGCCACTCGGTGTTGGCCAGTCGCGCGAGGGTGAAGACCTCCTCGACGACGTCGGGCGGAGCGGCGACGGCACGCAGGATTCGTTCCAGGTCGAGCAGGCTGGGCTGGGCCTTCCCGTTCTCGATGCGGCTGATCTTCGACTGGGACATGTCGCACCGCAGGGCGAGCCGGTCCCCGGTGAGGCCGGCTCGCCCGCGCAGTTCTTTCAACGTGGCGGCCAATTCCCGTTTCGGCCGCCCTGGTCGCTGAGGATCGAACGTCACGGACCGCTCACGTACTCCAGAAACGGGACGGACTCGGCGACGGCCAACCGTTTCCACCGGCGATAGGGCTCAGGACTGCCTTCGAGGAGTTCCCGGTTGATCTGCGTCCCATCGGCGCGGTAGTTGAGCAGAACCACCGTGGAATCATCGAACAACCAGAAGTCCTGGTCCGGCAGTCCGGGGTTGTCTCGGTCGGTGAGATCGAGAATGCGGATATCCTCGCCCGCCGTCACGTGGTGCCGGTAGTAGTAGTCGAACTCGAACCGCAGATAGTCCGAGAGCGGACGGGTTACCACATGCACCCGCCCCACGCTCTTCCCCTCCGCCGTCCACTGCCGGACCTCGTCCATCCAGGGCGAGGCGTAGTCGTCCGGGGAGTTCTCCCCGGCGAGAAAGCGCTTCAGCTTCTCCTCTTCCTGGGGCATCGTGTAGACGGGCAGCGTCTCCAAGCGCCATGCCCCGTGCTCCATGGAATCGAAGCAGTCATTCCACGCGTCACCAGCCAAGTGCACGAATAGCCTCCCTGAGAACCGGCTCCGGAATCTCCACGAGCCCCTCTCCGGCGGGCGGAGTGAACGCGTCGGAAACGTCGCCCTGCACGAGGATCGACCCCTTCGCGGTGCGATACACGTTCGG
The DNA here is from genome assembly GCF_042799315.1 of Streptomyces sp. NPDC057702. NCBI lineage: Bacteria > Bacillati > Actinomycetota > Actinomycetes > Kitasatosporales > Streptomycetaceae > Streptomyces > Streptomyces sp. NPDC057702. Next base: position 139,168 of record NZ_JBHVJC010000012.1, on the reverse strand, counting down.
GCAGTCCTTCTCGCCACACTCGCCGGTGCCGTTTCCCGTGAGTCGGGTCAGCGTCGAACGCTCGGACATGTCAAACCCCCTCGCTCCGGCCCTACTTGGGCCTGCGAATACCGACCGTAGAGGGGTCGGAACGCTACGTCCACGTATCGCCGTGACTATGCGTGTTCTCGCATAAAGAGACCCCGGCCGCCCCCCGCTGCGCCTGCCGCGTTCGCCTCGCCCGCAGGCGCGGGCACCGGCTTCGCGAAGCTTCCCCCGCGCCCGCACCCACACCCACACCCGCGCTCACGCGCGGCCAGCGCGGCGGCGGGGTGTCGGGCCGGGCCGGTGGGAACTGGGCCGGTGGGGTCGGGCCGGTGGGTGGGGGCGTAATCGGGAGGCGGGGTGAGGGCGTGCTCCGTAGGGTCTCTCGGATGACGCTCTCTTATGACGTGGCCGGAGACGGTCCCGCGCTGGTACTGCTGCATTCCGGGGTGTGTGACCGACGGATGTGGGACGCGCAGTGGCCGGCCCTGGTCGACGCCGGGTACCGGCTGGTGCGCTGTGACCTTCGTGGTTTCGGCGAGACTCCCGCGGCGGACCGGTCGCACAGCGACGCCGAGGACGTACGGGAGCTCCTGGACACTCTCGACATCGGGCAGGCGGCACTGGTGGGCTCCTCGTACGGGGGCCGGATCGCCCTGGAGTTCGCCGCGCGCTGGCCGGAGCGGGCGAGCGCCCTGGTGCTGCTCTGTGCTGGCATGCCCGGGCACGCGGCATCCGACGCGCTGCGCGCGGTCGGTGAGCGCGAGGAGGCGCTGCTCGCGGCGGGGGACGTCGAGGGGGCCGTGGAACTCATGGTCGAGACCTGGCTGGGCCCGGACGCCGACGAGGGCGCCCGGGAGGCGGTGCGTCGGATGCAGCGGCGCGCGTTCGCGGTGCAGCTCGCCGCCGAGGAGTTCGAGCCGATCAGCACCGAGGTCGACCTGGCGAACGTGCGGGCCCGCTGCCTCGCCCTGTCGGGCGGGCACGACCTGGTGGACTTCCGGCAGATCGCGGCCCAACTGCCCGGCCTCGTCCCGAACGCCCGCCATGTGGAACTGCCCTGGGCCGGCCACTTCCCCAGTCTGGAGCGGCCCGCCGTGGTGACCGACCTGCTGGTCGACTTCCTGCGCGAGGCCACCCCCGCCGGCTGAGCCCGCTCGCCGCTCCGTCCCGCCGGCTGGGCGTACCGACGCCGACCGGCGCTGCCCCCGGACGCGGACGGCTGCGGGGACGCGGACGGCTCCGGGAAAACGGGTGGGCCCGGACGCGAGTGGGCCCAGGCGCGGTGGGGCCCGGACGCGAGTGGGGCCGGTCGCGGATGGGCCGGGACATGGATGGGCCCGGCGGACCGTCGTCGTGCGACGGGGCGCCGGGCCCGTGCAGACCTCGCCTCGCAGGCCGTTTGTCCGGGGGCGGTGGGCCCATCGGGTGCACGCACATCAGCCGATGGGCCGCGCCGGGCCGGACCACGCGTCCTCGCGAGGCGGGGTGTGCGCTTACGGTGCGAGGTGAGCCGACACGCTGCGCAGGATGTCCTGCGGCGAGAGGGCGGCCGTCACCTCAGGGACGTCCACCTCGTGGAGCGACTGACCCTCACCAGCCACGATGACCGCGAACTCCGCGGACCTCCGGGCCTCCGACGCGTGGCCCTGTTGCACGGCCACGACGCGGCCGCCCGCTTCGGTGATGACGGTGAGCTTCATGAGAAACCGCCTCCCTGAAGGTTGTGGGTGCCCGCTTCGCCACCGACGTTCCGGATGGTGACGCCGTACTCGGTGCCGCCGCTTCCGTTCTTGCGCTTGCTGTGGTTGAACGCGATGTGCGACGGACCGTTTCCGGACGGCTTCACGTCCGGCCAGGCCGTCTGCGCACCACGGTCCTGGCCGTTGAAGCTGAACGACCATGTGGTCTGCGCGCCAGCGGCCAACGTGGTGACCGCTCCGACGTTGTTGAATGCCACGACTTCTTCCTTTCGCTATCCGAAGTCGAAGGTCGATCCGGCGAATTCCGCTCGCCTGCCCGATCGGACTCCAAGGCCCGTGTCGGGACGCGGAATTCGGATGACCTAATCGGCAGCGTGACAGTCCGGCGTGACGCCTGCTATCACTCAAAAGAGGTATATTCTCGGCCTTATCGTGTAGTTCCGCCCATGTGGTCTCTCGCTTGCACGGCAGCGCGTGTACGCCGCGCACGGCACAGCTCCCCCTTCCGGCGCCTGTGGTGCACGCGTGTCCGTCCCGTGGGGGCGCGGGTTCGCCTGCCGTCGTCGTTGCCGACCCCGCTGACCTGGGCCGAGGTCCTCGCGGCGACCGGCCACGGCCTCGGTGGGCGCGGCCGGCGTGGTGGCGGCGGTGGGGAGTCGGTCGGGCCGGGTCGGGCGCTGGGGTGCGCGCGGCAGCGCCGTACCGGGGCGGACTCGCGCCCGCGTGCCGGCGACGCGGTCGACTCACGGCCCACGGGCCCGCCGGCCGCCACGCGCCCGACGGACGCGCCCCGCGCGAGCCGGCGGCCCGGACAGGCGGTGACGCCCCGCGCGGCTTCCCCCTCGCCCGGCCGCCGCCCCCTCGCGCGATCCGACCCGGGGCGCGCACCCGTTCACCCGCCTTCGCGGGGGCCGCGAGCGGTGCGGACCACGGCGAGGGGGCGGCCTGGCGAGGGGCGGCCCGGCGCCCGCGCGGGGGGTCACCGGGGGGCGTGACAGGGGCCGTGACGCACGGCGGGCCCGCCCCTGAGGGCGGGCCCGGGTGCCGGCGGGTGGGTCGGTCGCCCCGGCCAGGCGGGAGGTCAGTCGGGCCAGGTGCCGGTCAGGCGGCGGGTGGTGACGGCGCCGCCACGCTCCACGGCGGCCTTGACCCCGGCGAAGATCGCGCCGTGCAGGACGGAGGCCGCCAGCACCTCCCGCCAGGTGCGGTGCTCGTCGGTGGCGTCGGGAGCGTCCTCCTCGTGCCCGAGCCGCTTCCACACCTGCTGGAACACCATGCCGGCGAGGAGGCCGCTGACGGCGCCCATGGCCAGGCCGACGGGCTTGTAGGCGAGTGCGACCGCCTTCACCGCGACCGCCGGGCCCGACGGACGAGGAGCAGCGCGACGACGAGCGCGCCGGTCACCGCGAACAGCGGAGTGCGGTTGGCCCGTGCCACCTCGGCGCCCTGGCTGGCCTTCTCCCGCACCGGCTCGGGCGCCTTGTCCCGGGCGAGCTGGCCGACCTGGGCGGCCTTGTCGCGGATCTGCTCGGAGGTGGCGGCCGCCCTGGCGCGCGCGGGCTCCGGTGTCTTCTCCTGGACCAGGTGGGCGGCCCGCGCCGCCTTGTCCCGCAACTGGGCCTTGGCCTGCGCCGCCTTCGCGTCGAGTTGCTGCCTGGCGGCCGCGGCCTTCTCCTGCGCGCGGGCCCTGACGTCGGTCTTCTCGACCAGGGACTGGACCGTCTCGCCCAGTTCCTCGCGCGTCTCCTCGGCCTTGGCGCGCAGTTCCCCGGTGGTGGGCTGGGAGTCGTCGGTCTGCGGCTTGCTCTTGGTCATCGCTGCGCCCTCTCCTTGATTTCGGCTACGTCGGCCCTGACGCTGTCCACCGTCTGTTCCGGTGCGGGCGGGGCCGCCTTGCTGATCTGCTGCCTGCCGAGGATCGCCAACAGCCCGGCGACGCCGGCCAGGACGGCGGTGACGACCAGCGCCGCGACCCACACGTCCAGCGCGAGGGCCAGGGCGGCGATCGCGGTCGCCACCAGGGCCTGCAGGGCCAGGACGCCCACCAGGCCGGCACCGCCGAGGAGGCCGCCACCCCTGCCGAAGCGCCTGCCCTTCTGGGTCATCTCCGCCCGCGCCAGGCGCATCTCGTCGCGCACCAGTTGGGACAACTGCTGGGAGGCCCGCTGGACCAGCTCGCCCACGGGCTCCGTCGATCGCTCGTTGGGGTGGCGGGAGTCGACTGTGGTCATCGGTGTACGCCCTTCCTTCCTCGGCGTTCCGGGCGGCTCGGGGGCGGTCGTCGTGCTCGACGGGTAGCCCTTGGCGGCGGCCATGTGACGTCTCTCCCTGGGGATCGCGTGCGGTCGGTGAGTACGTCGGGTACCCACGTCGCGCCGTCCGACGCGCCGGCGGCCCATGTCGCCGTACGGTGCGCGCGGCGGCCCTCGGGAGTGCGGGAGGTGGGCGTGGCGGACGCCGCGTGGTGGGTGGGCGCGCCGTGCGGTGGCTCACAGGCCATCGCGGGGCACCGTCTCGTTCCAGCTACGGGAGAAGACCCGCCGGTCCCCCTCGTAGCCGTCCAGCGTGGCGTTGACCTGGAACGCGTTCTCGTCGCAGCGCAGCACGGTGCGGGTCTCCACGCGGACGTCCCAGTCGTCGCGTCGAAAGCGCATGGTCCAGGCCGACTCGCCGTGCGGGGAGGTGAAGTCGTCGGCGACGGACGTGTAGCGCTCGTGGGCGCGCGTGCCGACGTCCAGACCTATGTCGTCGAAGCGCACCAGCCCCCGGTCCTTCACGATCTCCAACTCCGCCCGGTAACCGACCAGGTCACGCTTGACGTCCCAGCGCTCCTCCACGGGACTGAGCCGGGTGGTACGCAGCGGAGGCGCTCCCTCCGGCTCTCCGAACGGCCACGCCGGCCCCTCGTCCCGGCCGGCCGGGCGTACCGGGAGCGTCAGGCTGCTCGTTCCCTCGTGGACGCTCAGCAGGACGGGGCGCGGGGGCGGCCAGGCCAGCGGCCAGTACGAGGTGGACAGGGAGAGCCGGATGCGGTGGCCGGGCGGGAACGCCTGCGCCACGCCGTTGAGTTGGACGACCGCGCGGTAGCGGCGCCCGGGCTCCAGCGGTGCGGGGTCCTCGGTGCCGTCGCCCCGGCCGATGTTGAGGATGCCGTACGTCACCCGCGTCGCACTCCCGTCCGGCGCCACGTCGGAGATCCGGGCGGCGACCTGGGCGACCGGCTCCGAGACGGTGAGGTCCAGCTCCACGGTGGGCGATCCGAGGATCTCCACCCGCTCGGTGAGCTGGTCCGTGTCGAAGACCAGGGAGCCGCCGTCCTCCTCGCGCTGGTCGTACGGCAGGTCGGGGGGCGCGTTGTACGAGGCCCACTTCCCGGCGAACTGGCCCACGGACAGCGGCGAACGCACCGTCATCGCCTCGCCCGGCTCCCCTGGACGTCCCGCCTCGTCCGCCGCCACCGCGGGGCCGGCCTCGGCGACCGCGCTCACGCTGGCGTCCGCGACCGGCCCCGCGCCCCGGCCGGCGGGGTCGCGGGTGAGCCGGCCGGTGTCCTCGGGTGCCTCCCGGGGGGCGCCGAGGCGGTGCCGGGTGAGGGGATGGGTGACCTGGTGGACGTGCGGCGAGGGCCAGCTCGGCTCGGCGATCCACCGGCCGGGGCGCTGCGCGTACGCGGTGGAGGGAGGCACGGTGTCCTGCATCCAGGTACGCAGCATGGGGCCGTCCATCACCCCGTTCTCGATGCCCTTGAGCCAGCGGTCCCACCAGCGCACGACCTCCTGCAGGTAGCCGATCGCCGGTCCCGGCTCGCCCAGGTGGGGGAACGTGTGCGACCAGGGCCCGATCAGGCCCTTGCGGGGCACGTCCAGGTTGGCGAGCAGCCGGGTGACGGCGTTGGAGTAGCCGTCGGCCCAGCCGCTGGAGGCGAGCACGGGGCAGCGTACGGCCTGGTAGTCCTCGCAGACCGAAGCGCGCTGCCAGTAGGCGTCCCGACGCTGGTGGCGCAGCCACTCCAGGACCCAGGGCTCGGTGTTGTCCAGGCGCTCGTGCCACATCTCGCGCCAGCGCTCCCCGACGACGGCCGGGTCGGGCGGGCAGGTGCCGTAGGCGAACATGGTGCCCGCCTCGGCGAGGCTGTCGGAGAGCAGCGCGCCCCCCATGTAGTGCATGTCGTCGGCGTACCGGTCGTCCGTGAAGGAGGAGATGACGATGGCCCGCAGGCTCGGTGGCTGGCGGGCCGCGACCTGGAGCGCGGCGAAGGCGCCCCAGGAGAGCCCCATCATCCCGGTGGTGCCGTCACACCAGGGCCGCTCGGCCAACCAGGCCAGCACCTCCTCGGCGTCGGCCTGCTCCCGCTCCAGGTACTCGTCCCGCAGCACCCCCTCCGAGTCCCCGGTGCCCCGCAGGTCCACGCGTACGCAGGCGTAGCCGTGACCGGCCAGGTAGGGGTGGTGGACGGAGTCGCGCACGGAGGTCAGGTCACGTTTGCGGTAGGGGATGTACTCCAGGATCGCCGGGACCGGCTCGTCCTCGGACGAGACGGGGCGCCAGACGTGTGCCGACAGGCGCACGCCGTCGGACATGCGGATGGTCAGGTGGTGCTCTTCCCTCGTCGCGTACGGCAGGTCGCTCACGTGTCGCATGGGCGGGGCTGGCTCCTTCCTCGCGCCCGCGTCGCCCCGTGGACGGGTCCGGTGCGCGGTGTGCTCAGCGGGCCGGCTGGGCCGGGCCCTTGGGGGGTGTGGCCGCGAACCGGTGGTTCAGGGCCGCGACGCAGCGGTCGTACTTCTCACGCAACTCCTCCTCGCTGTCGCCACCGGTGACGATGTGGGCCACCTCGTAGCTGTAGTTGTCCTGTTCGCGGGCGTCGGAGAGGTTCTCGCCCCGGGCGGGGACCAGGGTGACGCGCGCGCCGGGCACGTCCCGCTCGATGCGCTCGATGTCGGCCGGGCTCGGCACCCCACGCACCGCGGCGTCGGCGAACCAGCGGTAGTACCACTTGGCCGCCATCCGGTAGGGGCCCTCGCGGTAGGGGAGGGCCGGGTCCTCGCCGAGCGCGAGGCGGACCATGCAGTGGTGGTTGGGCACCCCGTCCACGTACGCGAAGAGCGGCGCGTGCGACTGCGAGTGCCGGGGGTTGATCTCCAGCAGGTTGATCGCGTCGGTGCGCGGGTCGTAGAAGAACTCGATGCTGAACGTCGCGTTGTCGAAGCCGATCTGCCGCATCACGCGCGCCGAGACGTCCCGCAGCCGAACGAGCACCGACTCGGGCAGCGTCGAGGGGTACTGGTGACGCAGGAAGCTGGAGCTGTCCGGGTAGTCGATCGAGTCGAGTACGCCGTAGACGGTGACCAGGCCGTCGTGGACGTATCCCTCCACAGCGACCTGGATGCCCGTCAGGGTCTCCTCGGCCAGACACACCTGGCCACCGGTGCCGATCATCTCGGGGGGCAGCTCCAGTCGGTCCAGGACGTGGTCGAAGGGGCGCCCGACGCGGTCTATGCCCTCACGTACGCGCGCGACCGCGTCCTGGAACTCCCGCTCGTCGGACACGCCGAACGCCAACTCGGACGAGTACGCCACCGCCGGCTTGACCCACATCGGGAAGCTCATGCCCGCCGGCGGCCGGGGGTTGTCGGCCGCCAGGTCGACGCGGCCGAAGCCCGGGTGCTCCTCGATCGCCTTGCGCTGCTCCAGCCGGCTCCAGTACTTGTGCTCGCACTTGGCGACGGAGGCCAGGCTGGTGCCTCGGGTGCCGTAGCGCGCGTTCAGGATCGGGACCAGCGCGCTGACGGGGAAGTCCCAGTACCCGACGATCGCGTCCACGCCGCCGTCGAGGGCGTCGAGGGCGCCGACCGCCTTGGCCACCAGGCGGTTCATGTCGACCTCGCCACCCTGGAGTTCGTCCGGCTCGAACAGGCCGTGGAACGTGAGGTCGGCGGCGCCCGGCATGCTCCGCAGCACCCGCAGGTTGGCCTCGTCCGCACCGATCACGACGATGTTCCTTCGGCTCACCACTGCTCCCTGTCCTCGGCGTGCGCTTCCGCCGTCGCCTTCCTCGTTCCTCCGGGATCTCTCATGTGTTCCGCCTCCTCGGCATGACCGTCCGGCTGGCGTGGGGACCGGTTACCCGGTCGCGCCCGCTCGATGTCAGATCGCCGCCGGCGTCGGGGTGAGAGGTGTCACGGCCCGGGCGGCTCCCCCGGTGCGCGTGGCCGGGCGCCGGAGGGGTGGTGGCCGCGTGCGGGGCGAGCGTCGACACAGGGCGTCAGGGACGGGGCGTCGGGGGCGGGGCGTCAGGGGCGGGGCGCGAGGGGTCAGTGGCGACCGTGCGCGCTGTCGGACGCACCGCCGAACAGGCGGGCGATGGCGCGGAAGGGCAGGGTCACGACGGTGGCGATGGCACTGCCGATCGAGCGCAGTACGTCCGCGATGGCCTTGAACATGTGGGCTCCTCTCCGGGACCTTCAGCTCCCTGAGCTTGGCGTCTCCGGCGGGTCCACCCGGATGCGGCGAGGTGCGCGAGGGTGCGCCGGAGTGAGGTTCAGGGTGTCCCGCGAGCGGTTTCGCAAACGCCCTGTGACCTCATCGGCCCTACCGGACGCCGAAACGTCGAGGGCGACAGCTACGGAACGGCGCGAGGCGGTGGGGGAACGTGGCGCTGGTGAAGCGGGTGTGGCGGGCGCGGGTGGGGGCAGGGTCGTACGGGAGTGGGGGGCGGGCCGGACCAGCCGGCCCGAGGCGGCCCGAGGCGGCCCGGACCGGCCGGCCGAGGTCCCGTCCTCGCGTACGGGAGCCGCGGTGGTGGCCGGGCCCGAGGAGCACTCCCCCGTACGGGTGCGGTCCCGCGCGCGCCCGCGCGGGGTCTAGGCGATCAACTCACACCACACGACCTTGCCGCTTCCGCGCGCCTGCCGACCGCGCCCCGCGAGCCGGTAGCAACTCCAGTTGTCGGCGTACTCGCTCACCAGACGCAACCCCCGGCCGCTCTCCTGGTGGAGGTCCCACTCGCCCGCTCTCGGCGAGACGGGAAGCTCGGAACTCGTGTCCCGCACACTGATCCGCAGGACGCCGGTTCGCCAGCCGATCCGCAGCGAGGCCGAACCCCGCGCGTACCGGAACGCGTTACTGGCCAACTCGGAAACGAGCAGTTCAGCACGGTCGAGAAGGTCGGCAGGACCGTGCAGGCGCAGCACGGTGCGGGCCAGGGCGCGGGCAACGCTGGGAGCGAGCGGGCTGTGCGGCAGGTACAGGGTGTACCGCCAGGCGTCCGAAGGGGCACCGATGGCCGACGCGGCCAGGGCGACGGCCGGGACGACAGAGACGTTGGGGACGACTGAGGCATCGACGATCACGGAACTTCCCCTCTGCGGTGGGATACCTGTCACCGCGCCCGACGGCCGCCCTGGCGCCGCCACGCCCGGACGACCGCACGCGGCGGTGCATCTCCGGACGCGGAATGCCGACGTTCGGTTCATGATCGACCGCGGTGGCCTGGCGGGCCGAGGCGAACGGTTCCGTGCCGCGCGCCCTTTCGGGCGCCACCCAGCGCACCACCACCCGCACACGCCCGCCCGCCGACCACCCCGCCGCCGGCCCCGAGGGCCCGCGCCTCAGCCCACCGCGCGCTTGACGAGTTCGGCGATCCTCGTCTCCGCCTCGGCCGTCACCTCGGTGAGCGCGAACGCCGCCGGCCACATGGTGCCCTCGTCCAGCTTCGCGGTGTCGCTGAAGCCGAGCGTCGCGTACCGGGTCTTGAACTTGCCCGCGCTCTGGAAGAAACAGACGACCTTGCCGTCCAGCGCGTACGCCGGCATCCCGTACCACAGCTTGGGGGCGAGCGTGGGGGCGCTGGCGGTGACGACGGCGTGCACGCGCTCGGCCATGACGCGGTCCGACTCCCCCATGTCGGCGATCTTCGCGAGCACGTCGCGGGCCGCCTCCGCCGCCTTGTCCGCGCGCGATGCGCGCCGGCTGGCCTTCTTCAGGTCCTGGGCGTGCTCCTTCATCGCGGCCCGCTCCTCGGGGGTGAATCCCTCGTGCGTGGTGTCGTCGGCGTTGCTCATGGCGTGGCTCCCCTTGGCGGCCGTGCGGCGGGCCGTGTCGTTCCGGTTCTGTGGGGACCCTAGCCCGCCCCACTGACAACGCCCCCGGAGACCGACTCACCGCCGATCGCCCACCGCCCAGGGCCCACCCGACACCCGCGCGGCGCCACCGGCACACGCCCGGCCCCGCCGACCCGGGGCGGCGGGTCGACGGGGCGGGGGTGCTTCGGGGCGGCGCGGGGGCCGGGCCGCGGGGGCGCGTCAGCGGCGGGACCGACCGTCAGCGGTGGCTGGGAAAGCCCAGGTCGACGCCGCCGTCCTCCGGGTTGGGCCAGCGGGTGGTGACGACCTTGCCGCGGGTGTAGAAGTGCACGCCGTCGTTGCCGTAGATGTGGTGGTCGCCGAAGATCGAGTCCTTCCAGCCGCCGAAGGAGTGGTAGCCGACCGGGACCGGGATGGGGACGTTCACGCCGACCATGCCCGCCTCGACCTCCATCTGGAAGCGGCGGGCGGCGCCGCCGTCGCGGGTGAAGATCGCGACGCCGTTGCCGTACGGGGAGGCGTTGATCAGTTCGACGCCCTCGTCGTAGGTCTCCACGCGCAGGACGGACAGGACGGGGCCGAAGATCTCGTCGCGGTAGGCGTCGGCGGTCACCGACACCTTGTCCAGCAGGGACAGGCCGATCCAGTAGCCGTCCTCCTTGCCCTCGACGGTGAAGTCCGTGCCGTCCAGCACCACTTCGGCCCCCTGGGCGCTGGCGCCGTGCACGTAGGAGGCGACCTTGTCCCGGTGCGCGCGGGTGATCAGCGGGCCCATCTCGGAGGTCGGGTCGTCGCCGGGGCCGATCGTGATCTTGGCGGCGCGCTCGGTGATCTTGGCGATCAGGGGGTCGGCGGTGGCGCCGACGGCCACCACGGCCGAGACGGCCATGCAGCGCTCGCCGGCCGAGCCGTACGCCGCCGAGACCGCCGCGTCGGCCGCCGCGTCCAGGTCGGCGTCGGGCAGCACGAGCATGTGGTTCTTGGCGCTGCCCAGGGCCTGCACGCGCTTGCCGTGGGCGGTGGCGGTGGCGTGGATGTGGCGGGCCACCGGGGTGGAGCCGACGAAGCTGACGGCGGCCACGTCGGGGTGCTCCAGGAGGCGGTCGACGGCCACCCGGTCGCCGTTGACGATGTTGAGCACGCCCTCCGGGAGCCCGGCCTGGGTGGCGAGTTCGGCCAGCCGGTACGCCGCCGAGGGCACCTTCTCGCTCGGCTTGAGCACGAAGGTGTTGCCGCACGCGATGGCCAGCGGGAACATCCACAGCGGCACCATGGCCGGGAAGTTGAACGGCACGACGCCGGCCACCACGCCCAGCGGCTGCCGGATGGAGGCCACGTCCACCCGGGTGGAGACCTGCGCGGACAGCTCGCCCTTGAGCAACTGCGGGATACCACAGGCCAGTTCGACGATCTCCAGGCCACGGGCCATCTCGCCCAGGCCGTCCGCGTGCACCTTGCCGTGCTCGGCGGTGATCAGGTCCGCGATCTCGTCGCGGCGCGCGTCCAGCAGCTCGCGGTAGCGGAAGAGGACCGCGGTGCGCTGCGCCAGGGACGAGGTGCCCCAGGTGGCGTACGCGGACTTCGCCGCGGCCACGGCCGCGTCCACCTCGCTGGCCGACGCGAGCGCCACCCGCGTGGTCTGAACGCCGGTCGCCGGATCGGTGACCGGCCCGTACGTGCCGGAGGTGCCCTCCACGGGCTTGCCGTCGATCCAGTGGTCGATGGTCCTCATACCAGGGAGACCTTTCTCGTGACGGGGCACGCGGGGCGCGTGCGGGGCGCCGCGGGCCGGGGTGGGGCACCCGAACGCGCGGGCGGTGGGACGGGAAGGCGAGCGGGCGGGGTAGGCGGTGACGGGGTCAGAGGTGGCGGCGGCGGGCGGTGACGCGCTGGTCGTACTCCTGGCGGGCCCGGGTGGCCGCCGGTCGGGTCGCCGCCTCGGCGACGGGAACATCCCACCACGCGTGGGTGCCCGGCGCGCTGGACACTGTGTCGGTCGTTTCGGTCTCCACGTAGACACATGTGGGCCGGGTGGAGGCGCGCGCGGCGGCCAGCGCGGCGCGCAGCTCGCCGACGGTCGCCGCGCGCAGCACCTCCACGCCCAGGCTGGCCGCGTTGGCGGCCAGGTCCACCGGCAGCGGCGGGCCCGTGTAGCCGCCGTCGGCGGCGCGGAAGCGGTACGCGGTGCCGAACCCCTCGCCGCCGACCGCCTCGGAGAGGCCGCCGATGGAGGCGTACCCGTGGTTCTGGACCAGGACGACGTTGATGTTGACGCCCTCCTGGACGGCGGTGACCAGTTCGGTCGGCATCATCAGGTACGTGCCGTCGCCGACCAGGGCCCACACCGGCCGGTCCGGGGCGGCCAGCCGGACGCCGATGGCGGCCGGGATCTCGTAGCCCATGCACGAGTAGCCGTACTCCAGGTGGTACTGGCGCCGGGAGCGGGCCCGCCAGAGCTTGTGCAGGTCGCCGGGGAGCGAGCCGGCCGCGTTGATGACCACGTCGTCGTCGCCGACGACCGCGTCCAGCGCGCCGACGACCTGCGTCTGGGTGGGCCGGGCCGTCTCGTCCGGCGCGGCGTACGCCCGCTCGACCACGCGCTCCCAACGCTCTCTGCCGCGCGCGTACTCGCTCGCGTACTCCGCCGTGACCCGGTGTCCGGTCAGCGCCTCGGCCAGCGCGGTCAGGCCCGCGCGGGCGTCGGCGACCAGCGGCAGCGCGGCGAGCTTGTGGCCGTCGAAGGCGGCGATGTTGAGGTTGACGAAGCGCACGGCCGGGTCGGCGAACAGGGTGCCGGAGGCGGTGGTGAAGTCGGAGTAGCGGGTGCCGACGCCGATGACCAGATCGGCGGCGCGGGCCAGGTCGTTGGCGGCGGCGGTGCCGGTGTGGCCGATGCCGCCGACGTCGGCCGGGTGGTCGTGGCGGAGCGAGCCCTTGCCGGCCTGGGTGGCGGCGACCGGGATGCCGGTGGCGTCGACCAGGGCGCGCAGCGCGTCCTCGGCCTCGCTGTGGTGGACGCCGCCGCCCACCACGAGCAGCGGGCGGCGGGCGGCGCGGACGGCCCGGGCGGCGGCGGCCAGGGCGGCCGGGTCGGGCGCGGGGCGGCGTACGTGCCAGACGCGTTCGGCCAGGAACTCCTCGGGCCAGTCGTACGCCTCGGCCTGTACGTCCTGTGGCAGCGCGAGGGTGACGGCGCCGGTCTCGGCCGGGTCGGTCAGCACCCGCGTGGCCGCCAGGGCGGCGGGGATGAGCGCTTCGGGGCGGGTGACGCGGTCGAAGTAGCGGCTGACGGGGCGCAGCGCGTCGTTGACGGACACGTCGCCGGCGTAGGGCACTTCGAGCTGTTGGAGCACCGGGTCGGCGGGGCGGGTGGCGAAGGTGTCGCCGGGCAGCAGCAGGACGGGCAGCCGGTTGACGGTGGCCAGCGCGGCGCCGGTGACCAGGTTGGTGGCGCCGGGGCCGATCGAGGTGGTGACGGCGTGGGTGGCGAGCCGGTCGCGCTGGCGGGCGTAGCCGACGGCGGCGTGCACCATGGCCTGTTCGTTGCGGCCCTGGAGGTAGGGCATGGTCGCGGGCCCGGACTCCAGCAGGGCCTGGCCGATGCCGGCGACGTTGCCGTGTCCGAAGATGCCCCAACAGGCGGTGACCAGGCGGCGCTTGTGGCCGTCGCGCTCGGTGTGCTGCGCGGCCAGGAACGCGATCAGGGCCTGGGCGACGGTCAGGCGGCGGGTGCTCATCGGGCGTCTCCGTTCGGCGTGGCGGCGGGCCCGGGGTCGGTGTCGGACGTGGGGCCGGGTGCGGCGTCGGGGCCGGGTGCCGGCTCGTCCGGGCGCGGGGCCTGGTACAGCGGCAGGCGGGGGTCGACGGGCTGGGTGGGCCAGGTGTCGCGGATCCAGGTGTGCGCGGGGTGGTCGCGGATCAGCCAGGCGCGCTCCGGGTCGGGGCCGGCCATGACGTTGAGGTAGTACAGGTGGTGGCCGGGGGCCGCGATGGAGGGGCCGTGCCAGCCGTCGGGGATCAGCACGGCGTCGCCGCCGCGTACCTCGGCCAGGACGTCGGTGTGGCTGCCCGGCCCGGAGGGCGTCACGCGCTGGTAGCCGAGGCCGGGGGTGCCGTGTGCGGCGGCGACCTCGAAGTAGTAGATCTCCTCCAGCTCGGACTCCTGGCCGGGGTGGTGCTCGTCGTGTTTGTGCGGCGGGTAGGAGGACCAGTTGCCGCCGGGGGTGAGCACCTCGACGGCGATGAGCCGGTCGCACGCGAAGACCCCGGCCGCCGCGAAGTTGTTGACCTGACGGGAACAGGCACCGCTGCCGCGCAGCTCGACGGGGACCCGCGAGGCCGGCCCGTAGCGCGCGGGCAGCGCGCGTTCGCAGCGGGCGCCGGCCAGCGCGAACCGGCCACCGGCCGCGCTGGTGAGGCGGGCGTGGGCGTCGCGCGGCAGGTAGGCGAAGTCGGAGACGCCGCTGAACACGCTCTCCCTGCCGTGCAGCGCGAACTCCTCCTCGCCCGCGCTCACCACGCAGCCGCCGGCCAACGGCAGCACGATCCACTCGCTGTCGCCCGTCTCCCAGGCGTGCTCGCCGCCGGCGGGCAGGTCCAGGACGCGCAGCGAGGAGTAGCCCCAGCCGGCCCGGTCGGGGTCGATGGCCAGCGCGTACGGGCCGTCGGCCGCACTGCCGGCCGGCAGGTGGAAGGCGCGGGGAGGGGTGGCGGTCATGGGTTCACGTCTCCTGCACGGGGTGGTGGTCGCGGGGGTACGCGGGCGTGGGCGTGGCCGTGGTGACGGTCGTGGCCGTGGTGACGGGCACGGTGGGTGTGGTGGCCGCGACGGTCGTGGCCGTGGTGACGGGCACGGTGGGTGTGGTGGCCGCGACGGGCGGGGCTGTGGCGACGGTCAGGGCGGCGGGGGCCGGGGTGGCGGCCGTTGTGGTCGGGGCGGTCGGGGTTGGGGTGGCGGCGGCCGTTGTGGTCGGGGCGGTGGTGGCGGTCAGGGTGGGGGTGGCGGTCGCGGCCGGCACGTCGATCACAGCAGTCCGACGGCGGTGTCCACGGCGGCGGCGACGTCACCGTCCGCCGGATAGAGCAGCGCGCGCCCGGCCACCAGCCCCTGCACGGTGGGCAGCTTCAGCGCGTGCCGCCACTTCTCGTACGCCCGCTCCTGGTCCCGCGCGCCACCGCCGACGTCCCCGCCGAGCAGCACGGCGGGCAGCGTGGAGCCCGCCATGACCCGCGCCATCTCCGCCGGGTCGTCGGTGACCGGCACCTTGAGCCAGGTGTACGCGGAGGTCCCGGCCAGGCCCGAGGCGATGGCGATGGAGTGGGCGATGGCGTCGGGGCCGAGATCGTTGCCGACCCTGCCGTCGGTGCGGCGGCAGATGAACGGCTCCACGAAGACCGGCAGCCGGTGGGCGGCCATGTCGTCGATGGCGCGGGCGGCGGAGACCAGGGTGTCCAGCGAGCCAGGATCCTCGTAGTCGATGCGCAGCAGCAGCTTGCCGGCGTCGAAGCCGTGTCGGGCCAGGTCCTCGGCGCGGGGCCCGGTGAACCGGTCGTCCAGCTCGAACGCGGCCCCCGCCAGCCCGCCCCGGTTCATCGAGCCCATCGCCACCTTGCCCTCCAGGGCTCCGACGAGCAGCAGGTCCTCCAGGACGTCGGCGGTGCCGAGCACCCCGTCGACCCCGGGCCGCGACAGCGCCAGACACAACCGCTCCAGCAGCTCCGTACGGTTGGCCATGGCCAACTCCCGCCCCCCGACGGACAGCGCGCCGCGCGCCGGATGGTCGGCTGCGATGATCATGAGTCGCCCGCTGGCTCCCACGAGCGGTCTGCGCGCCCGGCGCGCGGCGGCCTCCGCGATGGCCTCGGGGTGCCGGGCCCGCACCGTCGCGATGTCGCGGATAGGGATAGTCAAGGGAACGCTCGCTCTCGCTGGTGGTCGGGGCGCGGGTGGCCGGGGCCCCGGTGACGGGGCGTGGGCGCGGGGTCGCAGGCGTCGGAGGGTACGGGGTCGCGGCGGCGGATGGGGGCCGGCACGGCTCTGGCGTACGGGGCGTCAGGCGGGGCCCCACGGCGGGAGCCGGGCCGGCGGTCGGGGCCGGGCCGGCGTCGGGCCCGGGGCCGAGACCGGTGGCCCGGCGGGTCAGGGGCGGTCCAGCAGGTCGGTCACCTCCCGTGGGGTGGGCATGGCGGAGGAGCAGGCGAGCCGGGAGGCGACCAGGGCGCCCGCCGCGTTGGCGTACCGCATGACGCGCTCCAGCTCCCAGCCGGCGAGCAGCCCGTGGCACAGCGCGCCGCCGAACGCGTCGCCCGCGCCGAGCCCGTTGACCACCTCCACGGGGACCGGCGGCACCTCGGCGGTGGTGCCGTCGCGGTGCACGGCCAGCACGCCGGCCGGGCCCCGCTTGACGACGGCCAGTTCGACGCCGGCGGCCAACAGGGCCTCGGCCGCCGCGCGCGGCTCCCGCTCGCCGGTGGCCACCTCGCACTCGTCGAGGTTGCCGACGGCGACGGTGGCGTACTGGAGGGCCTTGGCGTAGTACGGGCGCGCCTCCTGCGGGTCGCGCCAGAACATCGGCCGCCAGTCGAGGTCGAAGACGGTGGCGAGCGGGCCGGGGGTGGCGGAGGTGGTGGGCGTGGCGTGCGCGTCGGCGGGGTTGGCCGGGGCGGCCGGGGCCGGGGCCGGCGCGGAGGCGCCCGGGGCGCCCGGGGTCGGCGGGGTGCGGTCGGTGGCGCGGGCGGCCAGCGCGGCCAGGGTGGCCGCGCGGCTGGGTTCGGCGCACAGGCCGGTACCGGTCATCCAGAAGACGCGGGCCGCCCGCACCGCGCCCAGGTCCAGCTCCTCGGGCCGGATCTCCAGGTCGGGGGCCTTGGGCTGGCGGTAGAAGTAGAGGGGGAAGTCGTCGGGCGGGAAGATCTCGCAGAAGGTGACCGGCGTCGGGTACGCGGCGACCGGGGTCACCCACCGGTCGTCCACGCCGAAGTCGCGCAACGCCTCGTGCAGATAGCCGCCGAACGGGTCGTCCCCGGTCCGGGTGATCACCGCGACCCGGCGGCCGAGCCGGGCCGCCGCCACCGCCACGTTGGTGGCCGAGCCACCGAGGAACTTGCCGAACGTCTCGACGCGCGCCAGCGGCACGCCGGTCTGGAGCGGGTAGATATCGACTCCGATGCGGCCCATGGTGATCACGTCGTACGGCTGCGTCATGCTCGCCCTCCACTGTGCCCGGCCAACTCCATCACCAGGTCTAACGGCGGCTCACGCGGCCTGTCAACATTTTGTCCTGACATACTGACGTATCGCGCGCGTTCCTTGACGTGACGTCCTTATGTCAGGACGAAGCCTTGACAGTGTGTGGGGTGGCGGGAAAGCTACCCGGCAAGGCCGTCCACCGATCCGCCCCGGCCCCGCCGGGAGCCCCACGGGCCGGTCAGCGCCGACCGGCGAGAGGAGAGCGTGCCCATGGCCGCTGCCCACCAGCCCGTCCCCACCGCCCTGGACCGCATCCGCGTCGGCTCGGCGCCCGACTCCTGGGGTGTCTGGTTCCCTGACGACGACCAACAGGTGCCCTGGTGGCGCTTCCTCGACGAGGTGGCCGAGGCCGGGTACGCGTGGATCGAGCTGGGCCCGTACGGCTATCTGCCCACCGACCCCGCGCGGCTGAGCGACGAAACGTCCCGGCGTGGGCTGAGCGTCTCCGCCGGCACCGTCTTCACCGCCCTGCACCGTGGCCCGGCCGTCTGGGACGCCACCTGGGAGCACGTGGCGCGGGTGGCCGAGCTGACCCGCGCCATGGGCGCCGCCCACCTGGTCGTCATCCCCGCCTTCTGGCGCGACGACCGCACCGCCGAGCTCATCGAGAGCCCGGAGCTGACCCCGACCCAGTGGCGCGACCTGGCCTCGGGCACGGAGCGGCTGGCCCGGCGGGTGTGGGAGACCTACGGCCTGCGGGTCGTCGTCCACCCGCACGCCGACACGCACATCGACGGCGAGGCCAACGTGGCCCGCTTCCTCGACGCCACCGACCCCGACCTGGTCCGCCTGTGCCTGGACACCGGGCACTACGCGTACTGCGGCGGCGACAGCGTGCGGCTCATCGAGACCTACGGCGAGCGCATCGGCTACCTGCACCTCAAGCAGGTGGACCCGACGATCCTGGCGTCGGTGATCGAGCAGGGCCTCCCGTTCGGGCCCGCCGTGCGGCGCGGGGTGATGTGCGAACCGCCCCTCGGGGTGCCCGCGCTGGAGCCGGTGCTGACCGCCGCCCAGGGGCTGGGCGTCGACCTGTTCGCCATCGTGGAACAGGACATGTACCCCTGCCCGCCCGACCAGCCCTTCCCCATCGCCCACCGCACCCGCGCCTACCTGCGCGGCTGCGGCGCCTGAGTCCCGTCCCCCACCCGCCCCGGGCGCGCCGTACGCCCCGGGCGCCCGCGCCGCCGCGTAGGCCACCGACCACCGCGCTGACCCCGCGCACCGCCACCGCACGCCGCCGTACGCACCAGCCCCCACCACCCTCGTACGCGCACCCGCACCACACCCGCACCACAGAGGAGCACCCGCACATGCCGCAGCAGCCACCGCTCCGGGTCGCCGTCATCGGCACCGGCCGCATGGGCGCCGATCACGTACGCCGCCTCCACGAGGTCACCCACGGCGCCCGGGTCACCGCCGTCGTGGACATCGACGCGGAGCGGGCCAAGGCCGTCGCGGACCGCATCGAGGGCTGCGCCGCCTACACCGAGCCCGCCGCGGCCATGGCCTCCGCCGACGTGGACGCCCTCCTGATCGCCTCCCCCGGGCCGGCCCACGAGGCGGCCCTGCTCCAGGCGTTCGCGCACGACCTGCCCGTCCTGTGCGAGAAGCCGCTGACCCCCGACGCCGCGTCGGCCCTGCGCGTCCTGGAGGCCGAACAGCGCCTGGGCCACCGCCGCGTGCAGGTCGGCTTCATGCGCCGCTACGACGCCGGGTTCCTGCGGCTCAAGGCGGCGCTGGACAGCGGCGAGTTCGGCCGGCCGCTGATGCTGCACTGCCAACACCGCAACGCCAGCTCCCCGGCCGGCTTCACCAGCCAGATGATGATCAACGACTCGGTGGTGCACGAGATCGACACCACACGCTGGCTGCTCGACCAGGAGATCACCGCCGTCACCGTGCTGCGCCCCCGGCCCTCCGACGCCGCCCCCGCCCACCTGAGCGACCCGCAGTTCGTGCTCTTCGAGACCTCCGGCGGCGCGCTCGTCGACGTCGAGATCTTCGTCAACTGCGGCTTCGGCTACCAGGTGCGCTGCGAGGCGGTCTGCGAGTCCGGCAGCGCCCGCACCGGCGACGAGTCCGGACTGCTCACCCAGTCGGCGGGACGCTGGGGCGGCACGATCCCGCGGGACTTCGTGCCCCGCTTCGCCGACGCCTACGACCGCCAGGTGCAACGCTGGGTGGACGCCACCCGTCGCGGCACCGTCGAGGGCCCGAGCTGCTGGGACGGGTACGCCGCGGCGGCCGTCTGCGAGGCGGGCGTCGCCGCCCAGAGCTCGGGCCACCGCACCGCCACCGAACTGGTCGAGCGCCCGGCCCTGTACGCCTGACGCCGCCGCCCCGCGCCGGCCACGCCCCGCCCACCCCACGACGCGCCCCTGCCTCACAGACGGGAACCCGCCCCATGCGCATCGGACTTCTGGGCGCCGGCCGTATCGGCACCCGCCACGCCGCCACCCTGGCCGCCCTGAGCGACGTCGGCGACCTGCTGATCGGTGACGCCGACCCGGCCAGAGCGCACGCGCTGGCCCAGGCCGTCGGGGCACGGGCGTCCACGGTGGACGAGGTGTTCGCGGGGCACCCGGACGCCCTGGTCATCGCCACCGCGACCGCCGCGCACGCCGCACTCGTCACCCGCGCGGCCCGCGCCGGGCTGCCCGCCTACTGCGAGAAGCCCGTCGCCACGGACCTGGCCGGCACCATCGGCGCCCTGCGCGCGGTCGAGGAGGCCGGCACCCTGCTCCAGGTGGGCTTCCAGCGCCGCTTCGACGCCGGGTACCTGGCGGCCCGAACGGCGCTGCGCGCGGGCGCGTTGGGGCGACTGCACACCATCCGTGCCCTCACCTCGGACCCGACCCCGCCACCACCCGCCTTCCTCGCCGGGTCCGGCGGCCTGATCAGGGACTGCCTGGTGCACGACTTCGACGCCGTGCGCTGGCTGACCGGGCGGGAGGTGCGGGAGGTGTACGCCACCGGCGCGGCGGGCGGTGCGGAGTTCTTCCGCGCCACGGGTGATGTGGACACCGCCGCCGCGCTGCTGACGCTGGACGACGAGACCCTGGTCACCGCCACCGCGACCCGGTACAACGGCGCGGGGTACGACGTCCGCATGGAACTGGCGGGCGAGCGCGCCCAACTCGTGGTCGGCCTCGACGCCCGCACGCCCTTCGCCTCCGCCGAGCCCACCGGCCCGCCCGCCCCGGCCCGCCCCTGGGCCGGCTTCTGGGACCGGTTCGAGGCCGCCTACCGCGCGGAGCTGGTGGCGTTCCTGCGGGCGGCGCGGGGCGAGGAGGCCAACCCGTGTTCGGGGCGGGAGGCGCTGAGCGCCCTGCTGGTGGCCGAGGCGTGCGAGCTCTCCCGACGGGAACACCGCCCGGTACGTCTCACGGAAATCCATGACCGCGTCGGTGGTGTTTCGTAACATCCGTCGCCCCTCGGTCACATTCGTCACGCTTATCCGGCCCTTCCGTCACAGACCATCAACAGGTGTTCGCCGCCGCTCACTCAGCGTCGTTCACCGGGCACAGCTCAAGTGATCAACGACAGTTCCACCGCGACACCCCCGACGGCCCCCGGCCGTGGTCGCGGTGGTCTGGGAGGCGCGAGACATGACCGATCGCAGGCTTTGGTCGTACAAGGAAATCGCGGCACACATCGGCGTCCAACCGGACACCGTGCGCTCCTATCGCAAACACGGGCTGCTGCCGGCCCCCGACGTCGTGGAGGGCGGCAAACCCTTCTGGCTCGCGGACACCATCCGCGAGTGGGTCCAACGCCGACCGGGCAACCGTCCGCGCCGCGACGGCTAGCGCCCGACACCCGCACCGCCCGCGCCGGGCCGCCGCTCGGGCGGACACCCGGCACCCGTACCGCCCAACGGCGAGCCGCGGGCGTTACGTTCGACGGAGCGACTGGACCAGACCACAGGGGTGCGCAATACCCCCCAGGGGTATAACATGGCCTTCGTGGGGACGACCGGGAAGAGACGCCGGAGCCCCTGAGACCACCAGGCCCCTCCCCGAGGAGACACCCATGACCTCCGCCGAAGCGCCCCAGTCCGCCGACGTCACCACCGTGTACACGGTCACGGGCATGACCTGTGGCCACTGCGAGGGCGCGGTCACCGAAGAGGTATCGGCACTGGACGGCGTCACGTCCGTCACGGCCGTGGCCGCCAGCGGCCAGGTGACCGTCGTGTCGGCCACCGCGCTGGACGACGACGCCGTGCGCGCCGCGATCGACGAGGCCGGCTACGAGCTCACCGGCCGGGCCGCCTGACCGCCCCCGCACCACCGGCACCTTCGAGGCCGGGCCACCCGGAGCCCCCAGCGGCCCACCGGACGGCCCGGCCTCCGCGCGTGACGCCACCCCTCGCGCCGACTCGCGTACCGGCGCGCACGCCGACCGACGTACACCCATCCGCGCCGAGCGACGTACCGACCCACCGACACGCGCGCCGAGCCGACGCGACACCGCGCCCCCGCGCCACCGGTTGTACGGAGAAATCGACTCGAACGTCTTCACGAAATCCCCATAGGGTGCACAACACCCATACGCGAGCGCCCAGATATTCAAATCGAGACCCTTGCCCGAGTACGCCCCTATATGGCAAGAGACGCAGATCACAGTGGAAGGGGGGTAACCATTCGCGGGGGTCGCGAGTCTAACTGGGTGGTGCTGGGACGTCTTGGGGGACGTTTCCAGACTGCGCGTGGCCGGGGCGACGTACCGGGGAGCTTTGAGCGGCCCTCCCGCATGTACGCGTCCCGGCAGATCGCGGGCGCCTGGCCCTTGTGGCCAGCAAGGCTCCCGGCCGGGTCCCGTGGGGGGAATCCGTTCCGGGGAACAGGAAGCGCCCCGCTCCGACCCGTGGGGGGATCGGTAGCGGGGCGCTTTCATGTGCGCGCGACCCCGATCCGGGCCCGCCGGACGAACCGCCGGAGCCCG
The DNA here is from genome assembly GCF_042799315.1 of Streptomyces sp. NPDC057702. NCBI lineage: Bacteria > Bacillati > Actinomycetota > Actinomycetes > Kitasatosporales > Streptomycetaceae > Streptomyces > Streptomyces sp. NPDC057702. The sequence goes on along the minus strand of NZ_JBHVJC010000012.1, from coordinate 117,158 downwards.
TGACGCCACCTCGCGGGGGCGCGCGGAAGCGCGGGCTGACAGCGCGCCGCGACCACCCCTTCGCCCGCGCGCGACAGTTTCACTTTCTTCACATACCGCCTTCCCCTCGGACCCGCGTACGCCCCGTCGACGCCGGCCCGCTACCTCACCATGCCCACCGCGCCCACCATCGCGGCGTCGCGGCGCGCCCTCACGTCGAGCCTTCGCGGCGCGTCCGTGATAGAAACTTGGACGATCGTCTCACTTTCTCTGTCCTCCTCTGTCAGGAGTCGCGATGGCCAACCCCTACGGCGCGCTCTTCGCCGCACCGGGCGCCCGAGCCTTCAGTGCCGCCGGATTCGTCTCCCGCATGCCGCTGTCCATGACGGGCATCGGCCTGATCACGATGCTGTCCGACCTGCGTGGCCAGTACGGGGTCGCCGGCGCCGTCGCCGCCACGTTCACGCTGGCCATGGCGTTCGTCGGGCCCCGGGCCTCCCGGCTGGTCGACCGGTACGGGCAGGGCCGGGTCCTGTTGCCGGTCACCGGCGTGAGCGTCGTCGCACTCGGAGCGCTGCTGCTCTGCGCGCACTACGACGCGCCGGTGTGGACGCTGTTCGTCCTCGCGGCGATGGCGGGCTGCATGCCGAGCATGGCGGCGATGGTCCGGGCCCGCTGGACCGAGCTGTACCGGGACTCCCCCCGGCTGCACACCGCCTACGCGTGGGAAACCGTCGTCGACGAGGTCACCTTCATCGTCGGCCCCGCGCTGTCGGTGCTGCTGTGCACGACACTCTTCCCCGAGGCCGGGCCGCTGGTGGCCGCCGCGCTGCTGGCCGTCGGCGTCGGGTTGTTCGTCGTCCAGCGCGGCACGGAGCCGCCGGTGCGGGTGGCCGCGACGACCGCGCAGGGCTCGCCGTTGCGCGACGGGGCGCTGCGGGTGCTGGTGCTCACGCTGGTCGCCGGTGGCGCGATCGTGGGCACCGTGGACGTGGTGAGCGTGGCGTTCGCCGACGAACAGGGGCAACCCGGCGCGACCGGCCTGGTGCTGGCGGTGTACGCCGTCGGCTCCTGCACGGCCGGCCTGGTCTTCGGGGCCGTCACGCTACGGGCGCCGCTACCCCGGCTGCTCGTCGCCGGCGTCCTCGGCACGGCCGCCACCACGCTGCCGTTCCTGTTGGTCAACAACGTGGTCACGCTGGCGGTCGCGGTGTTCTTCGCGGGCGTGTTCTTCGCGCCCACCATGATCACGATCATGAGCCTGATCGAACGCATCGTGCCCGCGCACCGGCTGACGGAGGGCATGACCTGGGCCACCACCGGGCTCGCCACCGGCGTCGCCCTCGGCTCCGCGCTCTCGGGCCTGATGGTCGACGCGTTCGGCCCGCGCGGCGGCTTCGCCGTAGCCGTCACGGCCGGCGCCACCGCGCTCGCCACCGCTGCCCTGGGCTACCCCCGCCTGACCGCCCTCCCCTCGACCGACACCACGCCGGGCCCCGAGTCACGGAGCGACGTGAGCTGCGGAGCGACGTGAGCCGCGGAGCGACGTGAGCTGCCGAGCGACGTGAGCCGCGCGGAGAGCGCCGGGCGGGGCACCGCCGGGCGGGCGCCGAGCCCGGCGCGGCGTTGGCGGGGCTCCCGCGCCAGGGTGTCGGGGTGAGCGGTACGCCGGAGCGCGGGGGCGACCCTCGCCCCGGGGCGGGTGACCTCGCGCCCGGGATGGGAGCTGCCGCGGGGCGGGGCGTGGTCGGCGAAGGCTGAGGATGCCCTCGTGCCCGGGGGCGGGTCTCCCGTCGCGGGCCGGGGGAAGGGCTCGGCGCTGGTGCCGGTCGGGCTCCGCGTCGGCGGTCCGCGTAGGCGGTGGGGCGGAGGTCGCGCGCCGCGGGCGGAGGGGGGCGCCGAGGCGAGGGGCGGGGAAGGCGTCGCGGCGGGGCCCGGGGAGGTACGGTCACGGTGACTGTCGGTGTGGGTCGTACGTACGGGCTCGTGCGCGGGGAGTCTGGCACGGCGCGGGACTGGTCGGACGCCCGGCGGGTCGCGGCCGGGCGGCTCCGGTTCTGGTCGCGGGCCGTGCGGCGCGCATGTCGGGTGCGGGCGCCGGGGGCGCGGAGGCCGTGGCCGGAAGGTCGGAACCGGCAGACCGGGCCCCAAGGCGTCCCGGCACTTCGTCGCGTGGGCGCGGGCCGCGACCGACAGCGGTCCTCCGTCGACTGCGGCTGAACGCGACGCGTTACGGCCGCCCGGATCACGGGAGCTTGCCCTGAACGAGCGTGAAACCTCGCCCCCGCCCGGCGGCGACGCCGCCGACACCCACCAGCCGCCCGACCCGGCGGAACCGCAGCCCCCGGCCCCCCGCCGGGGCGGGCGGCCGACGGGTCCCGCGCCGGCGACGGACGGTCGGCGGCTGAAGGGCGAGCGGCGGCGGCAGGCGCTGATCGAGGCGGCGTTGCGCGTGGTGGAGCGGGAGGGTGCGGCGGGCGTGAGCCACCGGGCGGTGGCCCGCGAGGCCGCGCTGCCGACCGCGTCGGCCACGTACTACTTCCGGGGCATCGACGATCTGCTGTGCGCCGCGCTGACCAGTGTGATGAGCGAGGACGCCGACCGGATGCGGCGGCTGGCCCGCGCGACGGACGGCGGGCTCGACAGCCGCCGGACGCTGGCCCAGCTCATGGCCGACGTCGCCGCCGAACCGGGGCGGCTGCTGGCCGAGTACGAGCTCTACCTGCTGGCCGCCCGACGCCCCGAGCTGCGACAGGTCACCCAGGTGTGGCTGGACGCGGCGGCCGACTTCGCCCGCCGCTACACCGACGACCCCGTACGCGTACGGATCGTCGTCGGCGCCATCGACGGCCTGCTGCTCCAGGCGCTGCTCACCGACGACCCGCCCGGCGTGGCGGAGTTCGAAGAGGTGCTGAACACCCTGCTGCCCTACGCGGACGAGTAGCCCCCGCGGCCACCGGCCACCGACGCCGGCGAACACTCCCGCGAACACGACGGCAGGCGGCCGAGCGGAGCGCCGGCCGAGCGCGGGGCGACGGGGGCGGACCGACTGGACGGGGGCCGGCAGGGTGGGGGCCCGCGGGGTGGGGGCCGGCAGGGTGGGGCGGTGCGGGTCGGTGGTCGGCTGGGGTGGGCTTGGCCTGGCGCGGGGGCTGGAAAGGAAGAGCCCACACGCCGGGGTGGCCGAAGCGGGGCGGGCCGGCGTGTGGGCGGGGCCGTGGTGGGCGGGGCGGGGCGCGCTACCGCACGCGGCGGGCGGACCGCACCCCGCCTGTCCCGGCGCGAACGACTAGCGCTGCTCCACGGGGACGAAGTCGCGCTCGACGACGCCCGTGTAGATCTGGCGCGGGCGCCCGATGCGGGAACCGGGCTCCTTGATCATCTCGTGCCACTGGGCGATCCAGCCGGGGAGCCGGCCGAGCGCGAAGAGCACGGTGAACATCTCGGTGGGGAAGCCCATCGCGCGGTAGATGAGGCCGGTGTAGAAGTCGACGTTCGGGTAGAGCTTGCGCTCCACGAAGTAGTCGTCGGCCAGGGCGTGCTCTTCGAGCTTGAGGGCGATGTCCAGCAGTTCGTCGGACTTGCCGAGCGCGGAGAGGACGTCGTGCGCCGCCGACTTGATGATCTTCGCCCGGGGGTCGAAGTTCTTGTAGACGCGGTGCCCGAAGCCCATGAGCTTCACGCCGTCTTCCTTGTTCTTCACCTTGCGGATGAAGGTGTCGACGTCGCCGCCGGAGCTCTTGATGCCCTCCAGCATCTCCAGCACCGACTGGTTGGCGCCGCCGTGCAGCGGGCCCCACAGGGCGCTGATGCCCGCCGAGATCGAGGCGAACATGTTCGCCTGCGACGAGCCGACCAGCCGCACGGTCGAGGTCGAACAGTTCTGCTCGTGGTCGGCGTGCAGGATCAGCAGCTTGTCCAGGGCGCTGACCACGACCGGGTCCGGGTCGTACTCGGCGGCCGGCACCGAGAACGTCATCCGCAGGAAGTTCTCGACGTAGCCCAGGTCGTTACGGGGGTAGACGACCGGGTGGCCGACCGACTTCTTGTACGCGTACGCGGCGATGGTCGGCAGCTTGGCGAGCAGCCGGATCGTCGACAGGTGCCGCTGCTGCTCGTCGAACGGGTTGTGGCTGTCCTGGTAGAACGTGGACAGCGCGCTGACCACGGACGACAGCATCGCCATCGGGTGGGCGTCGCGGGGGAAGCCGTCGTAGAACCGCTTCACGTCCTCGTGGAGCAGCGTGTGCTGGGTGACCTCGTTACGGAAGGTGGCCAGCTCGTCGACGGTCGGCAGCTCCCCGTTGATCAGCAGGAACGCCGTCTCCAGGAAGGTGCTCCGCTCGGCGAGCTGCTCGATCGGATAACCGCGGTAGCGCAGGATGCCCTGCTCACCGTCGAGGTAGGTGATCGCGGACTTGTACGCGGCGGTATTGCCGTATCCCGAGTCCAGGGTCACCAGACCGGTCTGGGCGCGGAGCTTGCTGATATCGAAGCCGCTGTCGCCGACGGTGCTCTCGATCACCGGGTAGGAGTATTCGCCGTCCCCGTGCCGCAGTACTACAGAGTTGTCGCTCACGTCATCCCTCACCGACGTTGTGCCTCTTCTTCGAGGTGCCCTGACTAGCTCTACCTTCCCCCATTTGGACGATGAACGTGCACTCGGGGTCGGCCATCGGGCCTAATTGCGGCACTGAGTGCCGCCATCGTGTCCATCCTGCCCCCTTCCTGCCGATTCCGGAAACCCGGTGGAACCGGAACGCGGTGCCTCACCGCCGAGCCGGTGATCGAGGGCGGTGTGGCGCCGGCCCGCCGAGACCGTGCGGACCGCCTGCCCCAGCGCCTTGCGGGAGCCCACCAGCACCACGAGCCGCTTCGCCCGCGTCACCGCCGTGTAGAGCAGGTTGCGCTGGAGCATCATCCACGCGCCCGTCGTCACCGGGATCACCACCGCCGGGTACTCGCTGCCCTGCGAGCGGTGGATGGTCACGGCGTACGCGTGCGCCAGCTCGTCCAGCTCGTCGAAGTCGTACGCCACCTCCTCGTCCTCGTCCGTGCGCACCGTCAGCCGCTGCTCCTCGTTGTCGAGCGCGGTCACGACGCCGACCGTGCCGTTGAAGACGCCGTTCGCTCCCTTGTCGTAGTTGTTGCGGATCTGGGTGACCTTGTCCCCGACACGGAAGATCCGGCCGCCGAAGCGCCGCTCGGGCAGATCCGGCCTGGCGGGCGTGACGGCCTGCTGAAGCAACCCGTTGAGCGCCCCCGCGCCCGCGGGGCCCCGGTGCATCGGGGCGAGGACCTGCACGTCGCGCGGGTCGAGCCCGAACTTGGCGGGGACGCGCCGCGCCGCGACGTCGACCGTGAGCCGCCCGGCCTCCTCGGTGTCGTCCTCCACGAAGAGGAAGAAGTCGGACAGGCCCTGGGTGAGCGGCGGCTCCCCCGCGTTGATCCGGTGCGCGTTGGTGACCACTCCGGACTGCTGGGCCTGCCGGAAGATCCGGGTCAGCCGGACGGCCGGGACCGGGCTGCCCGGGGCCAGCAGGTCCCGCAGCACCTCGCCCGCGCCCACCGAGGGAAGCTGGTCCACGTCACCGACCAGCAGCAGGTGCGCGCCCGGCGGCACCGCCTTGACCAGCTTGTTGGCCAGCAGCAGGTCCAGCATCGACGCCTCGTCGACCACCACCAGGTCGGCGTCCAGCGGCCGGTCCCTGTCGTACGCCGCGTCGCCGCCCGGCTTGAGCTCCAGGAGGCGGTGCACGGTGGACGCCTCGGCGCCGGTCAGCTCGGCCAGCCGCTTGGCGGCGCGGCCGGTGGGCGCGGCGAGCACCACCTTGGCCTGCTTGGCCCGGGCCAGCTCCACCACCGAACGCACGGTGAACGACTTGCCGCAACCGGGGCCACCGGTGAGCACGGCCACCCGCTCGCGGAGCGCCAGCCTGACCGCCTCCTGCTGCTCGGGCGCGAGGTCGGCGCCGGTGCGGCGGGCGAGCCAGGCCAGCGCCCGGTCCCAGTCGACGTCCTGGAAGCCGGGCATCCGGTCCTCCTCGCTCCGCAGCAGCCGGCGCACCGCCCCGGCCAGCGAGAGCTCCGCGCGGTGGAAGGGGACCAGGTACACGGCCGTGATCGGCTCGCCGTCGGCGGGGCCGGGCACCGCTTCCCGGACGACGCCCTCCGGGTCCTGGGCCAGCTCGCCCAGGCACTCGATGACCAGCCCCGTGTCGACCTGGAGCAACTTCACCGCGTCCGCGATGAGTTGCTCCTCGGGTAGGTAGCAGTGGCCGTTGTCGGCGGACTGGGACAGGGCGTACTGCAGGCCGGCCTTGACGCGGTCGGGGCTGTCGTGCGGGATGCCGACGGCCTGCGCGATGCGGTCGGCGGTGAGGAAGCCGATGCCCCACACGTCGGCGGCCAGCCGATAGGGCTGGTTGCGCACGACGGAGATGGAGGCGTCGCCGTACTTCTTGTAGATGCGCACCGCGATGGAGGTGGAGACCCCGACGCCCTGGAGGAAGACCATGACCTCCTTGATGGCCTTCTGCTCCTCCCACGCGGCGCCGATCATCTTCGTCCGCTTGGGGCCGAGGCCCGGCACCTCGATCAGCCGCTTCGGGTCCCGCTCGATGACGTCCAGCGTCTCCACGCCGAAGTGCTCGGTGATCCGGTCGGCGATGCGCGGTCCGATGCCCTTGATCAGGCCGGAGCCCAGATACCGGCGGATGCCCTGGACGGTGGCGGGCAGCACCGTCGTGTAGTTCTCCACGGTGAACTGCTTGCCGTACTGCGGATGGGAGCCCCAACGGCCCTCCATGCGCAGCGACTCCCCCGGCTGGGCGCCCAGGAGCGAGCCGACGACGGTCAGCAGGTCGCCGGAGCCACGCCCCGTGTCGACCCGCGCGACCGTGTAGCCATTGTCCTCATTGGCGTAGGTGATCCGCTCCAGGACCCCTTCGACCACCGCGAGCTGCAACATGAGGCGACCGTATCGCCGAAGACCGACAGCCCGTGCGGGCCTGTGGATAACTTCGGGAACGCCGTGAGGGGCCCGGTCCACGGACCGGGCCCCTCTGGCTTCCCCCTCCACCGGCTTCGCTCGAAATCCCCCCGGATCCCCCTCCGCGAAAGCCTGACGACCCGTACGACCCGTCGCGGCCGGGAAGGGTTGCACGCCGCTCCCGGATTTCTGTCCGCGCCACGGTCGGCCTCGCGTGACGGGGGGTCAGGGCGGAGGTCGGGGGCGGGCGTCGGACGCGCCCTGGCCCGCTCACCGTCGCGCTGTCAACATCGTGAGAGGTGGACAGGCGTCGTTTCGGCCCCGCGTAACGCTCGGCGCTCGCCCCCCTTCGTCCCGCTGTCAGGCACCGGGCCAGGCCCGCGCGTCCCCCCTGTTGGCGGCCGGAACGGAAGGGTGTCCGATGACAGACGACGACCGACCGGGCCCGCGCGTGGCGCCCGGGAAGCCCGAGCCCCCCGCCCACCTCCCAGGCCCGGCCCAGCACGCCACCCCGTCGGACGGCACTGCCCTGGCCAACGCGCGGACCAGTGGCGCGACCGAGCCGCCTGACCTGCTGTTCCTGGCCGACCCACGGGCGCGTGACGTGCGGCTCGCCGGCTCCAAGGCGGCCCACCTGGCGCGCGCGGCGCATGCCGGACTCCCGGTGCTGCCCGGGTTCGTCCTGCTCGACGGGGCGGCGGTCGGTGTGGAGCACGGGCCCGTCCACGACGCCTGGCACGCCCTGAGCGACGGCGGCCGGCGCCCCCTGGTGGTGCGCTCGTCCTCGCCACGGGAGGACACCCGAGAGTCCTCGCTGGCCGGGCAGTTCGCGTCCGTGCTCGACGTGCGCGGCTGGGCGGCGTTCCGCACGGCGGTGGCCACGGTGCGCGCCTCCGCGCACCGTGGCCACCCCGTCCAGCCGGGGCAGCACGAGCCCCACCCCGCTGGGCCCCGACCCACCGGACCTCACCCCGCCGAGCCCCGCCGTGGCAAGCCGCGCCCCGGTGGGCCGGGGGCCGACCCGTGCGCGCACGCCCCCGGCGCGGGAGACGGCGCGCCGGTCGGCCGGGCCGCGCGGCACGGCCCCGCCCCGATGGCCGTACTGGTGCAGCCCATGGTGTCGGCGCGGCTGGGCGGCGTGCTCTTCGGCGCCGACCCGCTCACCGGCCGCGCCGACACGCTGCTGGTCAGCGTCGTACGCGGCGGCCCCGACGCGCTGGTCGGCGGGACGCGTTCCGGCACCACCTACCGGCTGAGCCGCCACGGCCGCCCCCGACGGGAGGACGGCACACGGGGACGGGCGCGGCCCGAGGCCAAGCGGGTCACGGGCGCCCGGGGCGCCGGCGACCGCTCTTCCGGGGCCGGCTGTCACCCCTCCGAAGGCGGCGGTACGCGCGCGGGCGCGGGCGAGGCTCCGGGTGTCAGCGGGGGCGGGGCGCCGGGCTCGTCCGGGGCCGGGCCCTCGGGCGGCGGTACGCGCGCGGCCTCGCACGGCGGCGGGGGCGCGGCGCCGCGCGACGACGGGGGCAGGGGCCCGAGCGGCCTCGACGGCCAGGACGGCCAGGACGGCCAGGACGAGGGTGCCGCGTGGCTGACGGGGCGGCAGGCGCGGCGGTTGGCGGGGCTCGCGCGGCGGGGGCGGCGGGTGTTCGGCGGGGCGCAGGACATGGAGTTCGGGTTCGACGCGGAGGGGCGGCTGTGGCTGTTCCAGAGCCGACCGATCACCGCGCTGGCTCCGACGCCGGAGCGCCGCGCGCGGCTGCTGGGGCCCGGGCCGGTGGCCGAGACGTTGCCCGAGACGCTCCAGCCGCTGGAGGAGGACCTGTGGGTGACGCCCATGGCACGGGGCCTGGCCGCCGCCCTGGACATCGGGGCCGCCGCGCCGCGCCGCAGGCTGCGCGCCCTGCCCGTGGTCCGTGCGGTGGGCGGGCGGGCCGTGGCCGACCTGGAGTTGCTCGGGGTGGCGGGCCGGCCTCGGCACCGGCTGGTCGCCGCGCTCAACCCGCTGCCGGGCGCGCGTCGGCTCGGCGCCGCCTGGCGGCTCGGCAGGCTGCGCGGCGAACTTCCCGGGCTCAGCCGCGACCTGCTCGCCGACGTGGACCGGCAACTCACCGAGACGCCGCCGCCCGCGACGCTGCGGCACGCGGAGATCCTGGCGCTGCTGCGCTGGGGCCGGAGCGCGCTGGTCGCCCTGCACGCCCAGGAGGCCCTGGCGGGCGCCCTGCTCGCCAGCGGCCCGGGCGAGCCGGTCGCCGGGGGCCGTGGAGGTGGCGCGAGCGGCACGTACGGAGCGGGCGACACGGCTCGTACGGACGGGGCGGAACGCGCGGACGACGCGACGGGCGCGCGGGGCGGGGGCGGGGCGGGGATCGGGCGCCTTGGTGTGCGTGGCGCGTTCGTCCGTCGGCCCGTCGCCGGTCAACACGCCACCGGTGACGCTCCGTTGTCCGGCGACGGGCCGGACGGCAGGGACGGACCGGGCGAGGCGGGCCGAGCGGGGACGGCGGCCGGGCGGGCGCTCGGCGCGCTGCGTGAGGGCCGGGCACGGGGACTGTCCGACGCTCGCATCATCGCCGGGAGTCCGCTCGTCCTCGCCCTGGTGCCGCCCCGCCTCGCGGCCCCCACCCGCCTCCCTGAGCTCCCCCACGCGTCGGGCGGGCACCCAGGCGGGGCAGGGTGGTCGGCACCTTCCGAGGCGGCGGCTCCAAGGGGTGGCGGCCCGCCAGCCGCCGTGGCGGCGACACTCGCGCCGCGCGAGGGGCTGCGGCTGCGCGTGCGCTGGGTGCACGAGTTGCAGGTCAGACTGGTTCGGGAGGTGGCGGCGCGACTCGTGGCGCGGGGCGCGCTACGCGAGCCCGACCGGGTGGCGCTGCTGCGCTGGCGCGAGTTGGCCAGCGCGCTGGCGGGCGGGCCGTTGCCGGCCGACCTCGCCGAGCGGCTGCCCCGGCCGCCGTCGGCCCCGCTGCCGGACGCCTTCCGGCTGACGGCGGACGGGGTGGCCGTACCGGAGGCCGTGGCGTACGCCGCCGGTCGTACGCCCGGGGCGGGTGGCGGCGGGCAGGGCGTCTCCGTCGGGCGCGCCCACGGCACGGCCTGGGACGGGACGGGGCCCCGGCCCGCGTCCGCCGTACTCGTCACGCGCACCCTCGATCCCGCGCTGGCTCCACTGCTGCCGGAGCTGAGCGGGCTGCTGGCGCAGACCGGCGGCCCGCTGTCCCATCTGGCCCTGCTGGCCCGCGAGTCCCGGCTGCCGGCCGTGGTCGGGGTCGCGGACGCGGTGCGCCGCTTCCCGCCGGGCTCGGGCGTCGTCCTCGACGGCGCGACGGGCGCGGTGGGCCACGCGCCACCCGCCGAGCCCCGGTCGTCGCCATCCGACAGACCCGCCGCGCCGGACCGGTCGCCCCCGCCCGCCGGCACCGGCGCCCCGCCCGCCGGCGCCCCGGGTCCCGGTGACCGCGACGCCGGGCGCGACCGGCCGGCGGGGCCCGGCCGCGAGGGTGCGTGCGACCGCTCGGGCCGGGACGGCCGCACGGGCGCGGGCGGCGACACCGGTCCGGGTGACCGGCGCGGGCCGGCCGATGGCACGCCCACGGAGCGACACGTGGGACGGGGCAAGGAGGTTGACGGATGAAGTTCCTCGCGTACTTCTTCGGCGGGGCCGCCGCCGTGGGAGCCGCCGCCTATGTCGTCATCTACCTGTACCGCTGGCAGTGGCAGCGCGCCATCCTGTGCGGCGTCCTGCTCGTCATCATCGAGGTGCTGCTCTTCGCACTGGCGCTGCTCGGCCGCATGGCCCGCCTGGAGGCACACGTACGGGACCACATCGAGCGCCAGGCGCACGCCCCGGCCGGACCGTGTACGCGGGCGCGCCCGGAGGAGCACGCGGCGTACGGTCCCGGCCCGGCCGCCCGGGGACCCGAGGGCGGGCCCGCGCCGTACGCGTCCGCGCGCCCCGCCCCGCCCCACGAGACCGCCCGGTACGCCACCGACCCGTACGCCGCCACCCCCGCTCACCAGGCCGCCCCGTGCACCGGGCCCGCGCCCGGCGCCCCGGGCAACGCGCCCCACGGCGACGCTCGCCGCCCGGCCGCCGTCGACGCGCCCCACGGCGCCGAGGACGACCCCGCCCACGGCCACGGCTGTGACCACTGTGGGAGTCGCGCCCGAGGCGACGCCCGTACCCCACGTGGCGAACACGCCCACGGTGGCGAACCCGCCCACGACGCCCAGGGCTCCGCCCGTGCCCAGGCCGGCGAACGCGGTGACGGGCGCGCGTACGGCGGGGGCGACGGCGGCGCCCACCGCTGGGGCGACGGCCCGGACGCGGGCCCCGGCCGTGACGGGGCGGGCGGCGGGCCGGCCGCCGGGGGCCCGTGGGAGTGGGTCCCCGAGCGCTCCGACGGGGACGGCGACGGCCGCTGGGGGCGGGCCCTCGGGGACACCGACCGGGCGGCGGGCCGGGCGCGGCGGGGCGCGGGCGGTGGGCGGTCCCCGTTCCGCTGGCTGGAGGAGCCGTTCGACGCGGGTACCCACCGCACCCACGTGTTCGTGCCCGTCCTGATGATCACCGGACTCGTGTTGTCCGGGCTGGCCTGGCTCGTGCAGCGGATCGCCGAGGCCACGGTGCGGCCGGGCGTCGAGCGCCGGCTGGCCGGCCGGCTGGCCCCGCTCGCCGCCCCGCCGCTCGGCGCCGCGCGCGACCAGCCCGACCTGGAGGACCTGCCGCCGCTCGGCGGCCCGGACGCGGCCAGGTGGCGCCGACGTCGACGCCTGGCGGTGGTCCTGGGGGTGGTGGGAGCGCTGTCGCTCGGCGCGACGCTGGTCGGCCTCGCGGAGCTGACCCAGACCCGGCAGCAGCGGGCCAACCGGGCGGCGGCGACGTCCGTACTGGTCAAGGTGGTGGTACGCGGCGAGGCGACGCCCGGCAGGGCCGACCTCGCGGCGCGCCAACTCTGGGAACGCTGCCGGGACTCGACCTCCGTACCGCTGCGACGGGCCGCGCTGACCAGCCTCGGCGACGACCTGTACGCCGGCGTCGTCCATCCGGCGCTGGCCGACCACGACCGCATGCGACTGCGCGGCTGTCTGGAGGACGCCGGCGTGGACCGTACCCACCTCACCGTCGTCGGCGTGAGCGAGGCCCGACCGGACGACGCCTGACCCGCCACCCGACGCCACACCCGACGGCGCGCCTCCCCCGCCCCGCGTCCCGTCGGACCGCGCCGGCCCCCCCGCGCCGCGTCGCGCCACCGCGCCCGTGCCGTAGCGCGCCGCCCCCGGCCGAGGGGCGGCCGTCCCCGGCGCGCGGTCGTGGGGGACGCGGGGCCGACCCCCCTCCACCGCGCGCACATCCGGCACGGTTACCCTGCGGCTGACCCCGGGGCGCGTACCCGGCGGCGCGGCGCCGCCGCGCCGTCGCGGGCACCGGCGAGTGCGCGGGCGCCGCTCGCGGCCCGCCGCTCGGGCGGCCCGCCGTCCGTGACCGACGGCCCGCACCGGGGCAGGACATCCACAACCGATCGACTACACGGCAACCGACCACACCCCGCACCGCCCGCACCCGCGCACGACAGTCCCGACGAACGAGCCCGCACCCATGACAGCCCCCAGGGCCTCCACGGCCCTCACAGCCGCGACCGCCCCGGCCGTCGACGGCCCACCACGGACGGCCCCCGCTCGGCGTCCGCCAGCGACCGACGCGCGGGGCCGCGTACCGATGACCGTCGGCACGCGGCGTACATCACGGGCGAACGCGGTAACTCCCGTACGACACACCGCGTCTCGACCCCGACCGCGTCGTGGGGCCACCGACTCCGGCGACGCGGACCGGCGACGACAGCGACAACCAGACAACAGGCGACAGCCACGGCGGCGATGCCGTCGTGGCAGTGGTGGAGGACGGCGGCGGATGGAGCGGAAGCGATGACGGTGACCCTGGCCGACGTGGCGGCGCGGGCCGGGGTGTCGGCGGCCACCGTCTCCCGCGTACTCAGCGGGAACTACCCGGTCGCGGAGGCGACCCGGGCCCGGGTGCTGCGGGCCGTCGACGATCTGGACTACGTCGTCAACGGCCCGGCCAGCGCGCTCGCGGCGGCCAACTCGGACCTCGTGGGCATCCTCGTCAACGACATCGCCGACCCGTTCTTCGGGATCATGGCGGGGGCGATCCAGTCCGAGATGGGGCCCGCCCTCCCGCTGGCCGGCAACGAGGCATGGGGCCCGGTCGGCGGCGCGGCGGCGGCCAAGCCCGGGGGCGGCCCGGCCGGTCCGGGGACGGTGGCCGAGAAGCTGGCCGTCGTCTGCAACACCAACGGCTCCCCCGAACGCGAACTCACCTACCTCACCCTGCTCCAGCGCCAGCGCGCCGCCGCCGTCGTCCTCACCGGCAGCGCGGCCGACGGCGCGGAGCACACGGAGCGGCTGGCGGCCAAGGTGGCCAAACTGGTCTCGGCCGGTACCCGGGTGGTGCTGTGCGGACGACCGCCCGTGCCGGGCGCGCTCGCGCTCACCTTCGACAACCGGGGCGGTGCCAGGCGCCTCACCGAGCACCTGCTCACCCTCGGCCACCGGCGCATCGGCTACATCGCCGGCCCCGTCGACCGCACCACCACCCGACACCGGCTGGAGGGCCACCTCGCCGCCCTGGCCGCGCACGGCCCGCCGACGACCCCCGCGACCCCGCACGCGCCCCCGAACCGGCCCTCGACCGGCGAGGGGCCGCCGCTGGTCGTGCACGGGGCGTACGACCGGGCCTCCGGGTACGACGCGGCCTGTGAACTGCTGCGCCGCGAACCGAACATCACCGCGCTGGTCGCCGCCAACGACACGGTCGCCCTCGGCGCCTGTGCCGCGCTCCGCGACCTGGGGCTCAGCATTCCGCGCGACGTCTCGGTCGCCGGCTTCGACGACCTGCCGTTCAGCGCGGACGCGGCCCCCGCGCTCAGCACCGTGCGGCTGCCGCTGCACGAGGCGGGCGCCCGGGCGGGACGACTCGCACTCGGCCGGGAGGCCACGCCCCCCGGCGGGGTGGCCATGATCCGCGCCGAGCTGATGATCCGCGACTCCACCGCCCCGCCCCCCGCCACCCGCGACTGAGCGGACCGGGAGCCCCCGTACGGACCGGCCGCCCGCCCTCGTCAGCGGGCGTTACACACCGGCCGCGCACCGCCACCCGCCCGGGGCGGGTCCGGAACCCGCGGGGGTGGCGGGGTCGGGGAGTCGGCCGGTTCGTAGGATCGGCCGCATGGGCCATGAGAAGAGCGAAGTCGAGCGGGTCCTCGCGGCCTGGCGGACGCTGACCGACTGGTTGGCCGAGCACGCCCCGACCTCCCACGCGTCGATCCTGCCGCCGGCCTCCGAGCGGGAGTTGGCCGACGCGGACCGGACGCTGAACTCCGCGCTCGGCTTCGGGCTTCCCTCCGAGATGGTGGCGCTGTGGTCCCTCGCCGGCGGAACCCGACACGTCGACATCGACGCACTGGACGAACAGGGCGAGGTGCACACCGGCCGCTTCCTGCCCGGCGGCGTCCTGCTGTCGCCCGGGGTGAGCGTCGGCCCGCGGCTGCACTTCGGGGCCGCGTGCGACGCGAACTACGCGGGCCCGTGGGTGGCCTTCCTCGGCAACGACGAGGAAGCGCCCGACCTGGGCCGCTACGCCGGCGCGCGGGGGGTGGGCGGCTGGCAGACCTACGAGGGCGGCGACGCGGGCTCGCCGGTCTGGCCGTCGGTGGCCGCGTACCTGGAAGCCGTGAACCGCGCCCTCACCGAGGGCCCGGCGGATCTCCTGGGCCCCGACCTGCCCGGCCTCGTGTACGGCTGTCTGGTCTGGGAGGACCCGGCGAACCCGGCCATGACCCAGGCCCTGGAGGACTGGCGCCCGCTGCGCTGACGGCACGGGCCCACCGCCCCACGGGCCCCGTACGCGAGAGCGTCCCGTCCCGTTCGGGCGCGCCGCCCCCGTGGACCCGTACGGTTCGGCCACGCCGTCGGCGGGCAGATGGGGCCGTGGCGGGATCGACCCGACCCGCCGCGCCACCCGGCGCCCCCGTGCTCATCCGTGCGCACCGACCGACCTGGAGCCCGCGTGAAACTCGCCTTTTCCACCCTCGGCGTTCCCGGACTGCCCGTTCCCGACGTCGTCCGGTTGGCCGTGGACAGCGGCTACCAGGGGGTCGAGCTGCGAGCGCACCCCGAGGAGCCGGTGCACGTGGGACTCGGCGCGGCCGAACGGGCGAAGGTAGCGGCGCGGTTCCGGGACGCCGGGGTGAGCGTGCTGGCCGTCGCCGGTTACGCGCGGGTCGCCGAGGCGGGCGACGACGGCCCGGTCCTGGCGGAGACGCGCGACCTCCTCACGCTCGCCCACGACCTCGGCGCACCGTACGCGCGGGTCTTCCCCGGCGGCGGCGACCAGGACCCCGCCGAGGCCGACGCGACCGCCGCCCGCCGCCTGGCCGCCCTCGCGCCGTACGCCCACGACCTCGGGGTGCGGCTGCTGCTGGAGACCCACGACTCGCACCGCACCGCGGCCGACGCCTGCCGGGTGCTCGGCCTGGTCGGGCATCTGAGTGTGGGGGCGGTCTGGGACCTGCTGCACACCTGGCTCGGCGGCGAGGAGCCGGCCGCCTCGCACGCCGCGCTCGCCCCGCACCTGGGATACGTGCAGGTCAAGGATGTCGCCTCGGCCCGGGACACGGCCCCGCTGCCGCTGGGCGCCGGGGTGCTGCCGCTGCCCACGTGTCTGACCGAGCTGGTACGGACCCACTTCGCCGACGCCTCGCGGCAGCGGAGCGCCGAGGGCTGGGTGTGCTGGGAGTACGAGAAGCGCTGGTATCCCGACGCGCCCGACCTGGCCCCGCTGCTCGGCCCCGGCCGGGAGCACCTGCTCGGGCTGCTGGCCGGCGCCGAGGTCAGCGAGCCCGTGGCCCGGGAGCACCGGCTGCGGGAGCCCGGCCAGCACCCGTAGCGGGCACGGTACCCCCGGCCGGGCCGACGGTGCCCCCGGCCGGCGGGCCGCCCACCCCGACCGCGCCACCGCTCATGACCGGGCCGGCGGCGCCGGAGCCGCCCGGACCGGGAACGCCCGTACCCGCGCCTACCGCCGGGCCAGCCACGCCCGAGCCAGCCGCGATCCCGGCCTCCGCGATCCCGGCCGCACTCCGCACACCCGCACCGCCCGTGCCACCCACGGCCCGCCGGCCCAGCCGCCCGACGCCGGCCAGCGACGTCAGCGCGACGCCGCCCACCAGCAGCGCGGCGGCCACCCAGCGCAGCGGGGTGACGTCCTCGCCCAGCAGCAGGGCCGCCGAGGACATGCCGAAGACCGGCACCAGGAGCGTGAACGGGGCGACCGCCGAGGCGTCGTAGGTGCGCAGCAGGAAGCCCCAGGCGCCGAAGCCGAACAGGGTGGTGAACCAGGCCACGTAGGCGATGGTGCCCAGGCCGCTCCAGTCCAGCGCGCGCAGCGCCGCCAGGTCCTCCTCGGGCCCCTCGAACAGCAGCGACAGGAACAGCAGCGGCAGCACCGGGACCACGCTCACCCAGACCATGAACCGCAGCCCGTCGGGCGGCGCGGCCTTGCGGGTCAGCACGTTGGACACGCCCCAGCACGCGGCTGCGGCCACCACCAGCGCGAAGCCGAGCACCGGGCCGCCGGTCCCCTCGTCCACGGCCGCCACCGCGATGCCGCCCAGCGCGACGCCCATGCCGACCAGCCGTATCCCGCCCGGCCGCTCGCCCAGCGCGAACGCGGCGAACAACACCGTGAACACCGCCTGCACCTGGAGCACCAGCGAGGACAGGCCGGCCGGCGCGCCCTGGTCCATGCCGACGAACAGCAGGCCGAACTTGGCCACGCCGAGCGCGAACCCGACGCCGATCACCCAGCGCCAGGGCACCTGCGGCCGGCCCACCAGGAAGACGGCGGGCACGGCGGCGGCCAGGAACCGCAGCGCGCAGAACAGCAGCGGGGGGAAGTGGTCGAGACCGATGTCGATGGCGATGAAGTTGACGCCCCAGGCGGCGGCGACGAACACGGCCAGGGCGATGTGTGCGGGACGCATGGTTCGAGGATCGACGCAGCCGACCTTGTAGCACCAGCGCGAGTATCTGCATGATTGGTTGAAGCAGTGCTACAAATAGCGGTGCCGGACACGACGGCACCGGAACACGGTGGCGCCCCGTACGGCGGTGCCGGGCGCGACGGCCGGGGCCGGCCGCTCCGGTCGTGGACAGCCCGCGTCGTGGCGCGGGCGCCGCGCCGTGTGGTGCGAGGACCCCTGGGGGGAACATGTTGGATCTGTCCCGGTTGCGGGCCCTGCACGCGGTGGCCGTGCACGGGTCGGTGAGCGCGGCGGCCGTCGCCCTCGGGTACACCCCGTCGGCGGTCTCGCAGCAGATAGCCAAGCTGGAACGGGAGACGCGGACCACGCTGCTGGAACGGCAGGGGCGCGGCATCGCCCTGACGGACGCGGCCCGACAACTGGCGGACACGGCACAGCAGTTGCTGGCGATCGTGGAGCGTGCGGAGACCACGCTGGAAGAGCGGCGCGGGCAGCCGGCGGGGCGGCTCGCGGTGGGCGCGTTCGCCTCGGCCGCGCGCGGCCTGCTCCCCTCCGTCCTGGCCGAACTCACCGAACGACACACCGGGTTGGACACCCGGCTGGTCGAGGTGGACCCGCATCTGTCGCCCGACCTGGTGGCCCGTGGGGTGATCGACCTGGCCGTCACGCACGACTGGGACATCTCGCCGCTGCCGGCGCCCGAGGGCGTGCACCGGGTCGTCATCGGCGACGACCCCTCGGACCTCCTGGTCCCCGGCGACCACCCGTTGGCCGGCCGCACGGAGCTGGCGCGCGCGGACCTGACCGACCTGCGGTGGATCTGCCAACCGCCGGGCACGGTGTGCCACGACTGGCTGGTGCGCACGTTGCGCGCCTCGGGCCACGAACCCGACCTCGCCTACCAGGTCGCCGAGTACCACACCCAGTCGGCACTGGTCGCCGCCGGCCTGGGCGTCGCGCTGGTACCCCGGCTCGGGCGCGGCCCCGTGCCCGAGGGAGTGGCCGTCGTCCCGCTGGAGCCGACGCCGGTGCGCCGGCTGTACGCGCTGTGGCGGCCCGGCGCCGCGCGCCGCCCGGCCATCACCGAGGCGGTCCGCGTCCTGCGGGAACACTGGCCGCGCCGCGCCGCGGCCTGAGGCCGCGCTCACCCGCCGCGCCGCGCGTGCGGCCAGGCCGCCTCGCGACGGACACGGCGGGCGCCGGCCGGCACCGCGTGGGCGGAGGGAGCCGACGGCCGACCGGCCACCCGCCCCGCCCCGCCGCGCGCGGGCCGCGCGGCGTACCGCGTGTCGCACGCGGTACGCCGAGGGGGCCGCTACGGGCGCAGGACCGACTCGCGCGACTGCTCGCGGCGGTCGAGCTGCTTGTCGTACGGGGCCAGCGGCTTGGCCGTCTGGGCGCCGGACTTCACGGCCTCGGGCTGCACGCCGGCCCAGTCCAGGACGCGCGCGGTGGCCTTGGCCTTCTGCGCGGCGGGCAGCGCGGCGATGTTGGCGCCGTGGTTGGCGCCCGGGGCGACGTAGACGTACGAGTCGTTGCGCCGGTTCACGTGGAAGGGCTCGGCGCCCCACGGGTCGTTCTGGCCGTTGACGAACAGCATCCGCTCACCGTCACGGCGCACCCAGGAGTCCACGTCCCGCATGGTGCTCGGGTCGAACCGCATGGGGATCTCGGCCGGCACGGAGTGGCGCGGCGCGTCGATGCCCGGGTAACGCAGCAGGTCGCGCAGCTTGTCGTAGCGCACCGTCGGCCAGCCCAGCTGGGTGCCCGCCTGGTAGTAGTACGGCGTGTACCCCTCCAGGCCCTGGTCGGTGGTGGACTCGAAGCCGGAGATCTTGTCGACGTAGTTGTAGATCACGTCGTCGGAGGCGGTCGGCGCGGGCACCTCGGCGCAGTCCTTCTCCAGGCTGTACTGCCAGAACGCCCAGGACAGACTGATGACGGCGTTCTCGTACGCCTTGTCGGCGCTGCCCATCACCTTGAACGTGCGGCCCTGCTCGTCCGCCCACTTCTGGTAGCGGGCCACGAGCGGACCCCGGCGCTCCAGCGCCTCGCGCTGCACGGCGGTCAGGGCGGCGCGGCACTCGCGGTGGCCCACACGGGAGAAGAACCGGTCGTACGCCGAGTCCTCCTTGTTCACCACGTCGTTGGGCGCCACGTACGCCACCGTGCCGTCCATGTCGTTCGGGAAGAAGCGGCGGAAGTAGGTCGCCGTCATGCCGCCCTTGCTGCCGCCGGTGGCCAGCCACTTCTTGCCGTAGACGGGCTTGAGCGCCCGGTAGAGGCGGTGCTGGTCGCTGGCGGCCTGCCAGATGTCGAGCTTCTTCCAGTCGGCCGGCTGGGGCCGGGAGGGAGTGAAGAAGCGGTACTCCATGGAGAGCTGGTTGCCGTCGATGATCTGCGTCGGCTCGCTGCGGCGCGGCGCCGTGCTGACGTTGTAGCCCGAGGTGAAGAAGACCGTCGGGCGGTCGACGGACTTGTGCAGCAGGGTGATCCGCTGCTTGAACGTGCCCTTGGACGGGTGCCGGTGGTCGATCGGCTGCTCGTAGTTGAGCACGAGGAAGCGGTAGCCGTCGTACGGCTTCTCCTCTATGAAACTCATCCCCGGTATTCTCAGGACGCGTTCCTTGATGTCGTCCGGCTCCGCGGCGGTGGCCGTCCCCGCCGAAGCGCTGCCCACACCGAGGGTGCCTATCAGCACCACCAGCGTGAGCAGCCATCTAAGCGACTTCTGCATGCTTCGCTCCCAGGAGTTTCACAATGGTCGCCGTGAACCTATAGGGGTCGGGCGCGGGCGGCTAGCCCCAGCTCATACGGTCGACGGGGGCCGCTGTCGGCGCGAACGAAGCGCGTTACGCGCCGTCGCCCCCTCCCCCGCGCGCGCCAGATGACCCATGCTGGTCGGCATGGACCGAGAGGAACGCCGGGGGTCGGACGGCCCCGAGCCGAGCGAACGGGCCGAACGACTACGCCGTTACCTGGGCGAACTGGAGCAGCGCGTCGACCCGCGCTCCCTGGAACTGCTCATGCGCCTGCTCCGTGAGCTGAGTGTCTCACCGGCCGTGCGCGGCGGCACCTACGAGCTGGGCATGGGGCCGGAGGAGCGCGAGCTGTTCACGCCCGCCCTCCAGGCCGAGCTGTTGGTGCTGTTCGGCCTGCTCACCTCGCACGACGACCGGGTCGTGGTCGACCTGGGGGACAGCCCGCACGCCAAGGGCATGAAGGTCCTCGTCCCGCGCGAGCGGGCCGAGGACCCCGACTTCCTGCACCGCCACAAGCAACGGGTGGCCGCCGAGGCGGCCGAACGCGAGGCGGACCGCCGCGAGGTGGAGGCCATCGCCCGCGCCAGCGGGATCGAACCGTAGCGCTGGGGCGGGGGCGCTGGGGGCGCTGGGCCGTCGGGTTGGGCTGGTTCGCTGGCGCCGGGCCGTCGGGCTGAAGCCGGGGCGGGGCGCTCGGTCAGGCCGGGCTGTGGGGCCGGGTCGGGGCCGTCGGGGCTGGGCTGGTGTCGAGGCGTAGCCGGGCCGTCGGGTGGGAGCTGGACCGGGCCGTCGGAGCTGGACCGGGCTGTCGGAGCTGGACCGGGCTGTCGGAGCTGGGTTGGCGCGGGCTGTCGCGGCCTCGTCGCCTCGCGCCCGGGGCGCCCGGTCCGGCCGCGCGTTGTCGCGCCCGCACGGTCTCGTCCCCGGCGCCCCGCTCCCGCCCTCGTGCCGCCGGCGTCGCGCACCCGTGGCCGCGTTCCCGCCGCCGCCTACCCGGCGCTCCGCGTTCCGCCGGGCGGACGTGCTGTCGCGCTCCCCGCGTCCCCGGCACCCGCCGCCGCTTCGGCCGGTGGAGTGACGTTCGGCCGTCGCCGCCGACCGCCCCGCCCGGCGTGGGGGCGCGGGCGGGGCGACCGAAGACGGGTCGCCGCGACGCCCCGTGGCCGGACCGGGCGGCGGCGGGCGAGGTGACGGCCCGTAGCGAGGACCGGGCGGACCCGGTGGGCCCGCCGGTCAGTTCGCCGCGCCGACCGTGGCCATCTCGCCGCCTCGGAACGCGTGCCACAGCCGGGCGTACCGACCGTCCCTGGCCAGCAACTCCTCGTGGGTGCCGTCCTCGACGACCCGGCCGGCGTGCAGCACCACCACCCGGTCGGCGCGGGCGGCGGTCGTCAGCCGGTGGGCCACCACCAGCGTGGTGCGCCGCCCGGCGAGCCGGTCGGTGGCCTGGTTGACCAGCGCCTCGGTGGCCAGGTCGAGCGCGGCGGTCGCCTCGTCCAGGAGCAGCACGTCCGGGTCGACCAGCTCGGCGCGGGCCAGCGCGATCAACTGCCGTTGGCCAGCGGAAAGGTTACGGCCACGCTCGGTGACCTCGTGCAGGTAGCCGCCGTCCAGCCGGGCGATCATCTCGTGCGCGCCGACCGCCCGCGCCGCGGCCTCCACCTCGGCGTCCGATGCGGCGGGTCGCCCGTAGGCGATGGCGTCGCGCACCGTCCCGGGGAAGAGATACGACTCCTGGGGCACCACGCCGAGCCGGTGCCGGTAGTCGGCCAGGTCCAGTTCGCGCAGGTCTCCGCCGTCCACGGTGACCCGGCCCGCTGACGGGTCGTAGAACCGGGCGACGAGCTTGACCAGGGTGGACTTGCCCGCGCCGGTCTCGCCGACGAAGGCCACGGTCTGGCCGGCCGGAATCCGCAGGTCGATGTCGGTCAGGGCCTCCTCGGGCCGGTCGGCCGGCCCGTAGTGGAAGGAGACGCCCTCGAAGGCGATGTCGCCGCGCAGCTCGCGCACCGGCCGGGGCTCGGGCGCCTGCGGCGTCGTCGTCGGCTCGCGCAGCAACTCCTGTACGCGGCGCAGCGAGACGGTGGCCTGCTGGTAGCCGTCGAAGACCTGGGAGAGCTGCTGGACGGGGGCGAAGAACAGGTCGATGTAGAGCAGGTAGGCCACGAGCGCGCCCGCCGTCAGCGTGCCGTCGCTGACCCGGCCGGCGCCGACGATCAGCACCAGCGCGGCGGCCACCGACGACAGGAGCTGGACGAACGGGAAGTAGATCGAGATCAGCCACTGACCGCGCACACGGGCCTGCCGGTACGCGTCGCTGCGCTCGGCGAACCGCTTCCGGCCGCTTTCCTCGCGCCGGAACGCCTGCACGATGCGCAGCCCGGCCACGTTCTCCTGGAGGTCGGCGTTGACGGCGCTGACCCGGTCGCGGGCCAGCTCGTACGCCTTGACGCTCTGGCGCCGGAAGAAGACCGTGCCGATGATCAGCGGCGGTAGCGTCGCGAAGACCACCAGCGCGAGTTCGACGTCGATGACCAGCAGCGCGACCAGGATGCCGAAGAAGGTGAACACGCTGACCAGCGCGGTGACCAGGCCGGTCTGGAGGAACGTGGACAGCGCGTCCACGTCGGTGGTCATCCGGGTCATGACCTTGCCGCTCAGCTCACGCTCGTAGTAGTCGAGCCCGAGCCGCTGGAGCTGCGCGAAGATCTTCACGCGGAGCGAGTACAGGACGCGTTCGCCGGTCCGCCCGGTCATCCGCGTCTCGCCGATCTGCGCCGCCCACTGGACGAGCACGACCACCAGCGCCAGCCCGGACGCGGCCCACACGGCGCCCAGCGCCATCTCCTGCACACCGTCGTCGATGCCGTGCCGGATCAGCACCGGCAGCAGCAACCCCGCCAGGGCGTCGAGCGAGACGAGCAGCAGACACAGGGCCAGCGGCCTGCCGAAACCGCGCAGCAACCGGCGGAGCCCGTAGCTGCTCTCCCCCTGGGCGGCGGCCCGCTCGTCGATGCCGGGGGTGTCGTTCGCGGGCGGCAGGGCGGCGACCTTGGCCAGCAGTTCGGGGGTGGCGGGCATGCCGGCCATCGCACCGGCGGTGGTCGTCGCGGGCGGCCCGGAAGGCCCGGCGGCGGCCTTGCGGGCCGGGACGGAGCCGCTGTGCCCGGTCGCGGGGCCCTGGCCGGCCGGGGCCGTGGCGCCCGCGCCGGCCGGGGGCGCGGTGGTGGCCGCGTCGACGGGGGCGCCGTCGGGGGTGTGCCGCGGGTCCTGGTGGCGTACCCACAGCTCGGGGGTGACGGTGTCGGTGGCCGCGCGCTCCGCGCGGGCCCGCCCGACGGCGTCGGCGTGGGCGGCGGGAATGTTCCCGGTCGCCGTCTCGGAGGCCGATATCTCGGCGATCTCCTCGATGTCCTCGGCCCACCGGAAGTCGGCGTCCTCCTCGGCTCGCCGGAGGTCGGCGCCCGGTATTCGCTCGGTCGCCCGCCCCGGTACGCGCTCGGCCGCGGGTCGGGCGGAGCGGTGGCGGTCGGGCCCCTCGCTCGGGGAGGCCGTCCCGGGGGCGCCGTCGGCGGTGGCCGTGGCGTCCGCGAGGCGGCCCGCCCGGGCGGGAGCTGGCGTGGCCCGGCCACGGGTCGGGGTGCGGCTCTCGGGCGCCAGCAGCCCGGAAGCCGCGGACTCGCCGCCGAAGGACCCGGCGATGGCGACGCCGGGCCCGCCCGGGCGGGAGCTGGCGTGGCCCAGGCCGGCCGCGTCGGGCGGCACCTCGCCCAGTTCGTCCGGGTCGGTGAGCAGGCGCCGGTAGAGCGCGCAGCGCTCGGTCAGCTCCTCGTGCGTGCCGACGTCGGCCAGGCGTCCGTGGTCGAGCACGGCGATCCGGTCGGCCAGGGCCAGCGTGGACTGGCGGTGGGCGATCAGGAGCGTGGTCCGACCGGCCATCACCCCGCGCAGCGCCTCGTGGATCTCGTGCTCCACGCGGGCGTCCACGGCCGAGGTGGCGTCGTCCAGGACCAGCAGCCGGGGGTCGGTGAGGATGGCGCGGGCCAGGGCGATGCGCTGGCGCTGCCCTCCGGAGAGGGTCAGGCCCTGCTCGCCGACCCTGGTGGCGTAGCCGTCCGGGAGCGCGCTGATGAAGCCGTCGGCCTGCGCGGCCCGCGCCGCCGCGCGCACCTGCTCGTCGGTGGCTCCGGGCAGGCCGTACGCGATGTTCTCGCGCACGCTGTCGGAGAAGAGGAAGCTGTTCTCGGGCACCAGGCCGATGGCGGCGCGCAGCGAGTCGAGGGTCAGCTCGCGCACGTCGTGCCCGCCGACGCGCACCGTGCCGCCGCTCACGTCGTAGAAGCGCGGCAGCAGCAGCGACAGGGTGGACTTGCCGCTGCCGGAGGCGCCCACCACGGCCAGCGTCTGGCCGGGCTCGATGCGCAGCGACACGTCCCGCAGCACGGGCCGTGGCGCGGACCCGCGCGCCTCGGTACCGGACACGTCGGCGCCGGTCTCGGCGGCGGAGGCGGGGCCTGCGGTGGAGGCGGGGTCGGGTCCGGTCTCGGCGGCGCCGGCGCCGTATCCGAAGGTGACGTGCTCGAACTCGACGGTGGCGGGGGCGTCGGCGGGCAGGGCGCGGGCGTTCGGCCGCTCGGTCATGCCGGGCTCGGTGTCGATGAGCTCGAAGACGCGCTCGACGCCGGCGCGGGCCTGCTGGCCCACGGTCAGCATCATGGTGAGCATCCGGACCGGGCCCACGAGCTGCGCCAGGTAGGTGGAGAAGGCGACGAACGTGCCCAGGGTGATCTGGCCCCGGGTGGCCATCCAGCCGCCGAGCGCGAGCATGGCGACCTGGCCGAGCGCGGGCACGGCCTGGAGCGCGGGGGTGTAGCGCGAGTTGAGACGGATGGTGCGCAGGCGGGCGGCGAACAGGCGGCGGCTGACCTCGCGGAGCTTGCCCGTCTCCTGCTCCTCCTGGCCGAAGCCCTTGACCACCCGGACGCCGGTGACCGCGCCCTCCACGACGCCGGCGACGGCCGCCGCCTGCCCCTGCGCGTACCAGGTGGCGGGGAAGAGACGGTCGCGGCTGCGGGAGGCGATGAACCACAGGGCGGGCGCGACGGCCAGGGCCACCACGGTCAGCAGCGGGGACAGGGTCACCATGACGACCAGCGAGATGACGAACAGCAGCACGTTCCCGATCATCATCGGGAGCATGAACAGCAGGCCCTGCACCAGTTGCAGGTCGCTGGTGCCCCGGCCGAGGACCTGCCCCGTGCTCAGCTCGTCCTGTCGTCGGCCGTCGAGGCGGGAGATCGCCTGGAACATCTCGGTCCGCAGGTCGTGCTGGACGTCCAGGGCGAGCCGGCCGCCGTAGAAGCGGCGGAGGAAGGTCAGGCCGTACACCACCAGGGCCGCGACGACCAGCAGCGCCGCCCAGGGGGCCAGCGGGCGGTCGTCGGCGACGATCACGTCGTCGATGATCAGCTTCGGCACGAGCGGAACGAGCGCCGTGACGGCCATTCCGGCGAGCGAGGCGCCGAGCGCGAGGATGACGTTACGCCGGTACCGCCAGCAGTAGCGGGTCAGTCTGCGCGCCCAGCCCTCACGCGCCGCCCTGGTCGTCGCGGCTGTCGCTGTCACTCCCGGCCTCCCCGTCTCATGGTCATCACCGGAAGGCTGCAACGCCGTGGCGTGCGGATTTCATTCCGCTGTTACAAACGAGCGCGCGCACGGGAAGCGTACAAGCGATCGGATTACGCGCCCGCGCCCCCGCGAGCGCCCGGGCGCGCCCCCGGCCTCGGGCACCCCGGCGCGGCCCCGTCCCGGCCCGGGAAGTGCCCGCGTCGGCGGCCTGACGCGGACGCCGCCCGCCGCGCGGAACGGAAGAACCGGAGCGGCGCGCCACCCCGCGCCGGCCGCCCCGGAGACGGCCGCGTGAGACCACCCGCCGGCACCCGCCAGCTCCTCGACACCCCGCAGAGAGGGCGGCGAGGCGGGCGCCGCCGCCGACGCGTCAGGCCGCCGACGCGTCCTCGGGCTCCGCCACGGCGGCGCAGTGCGCCGCGACGTCGTCCAGGCGCAGGCCGAGGGTGACGGCCAGGGCGGCGACGGTGAAGAAGGCGGGGGTGGGGGCCCGGCCGGTCTCGATCTTGCGCAGGGTCTCGGCGGAGATGCCGGCACCGGCGGCGACGTCGGCCATGCTGCGTTCGCCGCGCGCCTGGCGCAGCAGCAGGCCGAGGTGACGGCCGCGCTCGCGCTCCAGGGGGGTCAGGGGTGTGCGCACCATGCGGGCGATTCTAATACCGGTAAAGTAATAACGGTATTGAAATTGGCGCGCCCAGTGGTGACGTCCGCTCCGCCCTGCCCACGGCCCCACGCGGTCGGTGGGTCCGGGCCGGGCGGGCCGCTCACGCGGCGGGCCGTACGCGACCTCACGAAGGGCCTCACGGAGATGGTAGAGATCAAGACCGACGGCGAACTCGACGCGATGCGCGAGGCCGGACGCGTCGTCGGGCGGGCGCTGGCCGCCGTGGAGAAGGCGGCGGCGATCGGGGTGAGCCTGACCGCGCTGGACGAGGTGGCGCGCGAGGTGCTGCGCGAGGCGGGCGCGGGCTCCCCGTTCCTGAACTACCGTCCGCACTTCGCGGCGACCCCCTTCCCCGCCGTGATCTGCGCGTCCGTCAACGACGCGATCGTGCACGGCATCCCGACCGACTACCGGCTCCGCGACGGCGACCTGGTCAGCATCGACTGCGGGGCCACCCTGGACGGCTGGGCCGGCGACGCCGCCACCAGCTTCACCGTGGGCACCCCGCGCCCGGCCGACCTGGAGCTCATCGCGACGGGGCGCGCGGCGCTGGCGGCAGGCATCGCGGCGGCTGTGCCGGGGGCCCGCATGGGCGACATCGGGCACGCCATCGGCACCGTCGGCCGCTGTGCCGGCTACGGCATCCCCGCCGACTTCGGTGGCCACGGCATCGGCCGGCGCATGCACGAGGACCCGCCCGTGCCCAACACGGGCCGGCCCGGCCGGGGCTTCGTGCTGCGGCACGGCCTGGTCCTGGCGCTGGAGCCGATGTTCCTGGCCGGCGGCTCGGACACGTACGCGCACGACCCGGACGGCTGGACCCTGCGCACCACGGACGGCAGCCGCGCCACCCACAGCGAGCACACGGTGGCCATCACGGACGACGGCCCGCGCGTCCTCACCCTGCCCTGAGCCGCCCCGGGCAGGCCCGCCCCGGCCGGCGGCTCACCGGCCGGCGGCTCACCGGTCCTCGGGCAGCGCGCGGCGCAGCGCCTGGTGCAGATCGCGCGCCACCTCGCCCGGATCGTCCGGATCGTCGCCCGTCAGCCGGCCCAGGTGGTCGGCGAAGACCTGGGTGAACGCCCCGTACAGCGGGGTGCGCGGGCGGGCCACCGCGTCCCGCAGGGCCGCGCGCACCACCGCGTACGACCGGGGCCGCCCGTCCTCGGTGCGCGGGATGCGGTCGGCGTCCTCGCCGGTGGGGGACGGCGTGGCCGGGCGCGCCGGGGTCAGCCGGCAGCGCGCCCCGCCCTCCTCGTACGCGCTGGCCCGGGTCGCGGCGAAGCCCGCCTCCAGCAGGCACCGTTCGCTGTCCCTGCCGGTCAGGAAGCGCAGCAGGTCGTTGATGGCGACGAGGTTGTCGGCCGGCGCGTGCCGGGTGACGGCGAGGTTCTGCCCGCCGAGCACGACCTTCCCGGGCAACCGGGCCACGCCCAGTTGCCGCTCCGTGAGGTCCTGGTGGAGCTGGCCGTACGCGTACGGCCAGTGCCGCAGGAAGGCCGTCCGGCCGGCGGCGAAGTCGGCCAGCAGCCGCGCCTCGGCGGACTCCTGCGCGCCGTCCAGGGTGTACGCCCGGTCGATGCGCCCGGCGAACCCGGTCAGCCCGACGCGCAGTTGTTCCTCGTGGCCGACGTAGCGACCCTCGTCGTCCACCAGGGGCTGGTCCGCGCTGAGGGCCCCGGCCGTGGCGAACGCCTCAACACCGTTGACGGTCCGCCCCTCGTACGAACCGAGCTGGGTGGTCCACGGCTTGTCGTACGCGGCGGGCAGGTCACCACGGCTGTGCGCCCGGAGCACCGACTGCTGGAGGTTCTTGAACCCGGCCCAGTCCATGGACGCGGTGTCCAGGTCGGTGTCGGCGGCGAGCAGGTAGTCGCGGCGGTAGTAGAGGAGCCCGACGTCGCTGTTGAAGGGGACGGCGTAGAGCTCGTCCCGCCAGCGGCCGGTGGCCGCGACGGTGGGCAGCACGTCGGCGTCCAGGAGGGAGTCGTCCAGCGCGCGCACCAGGCGCCCGTCGGCGAACTCCGGCACCCAGGTCACGTCCAGGTTGACCACGTCGTAGTGCGAGCTGCCCGACTGGAGGGCGCCCAGCAGTTGGCTGCGCTGCTGGTCGGCGGTGCCCGGCAGTTCCACGAGCCGGGCCCGCAGGGGCGAGCCCGAGCGGCGGGAGCGATCGTTCCACGCGTCCACCATCTGCTGCCGCACCCCGCCGCGGCCGGTGATGTCCTGACCGCTGGCGATGATGATCGCGTTCGGGTCCCCGTCGCTGGTGAACGCCTCGCCCCGGTCGCCGTCGGACGTACAGCCGCTGGCCAGGGCGAGGGCGGCCAGCAGCGCCGCGAGCGGGCCGGCCGCGCGCCGCCGCCCGCCGCCGCGTGGACGTCCCCTCATGGCGTGCTCCCCCGCTCGCCCTCGGCGGTCCGCGCGACCGCTTCCCGTAGCTCGGCCGCCCGGTCGTGGCGCTGGTCCAGACATGTACCGCCGGAGGCGTCGGCGATGCGTTGGTCCGGCTGGCCCGCGTCGCACCCTCGGCTGCTGAACGAGACCACCGCCACCGGTACGCCGCTCTCGCGCACCACCCGCAACAGCGCCTCCAGGCGCGTGCGCCCGCCGGCGCGCCCGTTGTCCTCGTCGTCGGTGAGCAGGACGACCAGAGCGGGCCGCTCCCGCTCCGCGCCCCGCCGGGCCAGCTCGGTGACCGCCTCCCGTAGCGCGCCGTACGGGTCGGCCTCGTGCGCGGTCGGCCGGGCCCGCGCGACGACACCGCGCTGGGCGGCGGCCCGGTCCCGGTGGGTGCCGAACTCCAGCAGCCCGGTGTCGTACGGCCGCTCGGCGTCCTCGGGCACGGCCACCCGCCACACGCCGTACTCGTCCCGCGCGCCCAGCCCCTCCATGGAACGGGCCAGCAGCGCGGGCGCGCCGTCGGCGCCGTCCCACAGGCCGGCCATGGACGGCGAGGCGTCGAGCAGGTAGAGCACGCGGCCGGGGCCGCTGGCCGCGCGGTAGCGCTCCAGGGTGCCGCTCAGGCCCGTGGGGGTGGGCATGGTGGCGGTGGCGGGCGAGGGGAGGGTGGCCGGCCCGTCGGGCGTACGGCGCGCGTCCGGCGGCGGCGTGCCGTCCCGGGACCAGAAGCCGGCCGCGCGGAACACCCGCTGCCCCTCGGCGTCCCCCAGCCACTGGCGGAAGCTGGCGAGCCCCGCGGCGCGGGTCCGGGCCGTGTCGGAGCTCTGGTCGGCCCCCTCCCAGGTCAGCGTGAGGGCCACCGGGGCCAGGGGGGACACGTCGTCGGGGTAGACGGCCCGGCGCGGCGACCGGGTCTGGGCCTGGCACTTCGGGTCGTCGGTCCGCAACAGGTACTCGGGCACGATCGCGGCCGTACGCCGGTCGGCCTCCCGGTCGTCGGCCAGCGCGCACAGCAGATCGGCCCCGTCGGGAGCCAGCGGCCCGTCGTGGGCCAACCGCCGCTCCACGGAACCCGCCCGCTCCCGCCCGTACAGCGCGTCCGTGGCGAGCAGGGCCGCGTCGGTCGACTCGGGGTCGGGGCGTCGGACGCGCCGGCCGGCACCGGCGTCGAGAAAGGCGTCGACCAGCTCGGCCAGCGAGCCGCTGGCACGGCCGTGGAGCGGCGCGGGCAGGGCGAGCACGGTGGGCGAGTAGCCGAGCGGCCGGGTCGGGCGGCCCAGGTCCACGTCCTGGCTGCCCTCGGTGGCGCGCACGACGTCGGCGGCGGTCGCCGGAATCCACAGGTCGGGCTGGGCGCCCACGTCACGCTGTGGGTCCAGCGGCGCGGCGGACGGCGCCCCGGCACCGGAGTCACCGGCGCGCCCGGCCGCGGCACCCTCGGTGGGCCGCGCGACGTAACCGGGGGGCCGCTGCCACACGTTGGACAGGTCGTGCAGGGCGGTGATCACATCGGAGGAACGGGCCGCGTACACGGTGATCCCGACCCGCGCGCACGCGCCGTGCGGGCGGTTCGCGGCCGAGAAGGTGTACGCCTGCGCGGCGTGGTGCACCACCGAGTGCAGATCGGGGTCGGTCAGCACGCGCAACTCCTGCGGGGGCGGGCAGATCCGCGCGGCGGGCGGCCTGTCGAGCGCGTACCACACCGCACACACCAGCGCCGAGACGGCGACGGCGGCCACACTCACCAGCACGGGCCACCGCCCCCACCACCGTCGGGGCAGCCGCGCTGGCAGCCGCCGGAGCAGCCGGCGGGGCAGCCGGCGGCGCACCCAGCCGCCCGCCGGCGCGGGCCCCTCGCCGGACACCGCCGGGCGCCCGGCGGCCGGCTGGTCGGACGACTTCTCGACGCCCGCGCCCTCCGTCGGCCCACCTGCCGGGGCTGACTCCCCCGGCCCGACCCCGCCCGACGCTCCCGACGACTCCACCGACGCGGACGACACCGGCACGCGTACGTGCGCGGGCACCTCGGACGACGCGGACGGCTTGACCGACCGGGCCGGCGCGACCGACCCGGCCGGCGACGCCCGCACCCGACGCGCGCCCCCGGCGTCGCCCACGCCGGGCCTCGTGGCGCGACGTGCGGCGCGCCGTGCGGCTCGGCTTGGGGTGGCGCTGTCGTCGGCCGCGTCCGCGCCACCCGGAGGGCCCTCCCCCGCCGTGTCGGCTCCCGGCGTGACGCGACCCGGGGCTCCGGCGCCCGGAACTCCGGCGCCCCGCGCGTCGGCGGTAGTGGGGGGCGGGCCCGCGCCGTCCGCGCCCTCGGCGCCCGTACGCGGCAGCTGCCCGTCGCGCGGGTCGGACGGGTCGGCCTGCTCCGCATCCGGCTCCGTGTCGGGGCCGTCCGCCCAGGGCCACGGTGCCTCGGCCTCCGCCAGCCAGCTCCGGCCAGGCCCGAACCAGGGCCCGAGCCCGGACTCGGACTCCCCCTCGCGCTCCGGCGCGGGCTCCAGCGCCGGCGCGGGCTCCCGCTCAGGCACACGCTCCGGCTCTGATGCGCGCTCCCGGCCCGGTGCGGGCTCCGGCTCCGGTACGCGGTCGCGCTCAGGCGCGGGCGCGCGCTGGGGCTCAGTCGGGTGCGGCTCCGACGGCGTGGGCGGGCGCGCGGGCGCGCGCACGCCGGGCGGCCGGGGGCGAGCCGGGCCGGCGGCCGGGCCTGACGCGAACGGCACCGGAGGCGGGGGCGCGGCGCCTCCCGACACGGGACGCGGTCCGCCGGGAGCCGGCCCGGCCGCGCCCCGCTCGGGTCGTGGGGCCGGCGCTCCCGCCCCGCGCACGGGCGCTTCGGATGCTCCCGGTGCTTCGGGCGCTCCGGATGCTTCGGGCGCCGGCGCGTACGGCACGGGCCGCCCGCCCTCGGGCACGGGCGGGGAGCCGCCCCCGTCAGCGCGACCCGCGCCGGAGGCGCCCCCGTCAGAACCGTCCACCGCGCAACCGTCCACGGCGGGCCGCTCGCGCCCGGGCTCAGCACCTCCCGGCGCCGACGTCTCACCACTCGCCCCGGACCACGTACCGCCCGGGGCGGACCACGCGCCCCCCGCGCCGGACCACGTACCGCCCGGCGCGGACCACGTGCCCCCCAGGGTCAACGCCGCGCGGTCCGGCGTGGGTTGGCCGGTGCCGGGCGCGCGGGCCAGGACGACGTCCGCGTCCGGGTCGCCCTGCCGGGTCTGCGGTATCCACGGCTCGCCCGAGAGCGTGCGCTGGCCGGCCATCCGCTCCCGCAGCGCGGAGCCGAGCCCCGCGAACGTGACGGGGTGCTCCGGGGTCGCGCCGCGCAACACGTCGAGCAGCGCCGCCGTGAAGGGTGTGGGGGTCTCCGGAGGGCCCGCGTCGATGCGTCGGTTGGCCTGCACGGCGGCCACCAGGAAGAAGCGGTGCCGCTCCTCGAAACCCTCCAGGATCCGCGCGGCGTTGCCCGCGAAACAACAGTCCAGGACCACCACGATCCGCCGCGCCGGGGAACTGGCCAGCACGCCGAGCAGGTCGGTCACCGAGACGGAGCCGGCGAAGACCTGCTGGGCGCCCGGCACGGTGCGGGCCTGGGGCAGTTGTAACCAGAGTTCCTCGCCAGTGAACGGCACGGCCCCGTGGCCGGCGAAGTAGAACAACAGCACCCCGCGCGTCTCGGCGACGATCTGCCACAGCACCTCGTTGAAGTCGTCCTGCCCGGACGGCTCCATCCGCAGCACGCCCCCGCCCGCCCCGCCGCCGGCGCCCGCCCCGGGGTCCGCGTCGGTGAAGACGCCCCCGGCACGCAGCGTCGCCTCCAGTTCCACCAGGCCCGTACGCACCGCGGGCAGATCGCCCGGCACCCCACCGACGAACTCCCCCGCCACGTACGCGTACTCGGGCACGCCCACGAGCAGCGCCCGGTTGTCCCCGCCCCGGGGGTCGCTTGCCGGCATGGGGCCTACTCCTCGCCCTCCGCGTCATGGTCCGAGGCGTCGTCCGTCCACTCGTCGCCGACCTCGGGCGGTGCGCCGCCCTCCACCCGGCCCCGGTTCTCGCGCCAGGAGGCGATGCCCCGCTTGACCGCGTCGTACAGGGTCGACTCCCCGAGCTCGCCCAGCACGAAGACCAGCAACTCGACCACGCCACCCATCGGATGGCCGCCGTCGTCCGTGGCGGCGGCCGTCCGCGTCTCGATCCGAACCGTGCCCTCACGCGCCCACTTCTCCAGCGGCTGCTCCCGCTCCAGCCAGGCGCGCAGCGCGGCCACGTCGCGCCCGGTGTCGGCGCCGCTCAACCAGATCCGCAACGCCCGCCGCCGGCGCTCATCTCCTCGCGTCATAAGCGCCCATACTCGCACCGCTTTTACGGCACGTCAGAGACGTACGCGGTGAAGTGTGATCAGGCTGTAACCAGGGGGCGCTTTTCCGCGCGACCGCGGCCACATTATCTCGGGGTGCGGGGAATGCGGGCGAGGGAAAAATCCCGATCCCTGCCGCGTTGTTGCCCCCGTTCCCCAAGTGATCCGAGTGTCCCGCGTTACGCCAGGTCACCCGCCTACCCGAGTCACTTCGACACGCCGCCTCACCCCGGGTTCACGCCGCCGAGGAGACGGCGCGACGCGTCATACCCATCGCCTCGCAATCGGGCCAAGCGTCCCGACGACCGCGGCACAAGATCGCCTTATCCCGACCGTCGACTTTCCCCGCGCGCGCAAATGCGGGCCGCACTCCGGCGCGTACGGGAATTCCCCGACACTCCGTCGGGGAATTCACCTCCGACCCCGAATTCCCCGGCGCCGACCGGGACCCGGCCGGACAGACCCCGACACCGGGCCCCACCCGCGCCCCCAGCCCCGGGCCCTCGGGCCCTCGGGCCCGCCTAGCGGGACGCCGCGATCTGACGGGCCATGATCGTCGTCAGCTCGTACGCCGTGTGCGAGGCCGCGACCGAGGTGATCTCCGCGTGGTCGTACGCCGGGGCGACCTCGACCAGGTCGGCCGAGACCAGGTGGCAGTCGGCCAGGCCGCGCAGGATCTCCAGCAGTTCGCGGGAGGTGAGGCCGCCGGCCTCGGGCGTGCCGGTGCCGGGGGCGTGCGCCGGGTCGAGCACGTCGATGTCGATCGAGATGTACAGCGGGCGGTCGCCGATGCGCTGCCGCAACTGGTCGGCGACCTCGTCCACACCGCGCCGCATCACGTCGGCCGAGGTGACGATGCCGAAGCCCATCTTCGCGTCGTCGTCCAGGTCCTTCTTGCCGTACAGCGGGCCGCGCGTACCCACGTGGGAGAGCGCCGAGGTGTCCAGGACGCCCTCCTCGACCGCGCGGCGGAACGGCGTGCCGTGGGTGTACTCGGCGCCGAAGTAGGTGTCCCAGGTGTCCAGGTGCGCGTCGAAGTGCAGCAGCGCGACCGGGCCGTGCCGCTTGGCGACCGAGCGCAGCAGCGGCAGCGCGATGGTGTGGTCGCCGCCGAGGGTCATCAGCCGGGCGCCGGTGGCCAGCAGGTCGTCCGCCGCCGCCTCGACGGTCTCGACGGCCTCGTTGATGTGGAACGGGTTGGCGGCGATGTCACCCGCGTCGGCGACCTGCGCCAGCGCGAAGGGCGACGCGTCCTGCGCCGGGTTGTAGGGGCGCAGCAGGCGCGACGCCTCGCGGATGGCGTTGCCACCGAAGCGGGCGCCGGGCCGGTAGGAGACTCCGCTGTCGAAGGGGACGCCGACCACGGCCACGTCCGCGCTGCCGCCCACCTCGTCGAGGCGCGGCAGCCGCGCGAAGGTGGCGGGCCCGGCGAAGCGGGGCACACGGGACGAGTCGACGGGGCCCACGGGCTCCGGGGTGGCGCTGCTCATGCGACGGCCTCTCCATCTCTCTCCAGGCGGTACGGCGCCCCGCCGCACCCTGCCGACGGCCCCACCCGCACGCGGGCCGGGAGCCCGGCATGACCGACATGTACGATGCGCCGGCGCTCACGGCGGAGCCGGTGGACCGACGGCTCCTGGAGGGTACGGCCCGCGCGCGGCGCCGCGACATGTACGTTCCGAAGCGGGCCCCGGGGCGTTTGCGCCACGGCGTCCATGACGCCGGTCACGTACGCCGCCGGCGCATACCGCATACGGGGCGCTCCGGGCGCCTGGCCCTCGCGTATTGATCAGACGTTCAGCCCGTCTCGGACCGCGCGCGGCACAATGGTCAGCATGCCGATACCCAGCCCCGCGCCCGACCGGGCCGAATTGGTCGACCATCTGGTCCGTACCCGCATCGCGGGCAATGTCGCCACCCCCCGTGAGAACAACCTCTCCCACTACCGCAAGCTGG
This sequence comes from Streptomyces sp. NPDC057702, assembly GCF_042799315.1. Classification (NCBI taxonomy): domain Bacteria; kingdom Bacillati; phylum Actinomycetota; class Actinomycetes; order Kitasatosporales; family Streptomycetaceae; genus Streptomyces; species Streptomyces sp. NPDC057702. The sequence continues at coordinate 82,348 of NZ_JBHVJC010000012.1, read as the reverse complement.
CGAACGGCGACCGTCACTACTGGCTCGGTCTGGAACTCGGTGACCGCTGGACCGACGAGCAGGACGTGCTGGCCGTGATGGCCGAGCGGTGCGGCGTGATCGACGACCCCGAGCACCGCGCGGGCCAGGACACCATCGACCCCGAGCTGACCGTGGACGGGCTGGACCGCAAGGCGGCCGTGCTGCGCAAGGCGGCGGAGAGCCAGAGTCGCGTCCTGTTCGCCACCGGACACCCCGGCGGCCTCATCGACGTCCACCGGGCCGTGGCGGCGGGGCTGCGCGCGGTGGGCTGCGAGATCGTGGAGATCCCCGGCGGGCTCCAGGCCGACGAGGGCTTCGTCTTCCAGTTCGCGGACGTGGCGATGCTGGAGCGCGGCGCCACCCTGTGGCACACCCACTCCCCCGAGCCGATGAACGCCATCCTGGACGGCCTCACCCGGGAGGGCCGCCCGCTGCCCGATCTGGTGGTGGCCGACCACGGCTGGGCCGGCCGCGCGGGCCAGCGCGGCATCGACGCCGTCGGGTACGCGGACTGCAACGACCCGGCGTTGTTCATCGGCGAGGCCGAGGGCACCCTCGCGGTGACGGTGCCCCTGGACGACCACGTCACCAACCCGCGCTTCTACGACCCGATGACGGCCTACCTGCTGGACGCGGCGGGCCTGCCGGCGCTCCCGTAGGACACCGCCGCGCCCCACCGGCCCGCGCCCCGCGTGGCGCACCGCCCGCCCGGCCCGCTCACGAGGCGGCCCGGTCGGCGCGGGGTCGGGGCGTGCGGATCAGCCCCTCCTGGATGACCGACACGGCCAGGTGACCGTCGGCCGTGTAGATGCGGCCCTGGCCCAGGCCCCGGCCGCCGGCGGAGGACGGGCTCTCCTGGTCGTACAGCAGCCACTCGTCCGCGCGGAAGGGCCGGTGGAACCACATCGCGTGGTCCAGGCTGGCGCCCACCACGTCGCCGACGACCCAGCCGCCCCGGCCGTGCGCGAGCAGGATCGAGTCGAGCAGCGTCATGTCGGAGACGTAGGTGACCAGGCAGAGGTGGAGCAGCGGGTCGTCGTGGGGACCGTCGAGCTTGCCCCGGGTGCGGAACCACACCTGCGAGCGCGCCTCGCGCACCCGGCCGGCGCTGACGAACGGCGGGTCCGCCACGTACCGCAGGTCCACCGCCTCCCGGGCCGCGATCAGCCGGGGGATGACGGTGGGGTCGGGAAGCCGGTCGGCGTGCCGGGCCAGCGTCTCCTCGGCGGTCGGCAGGGTCAGCGGGTCGGGGGCGGGCGGCATGTCCGCCTGGTGGTCCAACCCCTCCTCGACCTGCTGGAAGGAGGCGGAGAGGTGGAAGATCGGCCGCCCGTGCTGGACGCCGACCACCCGCCGGGTGGTGAAGGACAGCCCGTCGCGGATGCGGTCCACGGTGTAGACGATGGGCGCGCCGGGGTCGCCGGGGCGTAGGAAGTAGGCGTGCAGCGAGTGCGGCGGCCGGTCGGCCGGCACCGTGCGGCCGGCGGCGACCAGTGCCTGGGCGGCGACCTGGCCGCCGAAGACGCGGGGCACCAGGGAGGTGCGGCTGGTGCCCCGGAAGATGTCCCGGTCGACGCGTTCCAGGTCGAGCAGGTCCAGCAGGTCGGTCAGTGCCTCGTTCACGGCGGCGCTCCGAACCCGCCTACAGGCCCATGGACTTGGCGATGATGGAGCGCATGACCTCGCTGGTGCCGCCGTAGATGCGGCTGACGCGGGTGTCCGCGTACAGCCGGGCGATGGGGTACTCGGTCATGTAGCCGTAGCCGCCGTGCAGTTGCAGGCACTTGTCGATGACGACGGCCGCCCGCTCGGTGGTGAACAGCTTGGCGGAGGCGGCGTCGGCGGCGGTCAGTTCGCCCGCGTCGTGCGCCTCCAGCGCGCGGTCCACGACCGCCTGGAGCGCGTCCACGTCGGCCTTGCAGTCGGCGAGCACGAACTTGGTGTTCTGGAAGGAGGCCACCGACTTGCCGAAGACCTCGCGCTCCTGGACGTAGCGCTGGGCGAACTCGACGGCGGCGGCGGCCTGCGCGTACGCGCCCACGGCGATGCCCAGGCGCTCCTGGGGCAGGTTCTGCCCCAGGTAGGAGAACGCCCGGCCCTCCTCACCGAGCCGGTCCGCGACGGGCACCCGCACGTCGGAGAAGAAGAGTTCGGCGGTGTCGGAGGTCTTCAGGCCCAGCTTGTCGAGCTTGCGGCCGACCGTGTACCCCGCCGACGTGGCGTCCACGACCAGCAGCGTGATGCCCGCCCGGCGGTCCTCGGGGGTCGGCGGGGCCGTGCGCGCGCAGACGATGACCCGGTCGGCGAGCACGCCGCCGGTGATGAAGGTCTTGGCGCCGTTGAGCACGTAGTGCGTGCCGTCGGCCGACAGCGCGGCGGTGGTCTTCATGCCGGCCAGGTCCGAGCCGGTGCCGGGCTCGGTCATGGCGATGGCCGTCATCATCTCGCCGGTCACGAACGGCGGCAGCCAGCGCCGCTTCTGCTCCTCGGTGGCGTACGCGAGGAGGTAGGGCAGGCAGAGCGCGGTGTGCACGTTGGAGCCGCCGAAGCTCACGCCGGCCCGCGCGCACTCCTCGATGACGACGGCGTGGAACTTGAAGCTGGTCTCGCCCGCCCCGCCGTACTCCTCGGGCACCTCGATACCGAAGACGCCCAGCTCACCAAGGGTGCGGTAGAAGTCGCGGGGGACCTGACCGGCCTCGATCCACTGGTCGTAGACCGGCACGACCTCGGCCGCGACGAAGTCGCGGATGGTCCGCCGGAACGCCTCGTGGTCCTCGTCGAACACCGTACGGCGCACGCTTGCCTCCCTGGGTGCGGTGGAACTCCCCCGACCAGCCGGCAGGCGCCAGGGGCTCACGTGGGCGCGGTCGCCGGCCCCGCGCGACCCCGCGTCGGCCGGCCACGGGAACCCGCCCCGGGACGATCACCGACCCGGAGACCCCGGAGGCGGACTAAGCGCTCGCTCAGAAAAGTTACCTGCGGGTTGCACGGACTGTCCAGGGCTGACCCGACCCCCACGCCAGGGGGCCGCGCGGCGCGCGGAGGCGCCCAGGTCGACACTCGACGCGTCCCGCCCGACACCCGGTGCGGCCCCGCCCGGCGTCGCGGAGGGGGCGGGAAAGCGGCCCGGCTGGCGCGACGGGGCACGGGGGCACCCGGTCGGCGTAACGGGTCGACCGCCGGCCCGCTCGGCCCGGCGGCGCGGGTGGGGGCGCCCGGTCGGCGTGATGGGCGGCGCCGGCACGAGGGGCGACGGCCGGCCCGAGGGAGGGGGCGACGTCTCGGGAGAGGTACGGGGTGAGTGACGGGACGCGAACCCGCGACACCAGGCGGCGGGGTGTCCCACGCGCCACGGGCGACGGGCGCGTGGGCCGCCGCGCGTCGGCGCAGGCGTCGGCTCCCGGCCGGGTGGCCCGCTCAGAGCGCGGCCAGCGCCCCGTGGGCCAGGCGGCGCAGCAGGGCGGCGGTGGCGTCGCGGCCGGGCAGCGAGGGGGCCTGGCCGAGGTGGGGGGTGGAGTTGAGCAGCCCGAAGACGGCGTGCACGGCGGCCCGGACCTGGCCTTCCGAGGCGTCCGGGTGCAAGGTGCGGACGACCTCCACCCACAGTTCGACGTATTGCCGCTGGAGCTGGCGCACCAGCTTGCGGTCGCTCTCGCGGAGCTGGCCGAGCTCGCGGTCGTGCAGGACGATCAGCGGGCGGTCATCCAGGGCGAAGTCGATATGCCCGTCGATGAGCGAGCCGAGCACGGTCGCGGCGTCGGCCGACGCCTCGGCGGCGGCGCTCACCCGCCGCTTGCCACCGGCCAGCAGCCGCTCGCTGATGCCCACCAGGAGCTCGGCGAGCATCGCGTCCTTGCCGGCGAAGTGCCGGTAGAGCCCCGGGCCGCTGATGCCGACGGCGGCCCCGATCTCGTCGACGCCCACACCGTGGAAGCCGCGCGCGGCGAAGAGCCGGGCGGCCTCGGCGAGGATCTGCTCCCGCCGGGTCGGGGCGGGGGCCTGCGTGCTCAGAACTGGTTCACTCACCCGGCCATTCTAGACAGCGACGTTAGTGGCCGTTAACCTGAGAGCAACAGTTAACGCTCATTAACTGAGCAGGCTCAAACCTACCGAGCAAGGGGGCTCGACGGCATGGGGCAGGCACCAGTGCTGGCCAGCGGCGTCGATCCGACGTCGGACGCCTGGCAGGCGAACGAGGCGGCGCACCGGGAACTGGCGGCGACGCTGCGCGAGAAGCTCGCGGTGGCGCGGTTGGGCGGCGGCGAGCGCGCCCGCGCGCGCCACACGGCGCGCGGCAAGCTGCTGCCACGCAAGCGGGTCGACGCGCTGCTCGACCCGGGATCGCCCTTCCTGGAGCTGGCCCCGCTGGCGGCGGACGGGCTGTACGACGGGCAGGCGCCGGCCGCCGGCGTCATCGCGGGCGTGGGCCGGGTCGCGGGCCGCGAGGTGGTGGTGGTCGCCAACGACGCCACCGTCAAGGGCGGTACGTACTACCCGATGACGGTCAAGAAGCACCTGCGCGCCCAGGAGGTCGCGCTGGAGAACCGGCTGCCGTGCCTGTACCTGGTGGACTCCGGCGGCGCGTTCCTGCCGATGCAGGACGAGGTCTTCCCCGACCGCGACCACTTCGGGCGGATCTTCTACAACCAGGCGCGGATGTCCGGCGCGGGCATCCCGCAGATCGCCGCCGTCCTCGGCTCCTGCACGGCCGGCGGCGCGTACGTGCCGGCCATGAGCGACGAGGCGGTCATCGTCCGTGGCCAGGGCACGATCTTCCTGGGCGGCCCGCCGCTGGTGAAGGCCGCCACCGGCGAGGTCGTCACGGCCGAGGAACTGGGCGGCGGCGAGACGCACTCCAAGGTCTCCGGCGTCACCGACCACCTCGCCGAGGACGACGCACACGCCCTGCGCATCGTGCGCACCATCGTCTCCACCCTGCCCGAGCGCGGCCCGCTGCCCTGGTCGGTCGAGCCGGTGCGGGAGCCGGTGGTCGATCCGGCGGGGCTCTACGGCGCGGTCCCCACGGACTCGCGTACGCCCTACGACGTGCGCGAGGTCATCGCCCGCACGGTCGACGGCTCGGAGTTCCAGGAGTTCAAGGCCGAGTTCGGCACCACGCTGGTCACCGGCTTCGCGCGCATCCACGGACACCCGGTCGGCATCGTCGCCAACAACGGCATCCTCTTCTCCGAGTCCGCCCAGAAGGGCGCCCACTTCATCGAGCTGTGCGACCAGCGCGGCATCCCGCTGGTCTTCCTCCAGAACATCTCGGGCTTCATGGTCGGCAAGCAGTACGAGGCCGGTGGCATCGCCAAGCACGGCGCCAAGATGGTGATGGCCGTGGCCTGCGCGCGGGTACCGAAGCTGACGGTGGTCGTCGGCGGCTCCTACGGCGCCGGCAACTACTCGATGTGCGGGCGGGCCTACGGGCCGCGCTTCCTGTGGATGTGGCCCAACGCCAAGATCTCGGTGATGGGCGGCGAGCAGGCCGCCTCGGTGCTGGCGACCGTCAAGCGCGACCAGCTGGAGGGGCGCGGCGAGCAGTGGAGCCAGGAGGACGAGGAGTCCTTCCGCGCCCCGGTCCGCGCCCAGTACGAGGAGCAGGGCAACGCGTACTACGCCACGGCCCGGCTGTGGGACGACGGGGTCATCGACCCGCTGGAGACCCGCACGGTCCTGGGCCTGGCACTGACCGCCTGCGCGAACGCGCCACTGCCCGGCACCCCCGCCTTCACCAGCCCGGACGCCGCCCCCGGCTACGGCGTCTTCCGGATGTGAGGGGAGCGCCATGACGCGTACGGACCCAGCGGCGCGCACCGCGACCGGCCCGGCCGACAGCGACCGGGCCAGCACCGGAGCGGCCACCCCGGCCCCGACGGCCACCCCCACGGCCAGCACGGCGCGGGCGAGCACACAGACGACGGACGGGGGCGCCGGACAGCCGGCGGCCCACCACAGGCCCGGCCCGGCAGCCGGGCGGGAGGCGGAGCGGGTGACAGCGGCGATGTTCGACACCGTGCTGGTCGCGAACCGAGGCGAGATCGCGGTCCGGGTCATCCGTACCCTGCGCGAACTCGGGGTGCGGTCGGTGGCCGTCTACAGCGACGCGGACGCGGACGCCCGGCACGTGCGCGAGGCCGACACGGCCGTGCGCATCGGCCCGGCGGCGGCGTCCGAGAGCTACCTGTCCGTCGAGCGGCTGTTGGAGGCCGCGGCGCGCAGCGGCGCCCAGGCGGTCCACCCGGGGTACGGGTTCCTCGCCGAGAACGCCGCCTTCGCCCGCGCCTGCGCGGACGCCGGGCTGATCTTCATCGGCCCGCCCGCCGAGGCCATCGAGCTGATGGGCGACAAGATCCGGGCCAAGGAGACGGTGCGGGCGGCCGGTGTGCCGGTGGTGCCCGGCTCCTCGGGCAGCGGCCTCAGCGACGACCAGCTCATCGACGCGGCCCGCGAGATCGGCACCCCCGTCCTCCTCAAGCCCTCCGCCGGCGGCGGCGGCAAGGGCATGCGGCTGGTGCGGGACGAGACGGTGCTGGCCGAGGAGATCGCGGCGGCCCGCCGCGAGGCGCGCGGCTCCTTCGGCGACGACACGCTGCTGGTGGAGCGCTGGGTGGACCAGCCCCGGCACATCGAGATCCAGGTGCTGGCCGACGGGCACGGCAACGTCGTCCACCTCGGCGAGCGCGAGTGCTCGCTCCAGCGCCGCCACCAGAAGATCATCGAGGAGGCGCCGAGCCCCTTCCTGGACGAGGCCACCCGCTCCGCGATGGGTCAGGCGGCGGTCCAGGCGGCACGCTCGTGCGGGTACACCGGCGCGGGCACGGTCGAGTTCATCGTGCCGGGCGCCGGCGACGGCGGACGACAGGCGGCCCCGGGCGACTACTTCTTCATGGAGATGAACACCCGACTCCAGGTCGAGCACCCGGTCACCGAGCTGGTCACCGGCCTGGACCTGGTCGAGTGGCAACTGCGGGTGGCCGCCGGCGAACCGCTGCCCCTGACCCAGGAGGACATCACGCTGAGCGGGCACGCCGTGGAGGCCCGGATCTGCGCCGAGACCGTACGCGCCACGGCCGACGGCGAGCGCGTGGACTTCCTCCCCTCCGCCGGCACGGTGACCGCGCTCGGCGAACCCGCCGGCGAGGGCGTACGCGTGGACTCCGGCCTGTCGGCGGGCAGCGAGGTGGGCACGGCGTACGACCCGATGCTCGCCAAGGTCATCGCCTACGGGCCGGACCGGGCCACCGCGCTGCGTCGGCTGCGGGCGGCGCTGGCCGAGACGACCGTGCTCGGCCTGGACACCAACACCGGCTTCCTGCGCCGTCTGCTGGCCCACCCCGACGTGGTCGCCGGCGCGCTGGACACCGGCCTGGTGGACCGGGAGGCCGCCGCGCTGACGCCGACCCAGGTGCCGCCGGAGGTGTACGGGGCCGCCGCGCTGCTGCGGCAATCCGCCCTGGAGCCGGCCGCGCCGGCGGCCGGCACCTGGACCGACCCGTTCTCGCTGCCCACCGGCTGGCGGCTGGGCGGGCCCGGCGCGGCGACCGCCCACCCGCTGCGCGTGCCCGGCCACGACCCGGTCGGCGTACGGGTGCGGGGGCGGGCGCACGACGCCGAGGTCAGCGTGGCCGAGGGCCCGTGGGTCCGGGCCCGGCTGGTGGCCACGCGCGAGACGGCGGGCGCCGCCCGGGTACTGGTCGAGTGGGACGGGCTGACCCACGCGTTCGCCCACGCGGCCGGGGACGGCGCGGCCGGCTCCTGGCTGGCCCGCGACGGCGACACCTGGCACGTGGCCGACCACGACCCGGTGGAGGCCGCGCTGCGCGGCGCCGGCGCGGGCGGCGGCGCGGGCGCCCTGACCGCCCCGATGCCGGGCACCGTCACCGTCGTCAAGGCCGCCGTCGGCGACAGCGTCGTCGCCGGCCAGGGCCTGCTGGTGGTGGAGGCGATGAAGATGGAGCACGTCATCGCCGCCCCGCACGACGGCACGGTCACCGAGCTGGACGTGACGCCCGGCAGCACGGTGGCCATGGACCAGGTGCTGGCCGTGGTCGCCCCGCACGAGGCGGCCGAGCCCGACACGGACGGGCCGCGGGCCACCGCCCCCGCCGAGAGCCGAGGAGGCACGCGATGATCGACGGACTGCCGATGGCCGTCCCCGCGCCGGGGCTGCCCGCGCGGGTGCGCATCCACGAGGTGGGCGCGCGCGACGGCCTCCAGAACGAGAAGGCGATCGTGCCCGTCGAGGTCAAGGCGGAGTTCGTCCGCCGCCTCGCCGACGCCGGCCTGACCACCATCGAGGCCACCAGCTTCGTCCACCCCAGGTGGGTGCCCCAACTGGCCGACGCCGAACAGCTCATGCCCCTGCTGGCCGGGCTCGACCAGCGGCCCGGGGTCGACGGCGCGGCCCTGCGACTGCCGGTCCTGGTGCCCAACGAACGGGGCCTGGAGCGGGCGCTGGCGCTCGGCGTGCGCGAGATCGCCGTCTTCGGCAGCGCCACCGAGTCCTTCGCCAAGGCCAACCTGAACCGCACCGTGGACGAGTCGCTGGCCATGTTCGCGCCGGTGGTCGCCCGGGCCCGGGACGCCGGCGCGCACGTGCGCGGCTACCTGTCGATGTGCTTCGGCGACCCCTGGGAGGGCCCGGTGCCGCTGGCCAGGGTCGCCGACGTCAGCCGCCGCCTGCTCGACCTGGGCTGCGACGAACTGAGCCTGGGCGACACCATCGGCGTCGCCACTCCCGGCCACGTCACGGCGCTGCTGAACGAGCTCAACGCCGTGGGGGTGCCGACCGAGCGGATCGGCGTGCACTTCCACGACACCTACGGCCAGGCCCTGGCCAACACCCTCGCCGCGCTCCAGCACGGCGTGACCACCGTCGACGCCTCCGCGGGCGGCCTCGGCGGCTGCCCGTTCGCCAAGAGCGCCACCGGCAACCTCGCCACCGAAGACCTCGTGTGGATGTTGCACGGCCTTGGCATCGAGACCGGGGTCGACCTCGGCCAGCTCACCGCCACCAGCGTGTGGATGGCCGACCAGTTGGGGCGCCCGAGCCCCTCGCGAACCGTTCGCGCCCTCTCCCACAAGGAGGCATAGCCATGTCCCTCGACCACCGCCTGTCCGCCGACCACGAGGACCTGCGCAAGACCGTCGAGTCCTTCGCGCACGACGTCGTCGCCCCGCGGATCGGCGAGTACTGGGAGAACCACCAGTTCCCGTACGAAATCATCCGCGAGATGGGCCGGATGGGCCTGTTCGGGCTGCCCTACCCCGAGGAGTACGGCGGCATGGGCGGCGACTTCCTCGCCCTGTGCCTGGCCATCGAGGAACTGGCCCGCGTCGACTCGTCGGTGGCCGTCACACTGGAGGCCGGCGTCTCGCTCGGCTCCATGCCGCTGTTCCTCTACGGCACCGAGGAGCAGAAGCGCGCCTGGCTGCCCGACCTGTGCTCGGGCGCGGCGCTCGGCGCCTTCGGCCTGACCGAGCCGGGCGGCGGCTCGGACGCGGGCGGCACCCGCACCACGGCCACCCTGGACGAGGAGCGCGGCGAGTGGGTGATCAACGGCACCAAGTGCTTCATCACCAACTCGGGCACCGACATCACCTCGCTGGTCACCGTCACCGCCGTCACCGGCCGCAAGCCCGACGGCCGCCCGCTGATCTCCTCGATCATCGTGCCCGCCGGCACCCCCGGCTTCACCGTCGGCGCCCCGTACTCCAAGGTCGGCTGGAACGCCTCCGACACCCGCGAACTGTCCTTCGACGACTGCCGGGTGCCGGCCGCCAACCTGCTCGGCGAGCGCGGCCGGGGCTACGCCCAGTTCCTGCGCATCCTCGACGAGGGCCGCATCGCCATCTCCGCGCTGGCCACCGGCCTCGCCCAGGGCTGTGTGGACGAGTCCGTGGCGTACGCCAAGACCCGCGAGGCGTTCGGCAAGCCGATCGGCGCCAACCAGGCCATCCAGTTCAAGCTGGCCGACATGGAGATGCGCGCCCACACCGCCCGCGTGGCCTGGCGGGACGCGGCCTCGCGGATGGCGCACGGCGAGTCCTTCAAGAAGGAGGCGTCGCTGGCCAAGCTCTACAGCTGCGACGTGGCGGTCACCAACGCCCGCGAGGCCACCCAGGTGCACGGCGGGTACGGCTTCATGAACGAGTACCCGGTGGCCCGCATGTGGCGCGACTCCAAGATCCTGGAGATCGGCGAGGGCACCAGCGAGGTCCAGCGCATGCTGATCGCCCGCGAGCTGGGCCTGGAGGCGTAGGGCCGCACGGGCCGGGCCGGCGGCACATCCCGCCGGCCCGGCCCCGCGTGGAAGAATCCCGCCCATGGCGGAGATCATCCAAAAGGACGGCACCTGGACCTTCGACGGGGAGGCCGTACGGATCGTGCCGGGGCGCGACAAGAGCGTCGGGCTCGCCCGGCAGGCCCTGGGCGAACTGGTGGTGCCCCTCCAGGCGCTGAGCGGCATCGCCTTCGAGACCGGGCGCAAGGCGGGGCGGCTGCGGCTGCGCCCGCGCGAGGGCAGCGACCCGCTGCTCCAGGCGGTGGGTGGCCAGTTGCCCGACGCCGCCGACCCGTACCAGCTGGCCGTGGAACCGGACCGCTCCGGCGTCGCCGAGTACTTCGTGGACGAGGTGCGCAACGCGCTGCTGCTGGAGCAGGTGCCCACCGCGCCCTGTGACCGGTACCTGCTGCCCGGCCCCTCGGTGCCGCTGTCGGCCACCGCGGGCGACGCCACCGCCTCCTTCGACGGCGAGACCATCCGCCTGGAGTGGAACTGGAAGACCGAGGAGTCCAAGAAGTCCTCCGGCACCCAGACCTTCTCCCTGGCGGACGTGGACGCCGTGGAGTGGCTGTGGCCGGGCGGGCTGGAGAACGGCTACCTGCGCTTCGTCATCGCCAAGGCCACCACCAAGGCCCCGCCGAAGTACGACCCGCGCGCCGTGGAGCTCTACGGCTTCAAGAAGGACCCGCTGATGGCGCTGGTCGCGGCGGCGGTGACCGCCCGCATGCCGCACCCGGCCGCCCCGCCCGCGCCGGCCCCCGCGCCGGCCGGCCTCCCGACCGCCGCCGCCCCCGCCCTGCCGGGCCCGGCCGCCCCGGGCGCGACCGGCGACAGTGATCACGACGCGCTGCTGCGCCGCCTGCGCGAGCTGGGCGAGCTGCACCGCGAGGGGATACTCACCGACGAGGAGTTCACCGCCGCCAAGCAGGCCGTGCTGCGCCGCTTCTAGCCCCGCCATCGGGCCGCCCGCGCCTCCGCCGCCGCCTCGGGGGCGCGCGCCCGGCCTCTCCCGTCCCACCGCTGGGCCACTTGCCCGCACTTTCACCCGTCGCCTGCCCGATATCGGGCAGGATTCTTGCGAAACCCGCCGCCGCCGCGCAGTATCAACGGGTGCTCGATCGCCGCAGCCGAAGTACCGACGCCAGCCCGACCTCCCATGACGACCTCGTCGACCACCTTGTGCGCAGCTCCCCGCTGGGCCGTGGCGAGGCCGCCCGGGTGGTACTGGAGGTGCTGGCGTACTTCGACGAGACGACGGAGGAGTTCGTCCGACGCCGCCACCGCGAGCTCCAGTCGGCGGGGCTGACGAACGCGGACATCTTCGAGCGGATCGAGACCGAGCTGCCCCACCGAGCGGTGGCGCCGCCCGCGCTCTCGCTCCGCCAACTCCGCCGCATCGTCTACGGCTGAACACCGGCGCGGCGACGCGAACGACACCGGAGAGCGGGGCCCGCGCCCTCACGCGAGAGCCCCCGCGCCGGTCGCCGGGCCACGGGCCCGGCGGGCCCCGCGCACCCGTGCGCGACCCGCCGCGGCCCGGAGGCCGGCGACCGCTCCGGCATCCCACCAGACGAAAAGGAACCGATCATGTGCGGCATCGTCGGATACATCGGCAAGCGTGACGTGGCACCCCTGCTCCTTGAGGGCCTCCAGCGCCTGGAGTACCGGGGCTACGACTCGGCGGGCATCGCCATCCACGCCGGCGGCAAGACCGGCGGCGTCAAGACCGCCAAGGCCAAGGGCCGGGTCCGCGAACTGGAGGACCGCCTGCCCAAGCGCTTCGCCGGCACGGTCGGCGTCGCCCACACCCGCTGGGCCACCCACGGCGCGCCCAACGACGTCAACGCCCACCCGCACCAGGACGTGGACGGCAAGGTCGCCATCGTCCACAACGGCATCATCGACAACGCCGCCGCGCTGCGCACCCGCCTTGAGGCCGAGGGCGTGGCCTTCGAGTCCGACACCGACTCCGAGGTGCTCGCCCACCTCGTCGGCCGCTCCGGCGCCGCGACCCTGGAGGAGAAGGTCCGCGAGGCGCTGCGACTGATCGAGGGCACCTACGGCGTGGCCGTGCTGCACGCCGACTTCCCCGACCGCATCGTCGCCGCCCGCAACGGCTCGCCCGTGGTGCTGGGCATCGGCGAGAAGGAGATGTTCGTCTCCTCCGACGTCGCGGCCCTGGTCAGCCACACCCGCCAGGTCGTCACGCTGGACGACGGCGAGATGGCCACCCTCAAGGCCGACGACTACCGCACCTACACCACCGAGGGCAGCCGCACCTCCGCGTCGCCGACCACCGTGGAGTGGGAGGCCGAGTCGTACGACATGGGCGAGCACGACACGTACATGCACAAGGAGATCTGCGAGCAGCCCGAGGCCGTGGACCGGGTGCTGCGCGGACGCATCGACGACCGGTTCTCCACCGTCCACCTCGGCGGCCTGAACCTGGACGCCCGCGAGGCGCGCGGGGTGCGCCGGGTGAAGATCCTGGGCTGCGGCTCGGCGTACCACACGGGCCTGATCGGGGCGCAGTTGATCGAGGAGCTGGCGCGCATCCCGGCCGACGCGGAGCCGGCGAGCGAGTTCCGCTACCGCAACGCCGTCGTCGACCCCGACACGCTCTACATCGCGGTCAGCCAGTCCGGCGAGACCTACGACACGCTCGCCGCCGTTCAGGAGTTGAAGCGAAAGGGCGCACGCGTCCTGGGCGTGGTCAACGTCGTCGGCAGCGCCATCGCCCGCGAGACCGACGGCGGCGTGTACGTCCACGCGGGCCCGGAGGTGTGCGTCGTCTCCACCAAGTGCTTCACCAACACCGCCGTCGCCTTCGCCCTGCTCGCCCTGCACCTGGGCCGCATCCGCGACCTGTCCGTCGCCGACGGCAAGCGCATCATCGCCGGGCTGCGCAAGCTGCCCGAGCAGATCGCCGAGGTGCTGCGCGGCGAGGAGGAGATCAAGAAGCTGGCGGGGCTGTACGCGGGCGCCCGGAGCATGATGTTCATCGGCCGGGTGCGCGGCTACCCGGTGGCCCGCGAGGCGTCCCTGAAGCTCAAGGAGGTCAGCTACGTGCACGCCGAGGCCTACCCCGCCTCCGAGCTCAAGCACGGCCCGCTGGCGCTCATCGAGCCCGAGGTGCCCACCGTCGCCGTCCTGCCCGACGACGACCTGCTGGACAAGAACCGGGCGACGCTGGAGGAGATCAAGGCCCGCAGCGGGCGCATCCTGGCCGTCGCCCACCAGGAGCAGGAGAAGGCGGACCACACGATCGTGGTACCCCGCAACGAGGTCGAGCTCGACCCCATCCTGATGGGCATCCCGCTCCAACTGCTCGCCTACCACACGGCGTTGGCCCTCGGTCGGGACATCGACAAGCCGCGCAACCTCGCCAAGTCCGTCACGGTGGAGTAGCCGGCGCCCCCGACGCGGGCCCGCGCCCGGGGAGTTCGGGCAGGTGGTATCCCCCGCGTGCCACCCCGCGTGCGGGAGGCCACCTCCCCGGCGCCGACGTCGCCCCTACGCCGCCCGTCGGGGACCGTCACCCCCGAGGGGTGGCGGGCTGGCCCCCGCCGCGCGCCGGTCGTGCCGCGTGCCGGGTGGGTACCCGTCACCCACGCACCCTCCACCTCCGTGCGCGGCCGACCCGCCAGCGCCGGTGTCCCCGCACGCGCCACGGACCCACCCGTCGTCGCGGGAGCAACCGTTCGCGTGCCGGGCCGGCGCACCCCCGGACCGCCCCGAACCGCCGGCCACCCGCCCCGGCTCCCCCGGGCGACCCCGCTCGCACCGCGTCGCCGCGCGCCCCCGGGCAGCCCCGGGAGCGCGCGAGGGGGCGCCGAACGCGCAGTCGCACCCCAGGCCGCCGGACCACGCCAGAAAACAGCCGGAAACCGCCCCCCGCGCTGGCCGCACCCCACCGGGCGTGCCTACCCGCCCGGCCCGGTCCGGCGGGGCACTCCGGCAGGGCGCGGGCGGCACGGGGGCCTGGACGGCGCGGCGACCGGAGCCGACAGGCCCCGGCTCCCCGTCCCGGCCGCACGGGCGGGCGGGACGGGGAGCCGGGCGGGACGGTGGCGGGGAGGGCGCTACGGGATGACCACGACCGGGCGCTGCGCACGACGTGCGAGCCGCCCGGCGACGGAGCCGAAGATGCGGCCCACCAGCCCGTGCGTGGAGCCCACGACGATGGCGTCGGCCGCGTACTCCCGACCGACCTCCTCCAGCTCGTGGCAGATGTCCCCGCCGCGCTCGACAAGGATCCACGGGACCTCGGAGAGGTGGTCCGCGCAGGCCAGTTCGAGGCCGAGCACCTCGGTGCGGTGGTCGGGGACGTCGACGAAGACGGGTGGTTCACAGCCGGCCCACACGGTGGTGGGCAGGCGGTTGGCGACGTGCACGATGATCAGGCCGGAGCCGGAACGGCGGGCCATGCCGATGGCGTAGGCCAGTGCGCGTTCACTGGACGTCGAGCCGTCGAAGCCGACCACCACTCCGTGCTGGAACGCCGGATCGCAGGGATGACGCGTCTCTTCCGCCGCTTCGGGGTGCGCCGTCGAGTCGGCGACCCGCTTGCGGTCCGCGGGTTCGGGGATTTCGTAACCGGCCATCTGTTGTCTCGGCGAAGAAAGTCCTGTTGCGGAGGGGTTCGGCGGGGGCTACTTGCGGTGGACGGCGGACTGTGGGAACGGAACGGCGACACCGGACTCAAATCGTCCGGGATTCACCTTTCCAACCCCTTACCCCCAAGGGTACGGCGCCAGTCGCCCCCTGCCCAGGGACCACCTCGGAAGGGGCCGGCCCCGGCGGGCTTCATCGGAGCATGCCGGAGGGTGGCGCAGAGTGCAATGCCCCAAGTGGCCCCCCGGCGTACGCCGTGCAGTGACCCGACGGCCAACAGGACGTTGTAGTACCCACCAGCCGCCCCCCGGAGGGACTCGCGCCCCAGGAAGGGAGACTTCGTGCCTCGACTCGGCGCGCATACCCCCGTTGGCCCCTCCGCCGCCACGTCGGCCACACCCGGGGCCTCGCACTCAACCCCGGACGCCACCACCGCCTCCGCACCCCCACGCGCCCCCGCTCTCCCCCCGCACCCGTTCACCCCACAGGCTGACTCCGCGCACTCCTCCCCCAACTCACCCTCCACCCCCGGGCCACCCTCCCGCGCCGCGAGCCCCGCCCGCCCCACGGCTCCCGAGGCGCCGGCGGCCACCCGCGCGCGACTGTTCACCGCGCCACGCGTCACCGGGGCCGACCCACGGTCGGCGCCGCGTGTCACACCGCGCGCCGAGGCCCTCCCGCCGACCCGCCTCGCGTGCCCGTGCGCGGGCCCGGCGTGCACGGGCGAACGGCCGGGTTCCGTCGCCCCGGGCGACCGGGTCGGCTGGGGGGTCTTCGGGTGGGCACTGGTGCCGGTGGCCCTCCTCCTGTGCGGGGCCTCCCTGGGCGGTGCGGCGGGCATCGCGCTGGGGCTCGCCACGGTGACCGCAACCTGCCGTGCGCTGCTGCGACGGGCCGAACGGCGCACGGCGCGAATGACCGACGAACGCCTGCGCGCGGTGCGCGCGCGGCGGGGTCGTACGGCACCCGTTGGGCCCCGTGTTGACGACCCGTCCGGTGCTCCTACGTCGGTCGACTGACGCGATCGTACGTTTGCGGCCAACGGTTTTCGGCCAACTTCGGAACAAGTTGTCCCTGTAGTCGAAGACCCCGTCAAACTCGCGTCTGACCAGCTAGGAAAGGAGTGTTGGGGGTCCGTACCCCCTACGGGGAGTGGGCAACGGCGAAAGGCGCACTTCCCAGCGGGGCCCACGAGTGCAACGCTTCGTGATCGAATGCTTTACGCCAAGTTGTCATGTCGACTTACGGGCGAGTGGTGAACTGGTCACGGTGACCACACGCGACACAGTAGATTCGATCTTGGCCATGACCGGCGGGGGAACCGTTCAGGACCGAGGGGAAACGTGCAGGACCGAGAGGACGCGACCACCCAGGGGGGCTTAGTTCCATGAGCCAGGACTCCACAACCGTACCGGAGGCCGCCCGAAAGCTCTCCGGACGCCGCCGCCGGGAGATCGTCGCAGTGTTGCTCTTCAGCGGCGGCCCCATTTTCGAGAGCTCCATACCGCTCTCCGTCTTCGGCATCGACCGGCAGGACGCCGGCGTCCCCCGCTACCGATTGCTGGTGTGCGCGGGCGAAGACGTACCGCTTCGCACCACGGGCGGACTCGAACTGACCGCACCGTACGGCTTGGAGGCCCTCTCACGAGCGGGCACCGTCGTCGTACCGGCCTGGCGGTCGATCACCCAGTCGCCACCCGCGGCGGCGCTCGACGCACTGCGCCGCGCGCACGAGGAGGGCGCCCGCATCGTCGGGCTGTGCACCGGCGCCTTCGTGCTCGCGGCGGCCGGGCTACTCGACGGACGGCCAGCGACGACGCACTGGATGTACGCGCCGACGCTCGCCAAGCGCTACCCGTCGGTCCACGTGGACCCACGGGAGTTGTTCGTGGACGACGGAGACGTGCTGACATCGGCGGGCACCGCCGCCGGTATCGACCTGTGCCTCCACGTCGTGCGCACGGACCACGGCGCCGACGCGGCCGGGGCGCTGGCCCGCCGGCTCGTCGTACCACCCCGTCGCTCGGGCGGGCAGGAACGCTATCTGGACCGGACGCTGCCGGAGGAGATCGGCGCCGACCCGCTGGCCGAGGTCGTGGCCTGGGCGCTGGAACACCTCCACGAACAGTTCGACGTCGAAGCGCTCGCGGCACGCGCGTACATGAGCCGACGGACCTTCGACCGGCGCTTCCGCTCGCTCACTGGGAGCGCTCCACTCCAGTGGCTGATCACCCAGCGGGTGCTCCAGGCGCAACGGCTCCTGGAGACCTCCGACTACTCGGTGGACGAGGTCGCCGGGCGCTGCGGGTTCCGCTCGCCGGTGGCCCTGCGCGGGCACTTCCGGCGGCAGCTCGGCTCGTCCCCCGCGGCGTACCGGGCGGCGTACCGGGCGCGCCGGCCACAGGGTGGGCCCGCCGACCGCTCCGAGCGGCACGAGCGCGCCGAGCGGCCGGACCTGATCGAGCCCCGCCCCGGCGAGTCGGTGCCGGTCCGGCGCGCGTCCATGGCCGCCGCGGGCGTCCACGGCGGCCCGGCCGGCGCCACGGCGCTCGCCCACGGCGGCATGGCGCACACCGGCATGAACCACGGTGGCCCACCGCACGGCGGGCCGGGGCACGGCGAGCCCGGCAAGCCCGACTCGGACGCCTACGCCCCACGGCTGCCCGAGCAGTCGACCCGTACCCCTGGCCGCGCCACCCTGCCCGGCCAGCGGGAACGCCCCGTAGGGTGACGGCATGAA
Organism: Streptomyces sp. NPDC057702; assembly: GCF_042799315.1. Lineage (NCBI taxonomy): Bacteria > Bacillati > Actinomycetota > Actinomycetes > Kitasatosporales > Streptomycetaceae > Streptomyces > Streptomyces sp. NPDC057702. The sequence goes on along the minus strand of NZ_JBHVJC010000012.1, from coordinate 64,681 downwards.
CGATCGCATGGTGTGGATCGACTGCGAGATGACCGGCCTCTCGCTGTCCGACGACGCGCTCATTGAGGTGGCCGCGCTGGTCACCGATTCCGAACTGAACATCATCGGCGACGGTGTGGACATCGTGATCCGTCCGCCCGCCGAGGCGCTGACCACCATGCCGGACGTGGTGCGCGAGATGCACACCGCGTCCGGGCTGCTCGACGAGCTGGCCGGCGGCACCACGCTCGCCGACGCCGAGCAGCGGGTCCTGGCGTATGTGAAGGCCCACGTGCCGGAGCCGGCCAAGGCCCCGCTGTGCGGAAACTCGGTGAGCACCGACCGGGGCTTCCTGCTGCGTGACATGCCGACGCTGGAGGGTCACCTCCACTATCGGATCGTCGACGTGTCATCGATCAAGGAGTTGTCCCGCCGCTGGTATCCGCGGGCCTACTTCAACAGCCCCGAGAAGAACGGCAACCACCGAGCCCTCGCCGACATCCGGGAGAGCATCGCGGAACTGCGCTACTACCGCGAGGCGGTCTTCGTCCCGCAGCCGGGCCCGGACTCGGACACGGCCAAGGCGATCGCGGCCAAGCACGTCCTGCCCGCGCCACAGGCGTGAGGCGGCTCGCTCCCGGCTCCCGATAAGCCGGGAGCGAGCACCCCTTCGGACCCTGTACACTTTTTCTCGGCCGGCAAGGAAAGCGCCGGTCATGGTGGGTATAGCTCAGCTGGTAGAGCACCTGGTTGTGGTCCAGGATGTCGCGGGTTCGAGTCCCGTTACTCACCCTGATAGATCAAGGGCCCCAATCCGCCAAGGCGGATTGGGGCCCTTGTGTGTAAGTGAAGCGGCCGGGTCCCCGTGCACGTGTCGCCAGCGGAGTACGCCAGCGGCTGCGCGATCCGCGCGGGCCGGGTCAGTCGGCGGGGGCCGGCCAGTGGTCCATGTCGCCGCCGCGCCACTCGATCTGGTCGGGGTTGTCCAGCGTCACGTCGTCCGGGTCCTCGATGCCGGCCCGGCGCAGGAACTCGGCGACATCGCCCCGGCCGTGGGCCAGGCCGACGATGACGCCACGGATCGTGACGCGCCGCCCGCCCGAGGCGGAGGGCGGATGGACGATCACCGGCGGATGCTCAACCATGGTTCCAGCGTGCGCCCCGGGCCCGACGGTCGCACATCGGGCCCGCGCCGGCCGCCTCACGGCCCCCGCGCCGGCACGACACCGCCCCCGTACGACACCGCGCCCGCGAGGCGGGGACCTCGCGGGCGACGGGGCGGGGCGCGGTGGGGCCGGGCGGTCAGGAGGAGTCGCGGGGGACGAGCCTGGCGGGCAGCACCAGGTGGGGGCGGGGCGGCGGGGTCTGGGTCGTGGCCTCGCGGGTCGCCATCTGCTCCAGCAGGACGCGGGCCATCGCGCGACCCATCTCCTCCGTCGCCTGCCGGACGCTGGTCAGCGGCGGGTCCATGTGTCGGGCCACGGGCGAGTCGTCGTAGCCGACGAGGGCCACGTCGTCGGGCACCTTGCGGCCGTGCTCGCGCAGCACGCGGCGGGCGCCGGCGGCCATGACGTCCGAGGCGGCGAAGACCGCGTCCAGGTCCGGGCGGCGCTTCAGAAGGGCGGTCATCGCCCGCCGGCCGCCCTCCTCGGTGAAGTCGGCCCACTCGACCAGATCGGGCGGGCGGGGGAGGTCGGCGGCCTCCAGGGCCTCGCGGTAGCCGTCGAGGCGGCACTGGGCCGTGTACATGTCGAGCGGTCCGGTGATGGTGGCGATCGTCCGCCGGCCCCGCTCGGCGAGGTGGGTGACGGCCGAGCGCGCGCCGCCGAGGTTGTCGGAGTCGACGTAGGCGACGGCCTCGCGGGCCGAGCGTCGGCCGCCGAGCACGGCCGGCATGTCGATCTGGTCCAGCACGTCCGGCAGCGGGTCGGCGGCGTGCGCCGAGATCATCAGGACGCCGTCCACGCGGTGGGCGGCCAGGTAGTCGGCCAGCCGCTGCCGCTCCTTGGCGGTACGGACGAGGGTGAGCAGCAGTTGCAGGTCGGTGTCGGCGAGTTCGCAGGCCACGCCCCGGATGATGTCCGAGAAGTACGGCTCGGCGAAGAGCCTGGTCTCCGGCTCGGGGATGACTAACGCGACGGCGTCGGCCCGGTTGGCCGCGAGCGCGCGGGCCGCGCGGTGGGGCACGTACCCCAGGTCGGCGACGGCCTGTTCGACCGCGGCACGGGTCCGGTCGCTCACCCGGGGCGAACCGTTGATCACCCGGGACGCGGTGCCTCGGCCCACTCCCGCCCGCGCGGCGACCTCCTCCAGGGTGGGTCTGCTCCGCCCGGCGTCCCGCCGCCTGCCCGCCGCCATCCCTATCTCCCCCCTCATGCGTCGGACCCCTCCCTCACGCCGACGATCGCTAGACATTCAACAACAGTCAGATGTCGGCAGCCGCGCCACGCGTACGACCGCGCGGCCCTGATCTGCGCCAATGCTTCAACTCCTCACAACAAGAGGCCGCTTGGGGACTGGAGTGTGTTCACAACTCACCGACACGCCCCGCTCCCCGGCCCCTCCCCCGGCCCGTCCGTACGCGAGTTCTCCCCCTTCCGCGGCGGGTCACGCGCGACGAAACCAGGCAGTAACGTGTCCGCTCGTCCCGCGCCGGGCCGGCGCCCAGCCCGGGGCGCACGCGGGCGCACGGCGGGGCGTGGCGCGGTGGGCGCGGCCGGACCACGGCGGCGGAGCCTCCGGGGGCGCGCGGGGGCGGGGGGCGCTGGGGCCGGAGGGGGCGGGTCCGCGTTCCCGGTGGGGCTAGTCGAAGGCGGTGGCGGGCGGGGCGGGGGACGCGGTGGCGTCCGCGTCGGCGACCGGGCGCGCGCCGCCGGTGAAGTCGGCCAGGGCGCGGCCGTGTTCGACCCGGGCCGGGTGTGGGTCGCTGGCCGCGCGGCGGGTCAGCTCCGCCACGGGCAGCGTGGTGTCGCCGGCCAGCAGGACGGCGTTGCCAAAGCGTCGCCCGCGCAGCACCGCGGGGTCGGCGGTCAGGCAGGTCTCGGCGAACACGGCGCGGGCGGTGGCCACTTGGGAGCGCAGGTGGGCGAGCGGGGCGCCGTCGGCGATGTTGGCCGCGTAGAGCCCGCCGGGGCGCAGCGCGCGGCGCGCCTGTTCGAGGAACTCGACGCTGGTCAGGTGCGCGGGGGTGCGGGCGCCGCTGAAGACGTCCGCGATGATCAGGTCGGCCCAGCCGTCGGGCACCCGGTCGAGGCCCGCGCGGGCGTCGACGCCGCGCACCCGGATGCGCCAGGTGGCCTCCAGCGGCAGCGCGCGGCGTACGAAGTCGACCAGCGGGCCGTCCACCTCCATGACCTGCTGGGTGGAACGGGGGCGGGTGGCGGCGACGTAGCGGGCCAGGGTGAAGGCGCCGCCCCCCAGGTGCACGGCCTGGATCGGCCGGCCCGGGGGTGCGACCAGGTCGGCGATGTGGCCGAGCCGGCGCTGGTACGAGAAGTCGAGGTAGCGGGGGTCGTCGAGGTCGACGTGGGACTGCGGGGCGCCGTCGATCAGCAGGGTGTGTCCGCGCGGCCGGTCGCGGTCCGGGCGGAGTTCCGCGTGGCCGCCGTCCACGCGCGCGCTGAGCGGCTCGCCGGCGCGGGCCCGCCCCCGTGCGCGCTCCCCGCGCGCCCCGCCCGGGGGCTCCGTCGCGTCGCCGGCCGGCTCGGCCGGGGCGCTCCGCCCTCGGCGCGACCGCCCGGCCCGCTCCGTGTCGCCCTGCCGTCCGCGCTTGCCTCGTGCCATCCGGCCAGTATCCGTCACCGCTGGTCAGGAGGGCTGCCTCGGCCGGGGCTCGGGACACCGGCGCGGGGGGCGGCGGGGCGGCCGACCGCTCCCTGCCGTACCGGTCGGCAGGGCGGGCGTGGCCTCAGCCGCAGCGGTCGATGGCCTCGATGACCCGTGCCGCCTCACCGAGCGCGGCGCGGAGCACGGCGGGGTCGGTGGCCTCGCTGTACGCGTCGGCGGGCGGCACCAGCCAGCCGGCGGCCCGCACCGGGGAGGCGGCCGGGGGCGCGGCGTCGGTGGCCTCCCGCGCGCCCGGTGGGGTCGTGGCCCGGCCGGTGCACGCTCCGGAGCGCGGACCGCGCGCGTGCGCTCGCGTACACGCGCTGCCGGGTACGTCCCAGCCGGCGGCGGTGCCGGCGGGGACGACGAAGCCGAGTGTGTCGCACGCGTCGTCGTGCAGCACCGGTCCGATGCCGCCCGACTCGCGCAGCCGCAGCAGGTCCACGGCCTCGATGCCCTGGCGCGCGGGCACCGTGACCACGTCGCAGCCCTCGCCGGCGACGCCTGCCGGGCCGAGCGGCCCGCCCTCGGGCGACCCGTCCGTGTCGGCCGGCGACGGCGCGCGGTCCGCCCGGCCGCGCGCGGGCGGCGCGCCGGCGGGGTCGGTCACCGTGCGGAAGGGGCCCGCCCCGGGGATGGCCGGCGGCGTGGAGACGGCCGGGCGCGCGGGGGCGAAGTCCAGGGCGCTGAGCCCGCAGCACGGCGGGGCCTCGCCCTCTGGTGCGGCGCCCTCGTCCGGGCGCGCGGCGTCCTCCGGGCGTACGCCCTGGCGTGGGTCCTGGCAGACGGCCTGGTGGGGGCCTGGGCCCGCGTCCTGGCGTGGGTCCCGCCGCTGGTCCTCCGGGTGTGGGCGGGCGCCCGGGAGCGGGGTGCCGGCCTCCTCGCGGGGACGGTGGCGCAACTGCGCGGGCATCCGCGTGCCGTTAGCGTCCGCCTCGGTGGCTCGTGTGACGTCCGGCAAGGGGACCCCTCCTCCGCTTGGCTGTCATGGTCCACGGGGAACAACGCAACAAAACGTCAACAGCTACGGCGCAACGCCGCCGCAAAGGATGGCACTTCATGGCAAATCACGGGTGAGATATCCGTTTTGTAGCTAAACCGCGGCTGCTGCCCGTGACGTAGTCGGTACGGTCTTGCCCCGTCGATCACGGCATCGGTTCCGCCCGTGGCGCTGCCCGGAGCGAGGACCGTCTGGAGGGCACGCCCATGGCCTCGACATCGGAACCTTCGCCACCCCGGTCGAACACGGCCTTCAGACGGCTGCGCGGGCATCTGTCGCCGGGCGAGTTCGCGGCGCTCGTACGGCGCTCGGCCCGCGAGATCGGCGAGCAGGTCTCGTGCGACGCCCGCTACATCGGCCGCGTCGAGTCCGGCGCCATCCGCTGCCCCAACTACGCGTACGAGCGCGTGTTCCGGCACATGTTCCCCGGCCACTCGCTCGCGGACCTCGGCTTCGCCCCGCGCGCGAGCGTGCGCGGGCACGGGCCACGCGAGACCACGGGAGGAGCGGGCGCGGGCGCGCGCGCGGGTCTTTCGGGCCCGCTGCCCGTACCGCCCCAGTCCGGGCCGTGGTCCGCTCCCCGGCCGCCGTCGCAGGCCCCGGACGCCCCCGCCCCGCCCGCGCGCCCGCGCGGGGGCGCCGCGTCCGGGGCGGGCGCCGACCCGGACGGCCGCCGCGAGCCCCACCGCCAGGAGGAGGGCGAGGTGCTGCGGCGCGCCTTCATGACCATCGGCTCCGCCACGGTCGCCGCCGCCTCCCTGGACCTCGGTAGCGCCTGGGCGGCGGGCCCCGGCGGGCCCCGGGGAGCGGGGGGCGAGGCGGGGGCGGCGGCGGGCGGGCGGACCGCGCGGGTGCCGCGCCGCGCGGCGGCGCGCGAGCTGCCACGGGTGCCCCGGTCGCAGGGGCGCGTGGGCACGGCGGAGGCGGTGGCCCTGGAGGAGGCCGTACGGCACATCCGGCTGCTGGACGACCAGCACGGCGGCGACGGCATCTACCGTGGCGCGACCCAGCCCCTCGTCGCCGCCTACGAGCTGCTCGACGTCGGCGCCGAACGGCAGTCGCTCAGCGACCGGCTGCACGCCGCCGCCGGCGAGCTGGCCCTGTCGGTCGGCTGGCTGGCCCACGACTCGGGCCGGATCGCGCAGGCCCGCTCGCACTACGCGGAGGCCCTGGCCACCGCGCGGCTGGCCGATGACCCGGCCCTGGAGGCGCACGCCTTCTGCAACATCGCCTTCCTGGCCCGGGACGCGCGCCGGCCGCGCGAGGCCCTCCAGGCCGCGCAGGCCGCCGAGCGCGCGGCGCGGGCCCTGGCCTCGCCCCGGCTGCTCGCGCTGCTCGCGCTGCGCGAGGCGGGCGGCCGGGCGGGGCTCGCGGACCGGTCCGGTTGCGGGCGGGCGCTGCTGCGCGCCCAGCGACTGTTCGACCTCGGGCCCTCGGACGCCGATCCGGAGTGGATGTCCTTCTTCGGCGAGGCCGAGATGGCGGGGCTTGAGGCGCAGTGCTGGTCGGCGTTGCGGGAGTGGGGGCGGGCCGCGGAGCACGCGCGGCGTTCGGTGGCGCTCCAGGGGCCGCACTTCGTCCGCAACCGCGCGCTGTTCACCGCGGAGCTCGCCGCCGACCTGCTCGGCAAGCGGGTGCCCGACGAGGCCGCCACCGCGGGTGAGCGGGTGCTCGCGCTGTCGGGGCAGGTGCGTTCGGCCCGCGTGCGGGCCATGCTCGACGAGCTGGCCCAGGGGCTGCGGCCGTGGCGGCGGGAGGCCCACGTCGCGCGCTTCCTGGAGCTCCACCGCGCGGGGGAGCCGGCCTGAGCCGGGCCCCGTCGGTGTCCCGGCCGCCCGGGGAGTGACGCGTCGGCCCGGGGCTGCCACAGGTGGCCACGCGCGCCCGCGCGGGCGCGGCCACACCTGTCCCGGCGGCGCGGACGCGTACGGGCGGCCTCGCGCGCGGGGCGCCGGCGCGCGGCCCGGGGTCAGGCCAGGTGGCCGGTGTCGTTCCAGCGTTCGATGGCGGGCTCGCCGTACGCCCAGCCGAGCACGGACAGCGAGGTCGGGTCGAGCCGCACGCGGGCCCCGAAGGCGAGGTCGAAGCCCAGCCACCGGGCGGCCAGCGAGCGCAGGATGTGGCCGTGGGCGAAGACGAGCACGTCCCGGTCGGCGGAGCGGGCCCAGGCCACGACGGCGTCCGCCCGCGCCGTGACGTCGGCCACGCTCTCGCCCGGGAACGCGGGGCCCTCGCCCGGGTGCGCGACGTCGCTCCCGTGCGGGTGGGCGACCGCACCGGCGCCCACCGGCGCGGCGCCCGGCACGGGGCGGGTGGGCACCCCGTCGCGCCAGATCAGCCAGTCGGGGCGGGTGGCCCTGATCGCGTCGGGGGTCATCCCCTCGTACGGGCCGTAGTCCCACTCCACGAGCGCGTCCCAGGGCGTCGCCCGGTCACCGAATCCCGCCAGGTCACAGGTCTCGCTGGCACGGACCAGGGGGCTGGTGCGCACCTCGACACCGGGCAGTCCCGCCCACGGCGCGCGGTGCAGTCGCTCACCCAGGAGCTCGGCGCCGCGACGCCCCTCGTCCAGGAGGGGGATGTCCGTGCGGCCCGTGTGCTTCCCGGACAGCGACCACGCGGTCTGTCCGTGGCGGGCCAGCAGGAGGCGTGACGCCATGGAGGGGGCCTTTCGCTCGTTCGGGGGGTGGCTGGGGCGGATTGGGCACACCGGAGCCCCGTCGCCCATCATCGCCTACGGGCCCGGCACGCAACCCGCTGGGCCCGCACGGCGTCTTGTCACCCGCGCGAAACGACCGAGGAGCCCCGAGGTGGGCAAACACGGCATTTCGTCGTCCCCGCCGGGGGTGGTGCGCAGGCCACCGCTCGGAGACCGTACGGTTGACTGCGCGCCTTTTGGCCGCCTGAACACACTTGGGAGAGCGACCGGATGCCCCATACCGCGCCCCGTACCGGGACACCACAGCGCACACAGCCCCGCTGGTGGGCTGAGCTGCCGCTGATCGCCGTGGTGTACGCCGCGTACTCGGCCGGTCGACTGCTGGCACGGGGTTCCGTGTCCAGCGCCGTCGACCACGGCCTTGGCATCCTGGAGTTCGAGCAGACGCTGGGCATCGACTTCGAGACGCCGCTGAACGACTTGTTCACCCGACACGCCTCGCTCGGCATACCGGCCGACTTCGCGTACGCGTCGCTGCACTACATCGTCACGCCCGCGATCCTGATCTGGCTGTGGAAGCGCCGCCCGACCCAGTACCGGGTGATGCGCACTTGGCTGATGCTCTCCACCCTCATCGGTCTCATCGGCTTCATCACCCTGCCGACCTGCCCGCCGCGCCTGCTCGACGCCGGTCACGGCTTCGTCGACACGATGGCGCAGTACGGCGAGTACGGCTGGTGGGGCGGCGAGGCCAGCGCGCCGCGCGGGCTCGGCGGGCTGACCAACCAGTACGCCGCGATGCCCAGCCTGCACGTGGGCTGGTCCCTGTGGTGCGGCATCGCGCTGTTCCGACACGGCAGGTCGGTGTGGGCGAAGGCCGCGGGCATCGCGTACCCGCTGCTCACCACGATCATCGTGATGGGCACCGCGAACCACTACTTCCTCGACGCGGCGGCCGGCGCGGCCGTGATGGGCGTCGGCTTCCTGCTGGCCCGGCCCGCGCTGCGGCTGACCGACCGGGTGCTGGCGCGGGCCTCTGGACGCGGGGTCGCCGGCGCGGCGGCTCCCATGGCGGCCGGCTCCGAGCCGGCGGCCGGCCAGGCGGTGGGCGGCCAGACGGCACACGGGGCGGCCGGTGGCTCCGGCGCGGGTACGACGGCCGGCGCGGGCGCCCCGAGCGGGGCGAGCGGCGGTCAGGACGAGCCCGATCCCGAGGTGAGCGCCCCCAGTGTCAGTGGCGGGTGCGAGACTTCGGCAGGTGAGCACATCCCTCAACAGCCGAAGCGAGACGCCGACCGCAGCGCCACCGCCCCCGCGGACGGCGCTGCGGCAGCGGCTCGCTGAGCTGCGGGGTCCACGGGTCGCCCCGCGCCCGCTGGACGCCCGCGCGCTGGCGGCGCTCGCGGCCAACCCCGGCTGCCGGCGCCGCGCGCTGCTCGACGGCGCCGGCGTGGACAAGACGGCGCTGGCGATGGCGCTGGGCGCGCCCGCGGCGTACGGCCAGTCGCAGTTCGCCCACCAGCGCGGTCACGTCTTCGAGGCCCGGGTCACGGCGGACGGTGGGGAGCGGTTGGTCGCCCTGCTGCGCGAGCGGCTGGGCGAGCCGGGGCCGGCGCCCGCGCCGGGCGAGATCGACGCGCCCGAGCTGGCGGCCGACGGCCCCGCCGGGCGCGCGGCCCGCACCCGGATCGCCCTCGCGCGGGCCACGGCGGCCGGCCGGTGGGCCGTGCTCCAGCACCCCATGGTCAGCGTGGAGGTGGCCGGCTCGCCCGCGTACCTGGAGCCGGACGCGCTGGTGGTGCACCCGGACGGGAGCTGGACCGTCGCGGAGATCAAGTCGTTCCCGATGCTGGACGGCGCGGCCGACCCGACGAAGGTGGGCGCGGCGGCGCGGCAGGCCGCGGTGTACGTGCTGGCGCTGCGCGAGCTGGCCGAGTCACTGGCCGCCGCCGACGCCCCCGGGACCACGTCGGCGGCCGGGCCGGGCACGGCCGGGCCGGGCGCGGAGGCGGCCGACGGGAGGCCGGGCGGTGGCGACACGGGTCTGAGCGGGCCGGTGGACGCGACCGTGGACACGACGGGACGGGTGCGCCAGCGGGCGCTGCTGGTCTGCCCGAAGGACTTCTCCAACCTCCCCACGGCCGAGCTGATCGACGTACGCAAGCAGCTCTCGGTGACCAGCCGCCAGCTCGCGCGGCTGACCCGGATCGAGGAGATCGCGGCGGCGCTGCCGGCCGACGCCACGTTCGACCTGCGGCTCGCGGAGGACGGCACGACGCCGACACGGGCCCTGACGGAGCTGACCGCCACCGTGGACGCGGTGCCGGCGGCGTACGTGCCGGACTGTCTGGCCTCGTGCGAGCTGGCCTTCCACTGCCGGGGCCGGGCGCGGGCCGCCGGTGCGGTGGAGGCCCTCGGCCGGGGCGTACGCGGTGAGCTGGGTGGCCTGACGACGGTGGAGGCCGTGCTCGCGGCGGCGCGCGGCGACGGGCCGCCGGGCGAGGCGGCGGGCGGCGGCGCCGGCGGTTCGGTGGCCGAGGACGATCCGGCGGTGCGCGCGCTGCGCCGGGCCGCCGCGCTGCGCGCGGAGGCGCTGGCCCTGGCGGCCGGCCGGGACGACGCGGCGAGCGGGGCGGGCGACGAGCTCGCCGGGCGGACCGGGGAGGGCCGATGAGCCTGCTGACGACGTTGGCGCGGATGGAGGCGACGGAGAGCGGGCGCGCGGTGCCGACCGCCACGGTGTGCCACCGGCATCTGGCCGACCGGCCGTTGGTCTTCGTCCCGCTGACCACCGCGGGCGAGGCGGGCGCGCCGCTGGGCGCCCTGGTGGGCACCGAGCGGGAGGCGCCCAGGCTCCTGGTGGTGCCCCAGCCGCGCGACCGTGACCTGCGCTTCGCCTTCCTGGCGGCGCTGGCCGAGGAGATGCTCCCGCACTTCACGGCCCCCGCCGACGCGGTGGAGTGGGAGGAGCGCAAGGAGACCGACCCGGAGACCGGCAAGCGCGTCACGGTCCAGGTCGAGTTGTGCGCCGACGCGCCGCAGCTGCTGGTGCCCAGCGCCCCCGGCATCGAGTACGTCCGGCTGCTGGGCCGCTCGACCCGGTTCCGCCGCGCCACCGAGCACGAGCCGGAGGGCCCGCCGGGCACGCGCGAGGGCGCGCCCGCGCGCGACGTGGACGCGCCACGGGAGCCGGGCGCGGCCGGGAACGTCGGCGCGGCGCACGGGCCGGGGGCGGTCGGCGGGCCGGCCCCGGGCGCCGGGCTCGTCGACGGGCTGGCCTCGGGCGTGGGTTCCGGCGACGGCGGGGCAGCGCGGGCGACGCCCGCGCGGGTGCCGCTGCTCGGGCGCTGGCTGACGCACTACGGCGAGCGGGCCCGGGTGCCCGGCTCCGCCCTGCTGCTGGCTCTCACGGACGTGCTGGGCCAGCACTGGGCGACGGGGCAGAGCCGGCTGGAGGACCAGCACCTGGGGTCGCTGCTCGCCTGGATCGACCCGCCCGCCGGGCTGAGCGGGCCCGACGCGGCGCTGTTGGCCGAGGCCGCGCGCAACGCGCGGGGCCAGTTGCTGCGGCCTCCGGCCGGGCCGGCCACCGATCCGGCCTTCGACAACCGGCTGCTGGCCCCGGCCATGGCCCGTTACGACGCGGCGCGCGCCGGCGGCGAGGTCGCGGCGGTGGCCGCGGCCGAGCACGAGGTGCGCGAGCTGATCGCCAGCCAGCTCCGGCCGACCTGGGACGCCGTGTGGCACGGGCTGGACCTGCTGCGCGCGCTGCCGCCGGGGGCGCGGGTCGCCGACCGGTGGAAGCGCGACCGCTGGTCGTACACGGGCCACCGGGACCGGGTGCGCGCCGGTGAGCCGCCCCAGCCGAAGTGGGACGACGCGGTGACCGCCGCGCGCAAGCTGGCCGCGCGCGAGACCGCGCGGGCCCAGCTCGACGCCCACGAGGCGCTGGACGATCCGCTGGTCATGGCGGCCAGGCGGCTGTCGGGCGAGGCGTTCGCGGGCGAGGTGGCCGAGGTGGAGATGGCGTACTCGCGGGCGAAGGTGCCGCGCCCGCGCCCGCTGGTGAGCGTGCGCACCGACGACCGTCCGCTGCTGGACGAGGGCGTCAAGGTCTACCGCGCGCTGCCCGACGGCCGGACGCAGACGGCGGAGTTCGTGGCGTACGAGGCGGGGGCGGGCGGGGCGTCGGCGGACCAGGCGCCCCGGGGCGGGGCGGGGGTGGACGCGGCGCCGACGCTGGTGCTGCGGCTGACCGGGGGCATGGGCCGGGGCAGGGAACCGGAGCCCGGCACGGTGCCCGAGGCGGGCGAGCGGGTGTGCTGGACGCTGTTCGAGCACGCCCCGCGCGGCGGCCCCGAACTTCCCGAGCCCGAGCGGACCCCGTGGACCCACGGCGGCCCACCCGTCACCGACCCGGACCCCACCACCGTCCCCGCTCCGGCCGGCGCAGAGCCCCGCCCCGGCGGCGAGCCCGGCCCCGCCGGGGCCGGCACCGCGACGGATGCCGGGGGCGCCACCCCCGGCCCCGGACCGGCCGGCACCGCGCCGACCGGCAGCCGCGCCCCTGACCTTCCGGCCGACCTGCCGACCGCCGTGTCGGGGGCCGCGTCGGCTCCCGACCCCGTGACCGACGAGGACTTCCTGTGAGCGACGCCGACGCCCCCGCGCGCCTCGCCGTGCCCGACGCCCGCGCGCCCCGGTCCGCCGGGGGCGTGGGGGCCGTGTCGGGGCGGGCCGGGTTCGACCCCGGGGCCGCCGCCGCGGCGGCCACCGCCGCCATCCTGCGGGACACCATGGCGGGCACCGAGCGCGGCGTGGTCGTCGACTCGCCGCCCGGCGCGGGCAAGTCGACGCTGGTGGTGCGCGCGGCCCGCGAGCTGGCCGCCGCCGGTCGGCCGCTGATGGTCGTCGCGCAGACCAACGCGCAGGTGGACGACCTGGTGATCCGGCTGGCCGAGGCGGAGCCCGAGCTGCCCGTCGGCCGGTTGCACAGCAGCGACGCCGCCGCGTACGACCCCGCGCTGGACGGCCTGCCCTCGGTGCGCACCTCCGCCAAGGTGGGCGACCTCGCCGGGCTCGACGTGGTGATCTCGACGGCCGCGAAGTGGGCGCACACCAAGAACGTCGAGCCGTGGCGGCACGCCATCGTCGACGAGGCGTACCAGATGCGCTCGGACGCGCTGCTGGCTGTCGCGGGGCTCTTCGAGCGGGCGTTGTTCGTCGGGGACCCGGGGCAGCTCGACCCGTTCAGCGTGGTGGGGGCCGAGCAGTGGTCCGGGCTGTCCTACGACCCGTCGGCCAGTGCCGTCAGCACGCTCCTGGCGCACAATCCGCGTCTGCCGCAGCACCGCCTGCCGGTCTCCTGGCGGCTGCCCGCCTCGGCCGCGCCGCTGGTCTCGGACGCCTTCTACCCGTACACGCCCTTCCGGAGCGGCACCGACCACGGCGACCGGCGGCTGTCGTTCGGGGTGGCGTCGGACGGGTCGGGCGTGGACCGGGTGCTGGACGAGGCGGCCGAGGCGGGCTGGGGCCTGCTGGAGCTGCCCGCGCGGCACACCCCGCGCACGGACCCGGAGGCGGTGCGCGCGGTGGCCCTGGTGATACGCCGGCTGCTGGACCGGGGCGGGGCGGCGACCAGCGAGCGCTCCCCCGACCCGGTGCCGCTGACGGCCGACCGGATCGCGGTCGGTACCGCCCACCGCGACCAGGCCGCGGCCGTCCGCGCGGCGCTGGCCGACCTCGGCGTGACCGGCGTGGTGGTGGACACCGCGAACCGGCTCCAGGGGCGGGAGTTCGACGTGACGGTGGTGCTGCACCCGCTGTCGGGCCGGCCCGACGCGACCGCCTTCCACCTGGAGACGGGCCGGCTGTGCGTGCTGGCCTCCCGGCACCGGCACGCGTGTGTCGTCGTCTGCCGGGCCGGGGTGGCCGAACTGTTGGACGAGCACCCGTCGACGGAGCCGGTGCAGCTGGGGGTGACGGTGCGCTTCCCGGACGGCTGGGAGGCCAACCACTCCGTGCTGGCCCACCTGAACGAGCACCGGGTGCGGTGGCGCCCCTGAGGCCGGCGCCGGGGCCGGGGGACGCGCCCCGGCCCGTGGGTCAGCGGCCCGCGCCCGGCCCGGCCGGGGGCCGCTCGTCGCGGGAGGCCGTCGCGCCGGCCGTGACGGCCACGCCCACGCGTCCGCCGTCGACGTCCAGGACCGTTCCGTGGACGAACTCGGCCTCGTCGCCGGCCAGGTAGAGCACGGCCGAGGCGATGGCGTCGGGGTGGCCGGCCCGGCCCGCCGGAGTGCCGACCATCAGCTCCTCTCCGGCGTACGCGGCCTCCGGCGCCAGCTCGGGCGTGCGGATCACGCCCGGCGAGACCGCGTTGACCCGGACGCCCAGCGGGCCGAACTCCGCGGCCCACGCCCGCGTCAGCGTCTCCAGGGCCCCCTTGGTCGAGCTGTAGAGGCCGCCGGACGGCAGCCCGAGCCGTGCCACCCAGCTCCCCAGGTTGACGATCACCCCGCCGCCCCGCGCGACCATCGCCGGGACGACGGCCTGGGTCAGGAAGAAGGGCGCCTTGACGTTGACCCCGTAGACCCGGTCGAAGGTCGCGTCGTCGGTGGCCAGCGTGGTGGCCGGCGGAAAGACGCCGGCGTTGTTGACCAGGATGTCGAGGTGCCCGCCGAGCGCGGCTCGGGCGGCCTCGGCCAGGTCCCGGCTGGCGCGGGAACCGCCGTCGAGGTCGGCGCGTACGAAGTCGGCTCGGCCTCCGTCGGCGCGGATCGCGGCCACGACCTCGCCGCCGCGCGCGGCGTCGCGTCCCGAGACGACGACCCGCGCGCCCTCCGCCGCGAACCGCCGTGCCACTGAGCGTCCGATGTTGCTGGTCGAACCGGTGATGAGGGCCGTCTTACCGGCCAGTCGTCGTGTCATGGCGGGGAACCTACGGAGCCGGTTTTGGACTCTCAAGTCCAAACGTGGGGGGCACCCGGCATCGTGGACCGCTCGATCCCACACGTCGTAGGCTGCGCGCCATGGCGTTCACGGCCAAGGGGCTCGCGACGCGGCAGCGCATCATCGAGGGCGCCGCCGCCTATCTGCGCGGCGACGACCCGGGCAACGTCACGCTCGACGACATCCGCGCGACCACCGCCACCAGCAAGAGCCAGCTCTTCCACTACTTCCCGGGCGGCAAGGAGGAGCTGCTGCTCGCGGTGGCCCGCCACGAGTCCGACCGGGTGCTGGCGGACCAGCAGCCCTACCTGGGCTCGCTCGACTCGTGGGAGGCGTGGGAGCGGTGGCGCGAGGTACTCGTCGCCCGCTACCGCGCCCAGGGGCCGCGCTGCCCACTCGCCGCGCTCATCGGCCAGGTCGGCAGCGTGCCGGGCGCCGCCGACGTGACCGCGTCGCTGCTCCGCCGCTGGCAGGAGCAGTTGCGACGGGGCATCGTCACCCTGCGGGAACGCGGCGAGGTGGGCCCGCACATCGACGCGGACCGCACGGCCGCGGCCTTCGTCGCCGGCACCCAGGGCGGCGTCATCGTGCTCCGCTCCACCGGCGACACGTTCCACCTGGAGGCGGCCCTGGACGCCCTGATCGCCTACCTGCGCGACAGCGCCCGCCCCGAAGCGGTGCCGGACGCGGCGCGGGCGACCCAGGCGAGCGGGCCCACCCGGCCCTGACAGGTCCGCCCAGCCGGACGGACCGGGACCCACCCCCGAACCGCCCTCGCGCACCGCCCCCAGCCGACCGGGCCCGACGCCGACCGGCCCGCCCGCTGGCCCCCACCACCGTCGGCTGACCCACCCCGCGCCGTGCGTACGCCGGCCGCCGCGTACCCACCTCACGACATCCCGTTCGCCGCACCCCACCCCAGCCGGGTGCGACGCCGACTACCCCACCCCGCTGCCCCACACCGCCCCGCCACAGGCTGACCGGCCCCGCCATGTGCGGCTGCCGAACGCCTGGCCCGCAGGGCCTCGCCTCCACCCTGCCGCACCCCACACCGGGCCGGATGCCGCGCCAGCCGGACCACCCCCGCTGGCCCACACCGCCGGCGGGCGGCCCGGCACCATGAGCCCTCCGCCGCGAACCCGGCCCGTCACCCGCTGGGCCCCGTGCGCCACCCCGCCGCGCGGCCTGCCGGGTACCGACCCACCGCGACCCGCACCCCCACCCCGCAACCAAGCGCATGCCGCCCGCCGCCGTGCCACGCACCCCACACCCGGCCGGGTGCCGCGCCGGCCGGACCACCCCCGCTGGCCCGCACCGCCGGCGGGCGGCCCGGCCATACCGCCGGCAGGCGGCTGGCACCACGTCGACCGGGCCTGCGGCGCTCCGGCCGGCAGGCGCCACGCGCACGCCCCGCCCCGCTCGCGACTCGCGCGCACGCCCGTGCCCGGGGTGGCCCTGCCGCCTCGCCGATGAGGTGCCGGCTGGTCGCGCCCGTGGCGTACGGCCTGGTCAGACGCCATGCCGGGGGCGGCTGGGGCGGGCGGCGGGGGCCCGCGTACGCCGGGCCGGAGCGCCCTTGCGCGGGGCAGGACAATGGAACGCGGCACTCAACACCGGAGGTAGATACATGTCCGAGCCGCATTCGGCTGCCACCCCGCGCACCAGTCCGGCGCGGCGCCTCAAACCCGCACCGTTGCTCTTCGAGCCGTCCGAGGCCGTGGCCGACCCCGAGCACTTCTTCGACCTGGAGTCGATGGAGGACCCGCGCGAGTTGCTGGCCCGCTCGACGGAGCTGACGCTCGCGTTCCGGGCCGCCGCCGAGCGGGCGACCGAGTTCCAGGCGATGGCCGCGGCCCAGCTCGCCGACCCGCAGCGGTTCGACCGGCTCACGCTGGCCATGATCGCCGAGCGGGCGGACTGGACCGAGGACTACGCCCGGAAGATGGTCGAGTTCGGCCGCGAGCTGCTACGCGACGGTGCCGTGTCGGAGCCGTGATCGCACCGGCGCCCACGGCCGGCCGGGCCCGCCCCCAGTGGGCGGCCCGAGCGGCCCGCCGTGGCCGCCCCTCGCCTCCCGGCGCCCCCGTCGCTCCCGTCGCCACGCCGGTCGCGGCCGGGCGTCCGTTCCGGCCCGGCCGCCCTCGGTTCGCCTCCGGTCGCGGCCCGACCACGTCCCGGTTTCGGCTCCGGTCTCCGCCCGGTCCCGTCCCGCCGCCGGCCCGGCAGCGGGACATTCTCGGGCCGGTCGGGGGGTACCGCCGGGTCGGGCACGGTTTCGGATGAACCAGAGGCACATGCCGGTCACGTAGTCGGGGGCGCAAGATACTCCGTACTGCCCCGCCCTGTCCCAGTTTCCGGACTTCGCCCAAAACGGAAACTGAACGCCCGGTAAGTATGTCCGCCATGACCAGTACCAGCGACAGCGCGCATAGCGGCGGCAGGCACGGCAGCGAGACCCGCCTCGCGAGAAGATGTGAAGGACGGACGAGGCGCGACGGGGTACGGAACGCCACACCCGGCGAGGACGCGACACCCGGCCCCACGCCCCGGGCGGGACTCCCCGAACCCACCCCCCACCCCGCCTCCGGCAACGCCCCCCGAACTGGTCACCCCCACGACACCCCCCGAACCACCACTCCCCCCGCCAACGCCACCACCCCGACCTCCCCCCACCACGTCACACCCCAGCCCTCCACGCCCCAGCCCACTCCACCCGGGCCCCCCACCGTCGCCCGGCCCACGACGGGCCAGCCGGAGCCGGGGCACCCCACCACCCACCACCCCGCGCCAGGCCCCGCCCCCCTCAAGCCCCCCAAACCCCACCGCCCCGAGGCCGGGCCCCCCGCGACCGAACCCGCCAGGGCCAGCCGGCCCGAGGCCAGGCGCCCAACGCCCAGGCCTTCCGAGGCCGAGCAACCCGCCGGCGGGCACTCGGAGACCGCCAAGCCGGGGCCCGAGCAGCCGGAGCCCGGGCACGCTGAGGCCGGGCGGTCCGAGGCCGAACGCCCCGAAGCCGGCCACCCCACCAGGGCCGACCGCTCCGAGCCCCACCAGGAACCCGAGCCGCGACAACCCGAGACCGGGCGCCCAACGGCCGGGCCACCCGAGGCCGGGCCCCGGCACGACCGGCACCCCGTGGGCGGTCACCCCCACCCCGGCCGCGCGACGACCAAGCGGCCAGCGGCCGAGCGCTCCGAAGCGGAGCGACCCAGGCCCGGCCAGCCCAGGCCCGAGCGCCCCATCGCCGAGCACACCGAGCCGAGCCGCCCCGAAGCCAGCCACTCCCACCCCAGTCGCCCCGAAGCCGCGCGACCCGGTGTCAGCCACCCCAGCACCAGCCCCCCCGGGGGCAGTGAGCCCGAGCTCGGTCACCCGGAGGCCGGTCGCACCGCGTCCAGCCGCCACGATGCCGAACGTCCCAAGCCCAGGCCCCCGGGGAACGGCCGCTCCGGGGTCGCGGTCGAGCGACCGGTGGGTCGGCGTCCCGAGCCGACGGAGTCCGACACGCGGCAGCCTGGGGCACGGCTTCCCGCTCGCCCTGGCGCACAGCTTCCCGCTCGGCGGCGTGCCGCCACCGCCGCGGCGGCCGTCGCCGCCACCCGCGCCGCCATGCGGACCGCCGACGACGTCGACGGCACCACCCGTGCCACCACCGAGCCCGCCACGGCCTCGCCGGGTGCCACCGCGCCCGGCCGGCCCCGGCGGATGACGCCGGTCGCGGGCCAGGCCACGCTCACCCCACGGCCGCAGGCTCCCGGGCGGCCCGAGGCCGAGCGGTCCGACGCCGTGCGGGCCAGCCCCGGCCGGGGTGGGAGTGGGCGGGGGGATGCCTCCCGGGCGCGGCGCGGCGAGGCGGGTGACGCGCGGTACGGGGCGACGTGGGTGACGCCGGAGGGCGCGGAGTGGCTCGCGTCGGCCAGCGCCTTTCCGCGGAGCGTACGCGCGCTGTGGGCGGCCCGGCCCGCCGCGCCCAGCGTGCTGCCCTGTGGCACCGCGTTCGACATCGTGAGCGCGCCCGCCCTGTTCGGACGCCGGATGGTCGACCGGCTGTGGTGCGACGGCCCGGGGTCGGGGCCGGTGGCGATCCAGCGCGGGCGCGTGCTCCTGTTCACCCGACCTGGCGTGGCTCAGCGGTTGCCGTCCCTGCTGAGCTGGGAGGAGTGGGGGGCCGGGGTGCCGCCGCTGCTGTGCCACGGCACCGGGGACGCGGTGACGATCCCGCCGCTGCACGCCCCCGAGCCGATCGACCCGTACGACGTACCACCGCTGCCGGGCCCGCTCCCGGGCCCCTTCCTCGCGCACCGGCCCGCCGCGGGGCCGCCGCGCGTCGCGGGGCCGACCCCGCCACCCTCCTCAGCCGGTGCCCCGCACCCCGGAGCGCCGCTCCCGCACCCCGCGCCGGCGGGCCCCGAGCTGTCGCACGCCGAGGGCGGGGCGTACCCGGACGGGGCGTACGGAGCGGCTGGCGCGCACGGAGCGCGGGAGGGGCGGGCCGCGCTGCCCACCCGGGTGGCCGGGGCCGGGGTGGGTCCGCCCGGGCCGCCGGCGCCGCAGGGTGCGGCCGCACCGGAGGGCATGGCCGCGCGGGAAGGGACGGCCGGGGTGGGCGCCACGCACGGGGCGGGCGCCACGGGAGGTGTCTCGCGCTGGCTGGTGGCGCCCGACGTACGCCACCCCTGGCTGCCCGGACCCGACGTACTGCTGTGGGCGTGCGTGCGCGCGGCCCGTGGCCAGACCCGTAGCGCGAGCGCCGACACGGCTGTGACCAGGGCAAGCTCGGTCCGACGCGGCTGATCATCGCGGAAGTAACCGATTTTCGTTCCGCCGGACCCGGGTGCTAAGGTCGTCTACGTCAGCGAGCGCCGCTAGCTCAGTTGGTTAGAGCAGCTGACTCTTAATCAGCGGGTCCGGGGTTCGAGTCCCTGGCGGCGCACCTGAAGAAGGGCCCTCGCACTACGGTGCGAGGGCCCTTCGCCGTATCCGGCCGCACCCCCGCCGCCACCCAGCGCGCCCGGCCCGAGCGCCCCGCCCCGCCGACCACGTACGACCAGCCCCACCCTCCGCGCCGAGGCACGACCGGACCCCGCGTCCTCGCCGACGCGCGACCGGCCCGCGCCCCCGCTCCCGCCGGCGGCGCCCCGCTCAACCCGCCGGGTCGTGGGTGATCTTCACCGTCCAGGTGGCGCCGCGCCCCTCGGTGCCGCCGGCGGCGTACGCATCGGCGACGGTGGCGTCCTCGACGCTGACCCGGATGCCGTCCCCGGGCGCGACGTAGCTCTCGCCGACGTCGAGCGGGGCGTCGGCGAGGGCGGGGTAGACCGAGGCGCTCTCGCAGGAGGCGGTGCCCGGGTGCCCGTCGACGACCTTGACGGGGCCTTCGGCGGACGCCGTCCCGCTGCGTACCTCGTAGATCAGCACGCCCTCCGAGCAGGTGCCCGCGTCGTTCCCGTACGCGCCGCGCGCCTCGACGACCAGCACCCGGTCGGGGCCGGTGCGCACCACCACCACGCGCGGGTGGGCGGGCACACCCGGCGCCCGGGGCGCGCCGAGCGGGTCGAGGGTGTGCAGGGTGGTGCCGGGGTGGTGGACGCACACCACCTCGCGCCCGCCGAGCCAGCCCAGCTTCCACTTGTGCCAGCCGAACGGCTCGGGTGCCATGCCGAACTGGCTGCCCATCAGGTCCCAGTCGCCGACGTGGGTGTCCCAGTCGCCCTTCCCGTCGCGGGGGCGGTGGTAGAGGTCGGGCAGGTCGAAGACGTGCCCGGTCTCGTGGGCCAGGACGTTGTGGTCGGGCGGGTGCTGCTCGAAGACGGTGACCAGGCGGCGCAGTTCGGTGCCGTCCACCGACAGCGGCCGGTCGAGGTTGACCACCTTGGTCGCGTCGGCGTCCACCCCCGGAGCGCCCGGGTCGGCGACGAAGTAGACCAGGTCGTAGCGGCTGAAGTCGACGGCCGGGTCGGCGGTGGCGACCGCGTCGCGCAGGTAGGCGGCGCGCCGGTCGCTCTCCCAGTCGCGCCGTATGGCGTACGTGGTGGAGGCGGCCGGCATGGTCAGCCAGTGCCGTACGGGGTGCACGCGGAGGTCGAAGGCGCCGTAGGAGGCGCGCGCGAAGAATTCCGAGGTGCCGGGGAAGTGGTCGGCGGCCAGGGCGGTTGGGGTAAGCGTGGGGTGTGCGTCGGGGAAGGCCAGGAAGACCATCGCGGCGTCGAGGGTGCCCGCCGGGCGGGGGTACTCCGGGTTCCAGGTGTCCAGGCCCTCGGAGTGGTGGGCGCCGGTGCGCTCCAGCGCGCAGGGTCCGCCCGGCCCGCCCGCGACGGCGGGCCCGGCGACCACGGTGGTCGCGATGACCGCGCTCAACGAGGTCAGGACCGCCGCCATCCGGCGGAGCGGCCCCGCCTTGGCGGGTCCACGCGAACGCGCCACAACGACCTCCCCGGGTGGACGAGGGGACACCTCACCCACCTTGTGGTGGTTTGCAGCGGTACGCCCTGTTCCACTCAACCAGTCGAGTGACAAGCCGGCCTGGCGGGTATGTAACAGAAAGTCACAGCCGGTCAATTGAAAGCTGGGATCGTGCACGGTCCGCCAAAAGCAATCATTCTCTTACCCGGGCCTCAAGGTGGTGCCGTTGATCGCGGCGGCGTCGCTGGAACGGCCGAAGAGCAAACCTCTATGATCGCCACATTTCCAGCGCGAATTCCCTCCCCGGGCCGCCCGCACTCGCTGCCCGCCGCCCGGTATGCGACTGACCCACACCCTGTACGAGACGAGCGCCTTGCGGGAGCGAGCGGTGAGCGGATCTCTCGACGGCCAGAGCGGCGCGCCCAGCGCGACCCTGCCGACGATGACGGAACGTAACGCACCACTGAGTGAGTACCGCGCCGCCTTTCGTGCCGCGCACGTGGCGATGGCCGTCGTGGACCGCGAGGGGGTGGTGCGCGCCGCGAACGCGGCACTCGGAACGCTGCTCGGCGCCGCCCCGGAGAAGCTGACCGGGGCCCTCGCCGCCGACCTCGCCGACCTGCGCGACGACCCGCGGCTGTGGGGCGCCTACCGCGAGGTGCTGCGTGGCCGGCACGACCGGCTGCGCTGCACGCGGCGGCTGCGCGAGCGCGACGGCCGCGCGCGCTGGGTCGAGGTCACGGTGGTCCCGCTGCCCGAGGACCACGAGCTGACCGCCGCGCTGCCGCCGGAACCGCGCCGAAGGCGGCGCGCGGGCCGCCGCGAGCAGGCCGGTACGGACCGGCCGGACCCGCGGGCGGAGCTGCCCGCCGAGCGGCGGTCGGCGCTGCTGACCATCGTGGACGTGAGCGAGCAGCACGACCTGCAGGCCCGGCTGCGGCACCTCCAGATGCACGACCCGGTGACCCGGCTGCCCAACCGGAGTCTGTTCTTCGAGCGGCTGACCAGCGCCCTGGAGTCGGCCACGGCGGCAGGCGGCGCGGGCCAGCCCCCACATCCGACGGGCGGGTCCGGCGCGCCGCCGCACGGCGAGGGCGACGCGGCGCGGGCGGGGCACGTCGAGCGGCCGGTCGGCCCGCCGCCGGCCCTGACGCGCCCCGCCGTGGGCGCCGTCGGAGTCCCGGGCCCGACCACCGGCCGGGCCGAGCGCGACGGGCGGCCGTGCCCGGCCGACGGCCACCGGTGCCCGGCCGAGGCCCAGCGCGGCGCGGAGGCCCAGCGGGGCGTCGAGGCCGAGCGCGCGGGCCCGGCCCCGACGGCGGGGGCCAACGGGGCCGGCGAGGTGGCGCGCAGCGGCCGGGTCGGGCTGTGCTATCTCGATCTGGACGGCTTCAAGGCGATCAACGACACGCTCGGGCACCGGGTCGGGGACGAGCTGCTGGGCGCGGTCGGTCAGCGGCTGGCCGAGTGCGCGGCGCCCGACGGGCATCTGGTGGCCCGGCTGGGCGGCGACGAGTTCGCGCTCCTGGTGACCGACTCGACCGGCACCGACCAGCTCACGGGGCTGGCGCACGCGCTGCTGGTCGCGCTCCAGCGGCCGTTCGACGTGGCCGGGCACCGGCTGACGGTCTCGGCCAGCATCGGGGTCGTGGAACGGCTGGCCGCCGGGACGCACAGCACCGCCCTGATGCAGGCCGCCGACACCACGTTGTACTGGGCGAAGGCCGACGGCAAGGCCCGGTGGGCGCTGTTCGACCCGGAGCGCAACGCGCACCGGATGACCCGTCAGGCCCTGTCGAGCACGCTGCGCCAGGCCGTGGAGCGGGGCGAGTTCACGCTGGAGTACCAGCCGCTGGTCGGCCTGGCGGACGGTGTGGTGCGCGGCGCGGAGGCGCTGGTGCGCTGGCGGCACCCGCAGTTCGGGCTGCTCGCGCCGAATCGGTTCATCGGATTGGCGGAGGAGAACGGCGCCATCGTGCCGTTGGGCCGCTGGGTGTTGCGCACGGCGTGCTGGCAGGCCCGGAACTGGCAACTGACCCATCCGACGCGGCCGATGCGGGTCAGCGTGAACGTGGCGGTGCGTCAGGTGTGGGACTCGGACCTGGTCGCGGACGTGGCCGCGACGCTCGCGGAGACCGGGCTGCCGGCCGAGCTGCTGCAACTGGAGCTCACCGAGTCGGCCGTGATGGGCTCGGCCGGCCGCCCGTTGCAGGCGTTGCAGCAGCTCAGCGACATGGGGGTGGCCATCGCCATCGACGACTTCGGCACCGGCTACTCCAACCTGGCCTATCTGAGCCGGCTGCCGGTCTCCTCGCTGAAGCTGGACGGCTCCTTCGTCCGGGGCTTCCGGGCGGAGGAGCACCCCAACCCGGCCGACGAGACGATCGTGGAGGCGCTGGTGCGGCTCGCGCACCGGCTGGGGCTCACGGTGACCGCCGAGTGCGTGGAGAGCGCGGAGCAGGCCGAACGGCTCGGGCGCATCGGCTGCGACACCGGGCAGGGCTGGTTCTTCTCCCGCCCGGTCTCGCCCGAGCGGATCTCCGCCCTGCTCCGCGAGGAGGGCTGACCACGCCCCGCCGCCGGACCCGCCCCCCACCGGCCCGGGGCACGGCGGAGCCCGTACGCCACGGGCCCCGCCGGCGGCGGCCGACCGGGCCGCGCGCTCGACCGGCCGGGGTCGCGGGCGGCTAGCTCGCGGCGGCGGGCGGCGGCGTGAGCCCGTAGGCGTCGGCGATCAGCTCGTACGAACGCAGCCGGGCCCGCGGGCCGTGCACGTTGGCCGTGATGACCAGCTCGTCGACGCCGGTGCGCTTGACCAGCTGGTCCAGGCCCTCGCGGACGGCGTCGGGCGTGCCGTGGACGACGTTGGGCACGTGGCTGTCCACGAACTCCTGCTCGGCCGGGGTGAAGGCGTACCCCTCGGCCTCCTCCGGGGTCGGCACCAGGCCGGGGCGGCCCAGCCGCAGCCGGATCATCGACAGGGCGCCGGTGAGCACCTGACGGCGGGCCTCCCGCTCGTCGTCGGCGGCCAGCGCGGAGACCCCGATGGAGGCGTACGGCGCGTCCAGGACGGCCGAGGGGCGGAACGCGGAGCGGTAGAGGTCGAGCGCGGGGATGGTGTTGGCCGCCGAGAAGTGGTGCGCGAAGGAGAACGGCAGGCCGAGCGCGCCGGCGAGCTGGGCGCTGAAGCCGCTGGAGCCGAGCAGCCAGACCACCGGCCGGTCCGCGCTCTGCACGCCGCCGGGCACCGTCCCCTGCACGGGCCCGGGGACGGCGTGGATACGCGCGTACGGGTGGCCGTCGGGGAAGTTGGCGTCCAGGAACTTGGTGAGCTCGGCGAGCTGGCGCGGGAACTCGTCGGCGCCCTCGTTCAGCCGGTCCGAGCGGCGCAGCGCGGCGGCCGTCGCCCCGTCGGTGCCCGGCGCCCGGCCGAGCCCGAGGTCGACCCGCCCCGGCGCCATCGCCTCCAGGGTGCCGAACTGCTCGGCGATGACCAGCGGCGCGTGGTTGGGCAGCATCACGCCGCCCGAGCCGAGCCGGATGCGCTCGGTGTGGGCCGCGAGGTGGGCGAGGATGACCGCCGGGGACGAGCTGGCGACGCCCGGCATCGAGTGGTGCTCGGCCACCCAGTACCGGTGGAAGCCGCGCCGCTCGGCGAGCTGGGCCAGCTCGACGGAGGTGCGCAGCGCGTCGCTGGCGGTCCGTCCGCTGCCCACGGTCGCCAGGTCCAGCACGGAGAGCGGTACGGGTGCGGTGCCGCTCGCCGTTCCTCGAATCGTGTCCACCGGCGTCGTGCCTCCTGAGTTCGTGTACGTGGCGAACGACCGCAACCGGAGATGGTCTCCGGTTATTCCCGGTCCCCGTCCCCCACGGTCTCAGCCCAGCGCCTCCCGGAGCCAGGCCCGCCCGGCGTGACGGGTGGCACGGGTGATCGGGAGCTGCCGCGCCGACACGGGTCCGCGCCGTCCTCGGCGCGCCGTGGGCGGGCGCCGGGGCGCCCGTGGCGAGGAGGCGCCCGCCCTACGGTGCCGCCGGAGCGCCCGTGGTGAAGAGGCGGCCGAGGCGGGGGGCGGTGACCGCGCGGCCGAGCAGGCGTAGCCCCTCCCAGACCGTGACCTGGTTGGCGGTCAGTACGGGTTTGCCCAGGGCGGCCTCCAGGGTGGGCAGGTGGGCCGCGGTGTGCAGGGCCGTGTCGGGCAGCAGGACCGCCTGGGCGTCCGGGTGGTCGCCGGCGCGGGCCAGGTCCCTCACCTCCGCCTCGCCCCAGGTGCCGACCTCGGCCGCGGTGATGACGCCGCTGCCCCGCGTGGCGACGACCCGGGTGCCGGCGGCCGTGAGGAAGGCGGTGAAGTACGCCGCCACCTCCCGGGGGTACGTCGCGGCCACGGCCACCCGGGTGGCGCCGAGGGCGCGCGCCGCGTGGGCGAAGGCGAACGACGTGCTGGAGGCCGGGACGCCGGCGGTGGCCGCCAGCTCGCGCACCTGGGCGCCGGCGCCCTCCCAGCCGAAGACGAAGCTGGCGCTGGTGCAGGCCCAGACGACGGCCTCGGCCCCGCGCCGGCGCAGTTCCCCGACGCCGGCCGCGAGCCTGCCCGCCGAGCCCATTTCCCGCAGGGCGTCCACCCGATGGGCGTCCTCGCCGATATCCGTATGCGTCAGAGGCAGGTGAATACCGGCGCCGAGCAACTCTTCCAGACGCGGATAGTCGTCTTCCGCCGAGTATCCGGGGTAAAGGAATCCGACCGTCGTCACACTGCCTCCTCGTCATCGTTCGCTGACCGCTCTTTGAGGTCTTTCCGTAATGCGCGCCGCCGCCCCGCACTCGTCAGCGGGCGACACGCGCGGGCCCCGTCCGCTCTTCGACGCCGGATGCCCGGGGCGCGGTCACGAAAGCCGGTCGGCCGGGCCCACGATCGCGGCCCGGCATCGCGCGTTCCGGGCTCGGCCCGGCCCCCGAACGGAATGCCCTGACGTGGCCTGTCGGGCCGTACGCGGGCCGGTCCGCGCCCACTCGGCGCGCGCCGCCGCGTCCCGTCCGCACGGGCTAGGCGGGCGGGCCGCCGCGCTCCTCCGGGCGGGGCGGCGGGGCATCGGGGCCGCCGCCGTCCGCCGGATCGGGCTCGGGGCCGCTCGGCGGTCCGGCGTACGCCTCCTCGGCCGCCCCGGGGGCCAGCGTCACCGGGCCCGTGCGCGCGGACGGGTCGACCAGGGCCTGGTAGGGGCCGATCGCCCGCGCGCCGATGGTCCGCAGCGCCAGCCACATCGTCACCTGGTTCGCGGAGAGGACCGGCATCCGCAGCTCCGCCTCCAGCTGCGGGATCACGTCGTAGGTGGGCAGATTGGTGCAGCTGATGAACAGGGCGTCGGCGGAGCCGACCACCGCCAACCGCGCCATGTCCACCACGTCCCGGTAGGGCACCCGCCAGATCTCCCGGGTCAGCCCGAGGTAGGCCCGCCCGACCACGGCGATGTCGGCCACCGCCAGATAGTCCTCCAACGCGTCGGTCACCGACTTCGTATAGGGCGTGACCAGGGCGATGCGGTGCGCGTCCAGCTCGTCCAGCGCCGCGAGCAACGCGCCCGACGTGGTCAGCGAGGGCATGTCGCCGGCCTGGGTCATCGCCGCGCACATCGCCCGCTCCCCCGGCACGCCGCCGACGAAACTGCCCGACGCGCAGGCGTACGCCACGACCTCGGGCGCGATGGCGGACAGCGCCTGCACCGCCGCGTGCAGCGTCTCGTGCTCGCTGACGATCCGCGCCAGGTCCAGGCTCACCTCGACCGGCACGAACGGCGTCCGGGTCAGGTGCAGGGAGACCTCATCCGGAACCCAGCGCCACAGTTCGCGATCCAGCGCGAAATCGAAGGGAGCGACGACGCCCACGCCGCGCTGCCGCTGTGGACCACCGAGAAAGGAGACGTCCATTTCGAGCCCCTATACGTACGCCGGGCTATGGCCATATGGCCAGGTGAAAGAGAGCCGGTAAATGCCGGGACGTCGGGATGAGTACCGTTGTTGACGACGGTAGTTTCCGCTGCCTAGCGTGGTCAATCCTCATATGTGCGGTAACTCGTGACGTGCTTACCACTTCCCGTCCGCCCGACGATTCGGAAACGGTTTCCCGCTCATGTCTGCATACAACGTCGTAGTCCTTGGCGATACTCCCCCCGTGCGGCTGGACCGGCTGGCCGGGCGCGCCCGCGTCCAGGTCAGTGACGACCGCTCGCTGCCGACGCTGCTGCCAGCCGCCGACGTGCTGTTGGTGTGGGACTTCCAGTCCGACGCGGTGCGCACGGCCTGGCCCCAGGCCGGGCCCCGGCCGCGGTGGGTGCACACCGCCAGCGCCGGCGTGGACCGGCTGCTCTTCCCCGACCTGGTCGCCTCCGAGACCGTGCTGACCAACGCGCGCGGCGTCTTCGACCAGCCGATCGCCGAGTACGTCGCCGGGCTGGTGCTCGCCTTCGCCAAGGACCTCGCCGGCACCTGGGAGCTCCAGCGCCAGCGCCGCTGGCACCACCGTGAGACCCGCCGGCTGGCCGGCACCCGGGCGGTGGTGGTGGGCGCCGGGCCGATCGGCCGGGCCATCGGGGAGACGCTGCGCGCGCTGGGCGTGCGCGTGGAGTGGGTGGGCCGCACCGCGCGCGAGGGCGTCCGGGGGGCGGCGGAGCTGGACGCGCTGCTGCCGGACGCCGACTGGGTGGTGTGCGCGGCGCCGCTGACGGAGGCGACCCGGGGCCTGTTCGACCGGGCGGCGTTCGCGCGGATGGCGGCCTCGGCGTACTTCGTCAACGTGGGCCGTGGGCCGCTCGTGGTGACCGAGGAGCTGCGGGCGGCGCTGCTGGCCCGGCGGATCGCGGGGGCGGCGCTGGACGTGTTCGAGCGGGAGCCGCTGGCGGCCGACAGCGTGCTGTGGGACACCCCCGGCCTGCTGGTCTCCCCGCACATGAGCGGCGACACGCTGGGGTGGCGGGAGGACCTGGCCCGACAGTTCGAGGACAACTTCGACCGCTGGGCGGCGGGCGAGCCGCTGTTCAACGTGGTCGACAAGCGGCTGGGCTACGTACCGGGGCCAGGCGCCGAGCCGGCCGCGGGGGGCGGCCAGACCCCGGGAGCACCCGCTCCGGCCGGGCGCCGGGCGGGGCCACCGACCACGCGGGGGACCCCAGGAGGAACGGATGAGTGAGCTCTGCGACCTGAAGGCCGTTCAACTCGTCGAGGGCTACGCGGCGCGCGCCGTGTCGCCCGTCGAGGTCACCCGGGCCGCGCTGGCGCGGGCCGAGCGCGTCCAGCCCCTGGTGCGCGCGTTCGTCCGACTCGACGCCGAGCAGGCGCTGCGGGAGGCCACCGAGTCCGCCGCGCGGTGGGCACGCGGCGCGCCGCTGGGCCTGCTGGACGGGGTGCCGGTCTCGGTCAAGGACATGCTGCTGCTCCGGGGCGGGCCCACCCTGCGCGGCTCGCTGACCGTCCCCGAGCGGGGCCCGTGGACGCAGGACGCGCCCGCCGTGGCCCGGCTGCGCGAGCACGGGGCGGTCTTCCTCGGCAAGACCACCACGCCCGAGTTCGGCTGGAAGGGCGTGACCGACTCCCCGCGCGAGGGCGTCACCGGCAACCCGTACGACCCCACGCGCACCGCGGGCGGCTCCAGCGGGGGCGGCGCGGCGGCGGTGGCCTGGGGCGCCGGCCCGCTGGGCCTGGGCACCGACGGCGGCGGCTCGGTGCGCATCCCGGCCGCGTTCTGCGGCGTCTTCGCGCTGAAGCCGACGTACGGGCGGGTGCCGCTGTACCCGGCCAGCCCCTTCGGAACGCTCTCGCACGTGGGGCCGATCACCCAGGACGCGGCCGACGCGGCGCTGCTCATGGACGTCATCACCGGCGCCGACTGGCGGGACTGGTCGCAGCTCGGGCCGCCGACCGACGGCTTCCGGGCCGCGCTGGCGGGCCCGCCGGACGGCTCGCTGGCGGGGCTGCGGGTGGCCTACAGCCCCACGCTGGGCGGCGCGGCCGTCGACCCGGAGGTGGCCGTGGCGGTGCGGCGGGCGGCGGAGCTGCTGGCCGAGCTGGGCGCCGACGTGGACGAGGCGGACCCGGGGTTCGCCGACCCGGTGGAGGCGTTCCACGTGCTGTGGTTCAGCGGGGCCGCGCGCGTGACGCAGCCGCTGGACCCGGCGCGCCGGGCGCTGCTCGACCCGGGGCTGCGCGAGGTGTGCGCGCTCGGCGCGGCGTACAGCGCGCTGGACTACCTGGCCGCGGTGGACGCGCGGACGGCGCTGGGGCTGGCGATGGGCCGCTTCCACACGCGCTACGACCTGCTGGTCACGCCGACGCTGCCGATCACCGCCTTCGCGGGCGGGGTGGAGGTGCCGCCGGGTTCGGGCCTGGGGCGGTGGACGGGCTGGACGCCGTTCACCTACCCGTTCAACCTCACCCAGCAGCCCGCCGCGTCCATGCCGTGCGGCCTGACCTCGGACGGGCTGCCGATCGGGGTGCAGCTCGTCGCGGCGCGGCACGCGGACGCGCTGGTGTTGCGCGCGGCGCACGCGCTGTACGGGGCGGGCCTGGCCGACGCCGTACGCCCGCCCTCCCCGGGCGCGGGCCTCAGGCCCGGCGGAAGCTGAGGGTCTCCCCCAGGGCTCCGGCGCGCCACAGGTCCTGGCAGGCGTCGGCCATCCGGTCGAGTCCGTCCACGACGGCGCCCCACACGATGCCCGGCACCCAGCCGACGTCGCCGTTCAGGAGCAGGTTGTTGCGCTCGTAGAACAGCGCGAGGTCCACCACCGGCCGCTCGGCGGGCGCCGGCGTGGCCGGGGGGTCGGTGTCACGCGCGGTCGCCGAGCGCGCCGCCGCGTAGCCGTAGGAGGCGGTGTTCAACTCGGTTCCGGCGAACGAGAAGTAGCACAGGTCGCCGGGGATGGGAGTGACGGTGGGGTTCTCCAGCGGTGGCTCGCGCGGGGCGAAGGGCGGCAGGAGCGCGTAGATCTCGTTGCGCGCGTACTTGGCGTGGTACACCTCGCCGCCCAGCGGAAGCGCGTTCCAGACGGCCTCGCAGGTGCGCGGAGCGCGGTCGTCGAGCAGCTTGGCGGTACAGCGCACGCCACGTTCGTCGAGGGAGACCTCCAGGAACCGGTCGGTCATCGGCTGCTCCTCTCTCGCTTTCCGGAATCCATCGTGCCGCAGGTCTCCAGGTCACGACCTACCCGCCGGCCGCGTCAAGGGCCGGAAACGATCCGCATAACTTCGGCCAAGTCGGGTAGCCGCGCGGCCATGGCTCGACCACGACGGAACGACAACGGACAAGGGCTGGCACGACGCTCGCTGCTCGCGGGCGGCGCGGCTCTGGGGCTGCTGGGGGCGGCCGGCTGCAGCCGGGTCTCCAGCGCTGATGCCAAGGACGGGGGGAATCTGCTGGACCGGCTGAGGTCACAGGGCACGGTCCGGCTGGGGATCGCGGGGGAGATCCCCTTCGGGTACATCGACAAGAACGGTGAGTTCACCGGCGAGGCGCCGGAGATCGCCAAGGTGATCTTCAAGCGGCTCGGCGTGGGCGGCGTGCAGCCGGTACCGACCGAGTTCGCCTCGCTCATCCCGGGGCTGCGCTCCCAGCAGTTCGACGTGGTCTCGGCCGGCATGTACATCGACCCGGTCCGCTGCGAGCAGGTGATCTTCTCCGACCCCGACTACCAGATGCGCGACGCGTTCATCGTGGCCAAGGGCAACCCGAAGAACCTGCACGACTACAAGGACATCGTGCGCACCGGCGCGCGCATGGCCAGCGGCACCGCCTACGCCGAGATCGGCTACGCGGTGGCGGCGGGCGTCAAGCGCTCCGAGATCACCGTGCTGCCCGACCAGCTCGCGGGCCTGCTCGCGGTGGAACAGGGCCGGGTGGACGTCTTCGCGGGCACCACGGTGACCGTGCACAACGTGGTCAAGCAGCGCAACAGCCGCAAGGCCGAGGCGACCGAGCCGTTCCAGCCCAGGGACGCCGACGGCAAGCCGGCGATCGGCGCGGGCGGCTTCGCCTTCCGCCCCGAGGAGACCAAGCTGCGCGACGCGTTCAACGTGGAGCTGCACAAGATGAAGAAGAGCGGCGAACTCCTGCGGATCATGAGGCCGTTCGGCTTCACCGAGACGGAGATGACCGATCTCACCGCCAAGGAGCTGTGCTCATGACCTCGGGACTGTGGGAGCACTGGCTCCTGCCCGGCATCTGGATCACCGTGCAGCTCACGGTCTACAGCTCGGTGTTCGCCACCCTGGTCGCCTTCGGTGTCGGCATGGCACGCACCTCGCGGCTGTGGATCGTCCGCTTCCTGACCGGCTTCTACGTGGAGGTCTTCCGCGGTACCTCGGCTCTGGTGTTGATGTTCTGGTTGTTCTTCGTGATGCCGCTGGGCTTTGAATTCCAACTCGTCCCCATGTGGGCCGCCGTCCTCGCGCTCGGCCTGACCTACGGGGCCTACGGCTCGGAGATCGTGCGGGGCGCGATCGCGGCGGTGGCTCCGGCGCAGCGGGAGGCGGCCATCGCGCTCAGCTTCTCGCCGGCGCAGCGGATGCGCCGCGTGGTGCTGCCGCAGGCCATCCCCGAGATGATCCCGCCGTTCAACAACCTGCTGGTCGAGCTGCTGAAGGCGACCGCGCTGGTCTCGGCCGTCAGCGTCGCCGACATCACCTTCGCCGCGCAGCTCTCGCGGCTGGCGACCGGTGACAGTCTGGAGATCTACTCCATCATCCTCGTCCTCTACTTCGTGCTGGCCTTCCTCCTCACCCGGGCGATGCGCCTGCTGGAGCGCAAGGCCAAGGCGAGCGTCGGCCAGGCCCCGCCGCCGCGCGCGGGGGTGTGGCACAAGGTCACCAAGGTCTCCGCCAAGCGCGCCGCCGCGCCGAAGGCGGCGGGCGCCGTGGCGTCGGGAGGTGCCAAGTGACCTGGAACTGGGACGTCGCCAGGGACTTCCTGCCCGACCTGCTGGACGGGCTGCTGATCACCCTGGAGGCCACCGCGCTCGGCTCGGTGCTCGCCTTCGCGCTCGGCCTGGTGTGGGCGCTGGCCTTCCGTTCGCCGACGCGCTTCGTGCGCTGGCCGGTGGGCGTCTTCGTGGAGTTCATCCGCAACACGCCGCTGCTGGTGCAGCTCTTCTTCTTCTACTGGGTGCTGCCGAGCTGGGACATCAAGTTCTCCGCGCTCACCACCGGGGTGATCGCCCTCGGCCTGCACTACTCGACGTACGTCGCCGAGGTCTACCGCGCGGGCATCGACGGGGTACCCGTCGGCCAGTGGGAGGCGGCCACCGCGCTGAACATGGCGCGCGGGCGGACCTGGTTCGTGGTGATCCTGCCGCAGGCCATCCGCCGCGTGGTGCCGGCCCTGGGCAACTACGTCATCGCGATG
This sequence comes from Streptomyces sp. NPDC057702, assembly GCF_042799315.1. Lineage (NCBI taxonomy): Bacteria > Bacillati > Actinomycetota > Actinomycetes > Kitasatosporales > Streptomycetaceae > Streptomyces > Streptomyces sp. NPDC057702. The sequence goes on along the minus strand of NZ_JBHVJC010000012.1, from coordinate 32,481 downwards.
CTGAAGGACTCCCCGATGATCGCGCTCATCGGCGTCACCGACATGCTGCAAAAGGCCAGGTCAGAGGGGGCTACGTCCTTCCAGTACATCGAGCCTTACACGATGGTCGGCATCGCCTTCATCCTCATTTCGTACCCGGCATCCCTGTTGATGCGAGCCCTGGAGCGTCGTCTTGGCCACTGAAACCCCGCACTCGAATCCCACCGTGGACGGCTCCGAGCTGATCCGCTTCGACAACGTCACCAAGCGCTTCGGCGACAACGTCGTCCTGGACAACCTCGACTTCACCGTCGCCTCCGGCAAACACGTGACCCTCATCGGCCCGTCCGGCTCCGGCAAGACGACGATCCTGCGGCTGTTGATGACCCTGCTCAAACCCGAGGAGGGCACGATCACGGTCGACGGCGACTACCTCACGCACCAGGAGAGGAACGGCAAGCTGGTCCCGGCCGGCGAGCGGCACACCCGCGAGGTGCGCAAGAAGATCGGCATGGTCTTCCAGCAGTTCAACCTGTTCCCGAACATGCGGGTGCTGCGCAACATCACCGAGGCGCCGGTGCACGTCCTGGGCCTGGACAAGGACGAGGCCGAGGAGCGCGCCCGGGGCCTGCTGGACCTGGTGGGCCTGGGCGACAAGTGCGACGCGTACCCCACCCAGCTCTCCGGCGGCCAGCAGCAGCGGGTGGCCATCGCCCGCGCGCTGGCGATGCGCCCGCAGGTGCTGCTGCTCGACGAGGTGACCTCGGCGCTCGACCCGGAGCTGGTCGCGGGCGTGCTGGACGTGCTGCGGGACCTGGCCCACACGACGGACATCACCATGCTGTGCGTGACGCACGAGATGAACTTCGCCCGGGACATCTCGGACGACGTGTTGATGTTCGACGCGGGGCGCGTGATCGAGTCGGGGTCGCCGGACAAGATCTTCAGCGAGCCCGAGCACGAGCGGACCCGCGAGTTCCTGAGCGCGGTGCTCTGAGCGCCGTGATCGGTGGCGGCCGCCGCGTGACGAGGCGTGATCGGACGCGGCGGTCGCCCCGGTCTTCCGAACCGATGATCGGATCCATGACGCCGGCATATGCCAGCGTAGTGAGCCGCTGTTGAGCCGGGTGGCTGGCAACAGCAATTCACCCAACACCCCCGTCATGGCCACCGCTTGACGGCTATCGTGGTACGAAGCTTCGCTGCCCGGGGTCGCGCCGTGGCCCGCCCGTCGGCCGTGACCAGCAGCGACAGCGACACCGCAAGCGGTCACAACCTGGTAGGGGGAAACCGTGGCGCCCAAGCCCGAGCCGACCGCCCCACAGCACTCGGTACGGCATGCCCTCCGCGTGCTGGAGATGGTCTCCAAGCACTCCAACGGCGTCAGCGACGTCGAGATCGCCCGCCGCCTCGACGTCACCAACGCGCAGGTCGACCAGCTTCTGGCGATGCTGCGCCGCGAGGGGTACGTGGAGCAGGCGAGCCAGGGCGTCTACGTCAGCGGGGAGGCGCTGCTGGTCCTCGGCGGCAGCGGGGCGGACCGCCACCAGGCACTGCACGCCAAGCTCCAGCGCACGCTGACCGCGCTGCGCGACACGGTCGGCGCGGCGGTCTACATCAGCCGGTACATCGACGGCGAGGTGAAGATCACGCAGTACGCGGACGGGCCGAACGCGCCGAAGGTCAACGAGTGGGTGGACTTCCGGGTCGCGGCCCACGCGAGCGCGGTCGGCAAGTGCCTGCTGACCCAGCTCGACTACAACGAGCGCCGCGACCACCTCTCCCGGCACAAGATCGTGCGGCTGACCTCGCGCACCACCACCAGCGAGCGGGTCCTCTTCAGCCGGCTGGACAGCCAGCCCGCGACGGTGCCCGTGCTCGACCTCCAGGAGTACGCGGTGGGCACGGTGTGCGCCGCCGTCCCGATCACGGCCGGCCGCGCGGTGGGCTGCCTGGCCCTGTCCCTGCCGGTCGAGCACGCCCACCGGCTGCGCCAGGCGGCGTACGCGCTGAACCGCGAGGCCGCGCCGGTCCTGCTGTCGCTCACGCTCTGAGCGGCCACGGCCCCGCGCGGGCGAGCGGGAACCAGGCGCCGGCCCGCGCGCTCCCCACGCGGCCGGCGGGTCCGGGTGGATCGGCCCGGCGAGCGGGAAAGGCCAGGTCAGGGCGGTGCGGCCGGGTGGTCCCGAGCACCCCTGAGAGGCGGGTAGGATGGTCTTCGTCAACGCGCGCCGCTAGCTCAGTTGGTTAGAGCAGCTGACTCTTAATCAGCGGGTCCGGGGTTCGAGTCCCTGGCGGCGCACTTCGTATGACACGTACCGACGATGGCCCCCGGAGTTCTCCGGGGGCCATCGTCGTCGTGTGCGACCTCAGCGCGGGCGGCGCGGGCCGGGTGGGCGGGCGCCGGTCCAGCGGGCGCGGCGCGAGGGCGACGCGGCCGGGGTCGGCGCCTAGAACTCGACGTCCGAGCAGGCGTAGAACGCGTTGCCCGTGTCGTTGATCGTCCAGACGGAGACCAGGACGTGCCGACCGGTGCGCTGCGGCAGCGTGGTCGGGTGACTGGTGGTCGCCGAGGGCTGCCGGCCGTTGTAGGGGACGGTGTGGAACGGCGTGAGGTCCAGGTTGGCCCGGGTGACCTGCTGGGTCGGGTCGAACCCGTCCTTGGTGAGGTAGTAGCGGAAGTCGGTGGTGGAGTGCGGCACCGGAATCCGCCAGTTGAGGCTGATGTTCTGGCCCGAGGTGACCTTGGTGGCCGGCCACTTGCCGCCGCGCGGGTCGTCCAGCGGAGACCACCGGGCGTCGGCGCCGGCGCAGATCTTGCCGTCGGCGGGACCGCGCGAGGGGAAGCCCTTCGGGCCCTCGACGCTCATCGGCTCCCACTGGATCTGGCCACAGTTCTTGACCTTGCCCTGGGCGCACAGGATCTGTCGGCTGGGGGGATTGTCGGTGTAGCCGTGGCTGGAAGCGGTACCGCCGGTCATGAGGACGGAGGTACCCGCGATGCCGAGCCCGAGGATGGCCGCCCTGATCTTCTTACGCATGCTTGGCTCCTGACAGGCGTGTGGGGAGTGCGTGTGGAGGCGTAGCTGGCGTGCGTGAGCGGTGCGCGGGGGGTGCTGGGGCTGGTGCGTATGGGGGGTGGGGCGGTCTAGACCAAGGCGCAGACTAGTCCCGCCAATTGAACATGTCCATACCAATTGAAACGAGAACGCGGTCGCATCGCCGCCTTGATTCCTTGACCTGTTCACCGTTGGGGCGGTCGTTGCCGGCCACCCAGGCGCGGGCCCGGTCGGCGTCCCTGCCGCCCGCCAACTGCCGTTCCAGAAGCCGCTCTTCGCGTACCGCGTCGGCGGTCTCCAGGTACCAGACCTCGGCCAGCGTGGCGCGCGCGGCGCGCCAGCCGGGGGCGTCGCACGCCAGGTAGTTCCCCTCCGTGACGACCAGCCGCGCGGTGGGTGGCACCAGGTGTCGGGCCGCCACCGGCTCGTGCAGCGTGCGGTCGTAGTCGGGCACGTACACGTCGTGCCGCCGCTCCCGAGCCACCCGCTCCAGCAGGGCGGCGTAGCCCCACACGTCGAAGCTGGGCTCCGAGCCCTTGCGGTCGGTCAGGCCGAGCCGCCGCAACTGCGCGTGGGACAGGTGGAAGCCGTCGAGCGGGAGGTAGGCGGCGGCATCCGGACCGTACCGCCGCCGCACGGCGGCGACCAGCGCCCGAGCCAGCGTGGACTTCCCCGCGCCGGGCGCCCCGGCGATCCCCAACAGCCGCCGCCCAGCCGGCGGCTGGTCCGCTGGTGGGGCCTCGTCTGACCACGGGCCCGCTGGTGGGTGGCCGGTCGGCGGGGCGTCGGTGGGTGGGGCGGGCCGCGGTGCGCGCGGGTGGCGTGCGTCGGGGCGCGCGGGGTGGGGGTCCCGAGGGTGGGGCCGGTCGGCGTCGGGGGCGGCGCCGTCGAGTCCGCCAGGGGCGGCGCTGTGCGGCCGGTCGTCGCGGGCGGTGGCCAACGTCCAGGCCAGGGTGGCGAGTGTCGGCAGGTCGAAGGGTGCGGGGCCGGTGGGGGCGGGGTCCGGGGGTGTGGTGTGGCCAGCCATGCCCCGCACGCTAGGCCCTCCCCCGCGCCGCGCCCCGTCGGGGGGCGGCACGCCCCGCCGAAGGCCCGAAGCCGGGGCCCGTTCCGTGTGGTGGGTGCGGCGCGGCTCCGGTCCGACGGGGGCGCGCCCGCGTCCCGGCTCACCGTCGCGGTGGGCCCTCGCGCGTCGACGGCCCCGGCCCCGCGCGCGCCCCGCCACGTGCGTACGGCGGGGCGGGGGCCGTAGGGGGTGGCGTACGGCTCGACGGCCGGTTTCCGTACGCCACGGGGCCACACCGTGCGGCCTCCCCGACGGACTCACGCCCCGGGGCCGTACGCCACCGTGTGCCCCCACCGCACTCGTGCGCGGCGCGGGAGGGCGGCCCCGCGCGACGGGCAGGTGGTGTACCCCGCGACGGGCGGTCGGCGTACGCGACCGCCCCGCCCCGTGTCGCTTCTCCGGCGGACCCGCGCCCCGGGCCCGGCCACGGTGTGCCCGCGCCGACCGCGTACGGGCCGGGGAACGGCGGTCGTACGCGGTGGCCGGGCGGGGTACGGCTTCGGGCCGGGTGGCCCGTGGCACGGTGGCGGGGTGGTGGCGGGTCAGGCGACCTGTCGGGGCGCGGTGGCGTGGGGTGGGGACTGGGCCGCGTGCAGGAGGTGGGCGTAGCCGAGGCGGAGGGCGATGAGGGAGGTGCGGGCCTCGTGGTACGCCATGGAGACCGGGCCGCCGCGCGGAGCGAGGTGACGGACCGGGGCACACTGTCGCTCCAGCGCGGTCAGCCAGGCGCGTTGGGCGGCGGGCAGGTACCGCCGCGCCGACTGGCGGCCCGACTCGCCCGCGCGCTGCGCCCCGGCTCCGAGCACGGCCTCGGCCGCCTGGAGCACGGGCGGCTCCAGGGTGGTGGGCAGGTGCGGGGCACCGCGCCCCACCGCGCCTCCCCCGTCGCGGGCCGCCCGTGGTCCGGCGCGGCCGGCGCTCTCGTCGCGGCTCCCGCGCGCGCGCGGGACCGAGGGGGGCGGGCCGAGGCGAGGCGGGGTGGCGGAGCGCGGGCCGGTGGCGTGCGGAGCGTCGGGGCCCGGCCCGGTGGAGTGCGAGGCGTCGGTGGGGTGGCCGTGGACGGTGGGCGGGGTCGTGCGGGGTGGTGGCGCCGCGTGGACCAGCGCGGCGATGATCGCGCGCTGCTGGTCGGTGACGGGCGCGGCGGCCACCGCCTGGTGCTCGGCCGCCAACTGGGCCCGCAGCGCGTGCAGCACCCGGGCCAGCCGGCGCAGCGCGGTGGCCGTCGCGGGAGCGTCCGGGCCCTGTGCGGCGAGCGTGTGGGCCAACGCGTCGGCGAGCCGGAACAGCCACACGCCGTGTGCCTCAAGTCGGGTGGTGGCCAGCAGGAGCCGGTCGAGGCGGCTCAGTGGTTCGCCCGCCGGCGCCCAGCGCACCACCGGCACCAGGGCCTCCGCGCGCACCAGTTGGTCGATCGGCAGGTGGCGGCGCGGTTTGCGGGCGGTGGCCCAGTTGTGCAGGGCCAGCGCGGGCAGCGCCACGAAGTGCGGCTGGTCGAGCCGGTGCCCGAGCGCGGACCACAGGTCGGCCAGGCCCTCGGTCACCCGCGCGCCCGGCTCCGGGTCCGGGCCCGTCGGCTCCGGCCCCGGCACGTCCCGTCCCGGTTCCGGCGGGGTCGGCCCCTGACCTGTCGGGTCCAGGTGTGCCCAGCCGCAGGCCGCCGCCAGGACGGCGACGCGCATCGCCGCCGCCTCGGCGTGCCGGTGTGTCAGTCGCGCCACGCGGGCGCGCAGCGTGGCCAGTTCACCGGCCGCCTCGGCCCGCGTGACCAGCGCGCGGGCGGCGGCCCGGGTGGGAGCCAGGGCCACCTCGGCCGCCAGCTCGTCCAACCGCACCCAGGTACCGATCATGGCCCGCACCGGGGGCCGTTCGGGCAGGAAGCCGTGCGCGAGCCGCTCCCCGGGCCCGGCCGGCGCCCCCCGCGCCACCGCCCGCGACGCGGACGTCGCTCCCCCCGCCGCCGGGTCCGCCACCGGCACCGATTCCGTCCCGTGCGCGGCCAGCTCGCTCCCGTACGCGGCCGGCTCCGTCCTGTGCGCTGCTGTCATCACCGTCGTCCCTTCCCTGTCGGGCATCCCTGTCACCTGCTCTCCGGCGCGGGGCCGCGCGCCGTGTAGAAGGCCACCGTCAGGTCCTTGACCAGCGCCTTGCGTTCGTAGTCGTCGAGTTCCACCAGCCCGCGCGAGGTCAGCCGGCGCACGGTGTCGTCCACCGCGTCCACCACCGAGGTCAACACGTCGTCGCGGTGGCGCGCGTCGATCGCGGCGAGTTGGCTGCGGTGCATGACGGCGGCCACCCCGGGCGCGTACGCGAGACTGACCGGCTGGGCCGAGTAGACCGTCAGGCCCACCGGTTCGCAGCGCGCCGCCAACGCGCGGGTCAGCGCGTCACCGACCGCGTGCCCGTCGCGCAGCGTGGGCGGCGCCCCGCCACGGGTGGCACCCCCGGTCGGGCCCGTACCGGGGATGCGGTCGTACGCGTCGGCCGGCAGCCGCGAGAGCACTCTGGCCACCGTGGCCTCGACCTGTTCGCGCAGGTAGCCGACGTGGTCGTCCACCGAGAGGACCGCCCGAGCGGTGTCCCGGACCCGCCATACGACGAGTACCTCCACCCGCAGCTCCAGGCCACGCGCGTCCACCACGGGCATCGGCTCGCCACGCCAGTGCCGCAGCCGTACGTCCACGCGCCGGCGCAGCATCAGCGGGCTGATCCACACCAGACCGGTCCGGCGCACGCTCCCCCGGTAGCGGCCGAACGCGCTGAGCACCCACGCGCTTCCCACCCGCCCGCGACCGAGCCCGCCGAGCGCGAGCGAGGCGACGGCGCCGGCCATCGCGACCGCCGCCCACAGCCAGGGCGAGGGCGCGGCCGGGCGGACGCTCAGCCCGAGGGCCCGGCTCGCACGCGCCGGCAGCACGCCGGCCCACCACAGCGACACGCCCCCGGCCGCGAGCGCGACGACGCCCACCCAGAGCGCACACCAGCCGGGCAGCACGGGCCCGGGCCGCTCCCGGAGCTCACCCCGGTGCGACCCCGCCACGGCGCGGGCCCACTCCACGTCGTCGGCCTCCACCGCCGACCGGCGGGCGCCACCCGGCGGCGGGCGGTCGGCGGGTGGTGGCTGGGTGCCGGGCGGTAGCTGGCCGGCGGGTGGCAGGCGGTCGGCGCGGGGCGGGCCGTCGGCGCGCGGCCGACGCTCGGCACGCGGGGGCCGGGTTCCCGCGCCGGTCATGGTCACCGTCGGCTCGGGCGCCCGCCGCACCCCACGCGACACCGCGCCCGACCCTGTCGCCCCGCCACCCGGCCTCCCGGCCGACACACGAACCGACCACCCGTCGTCCGCCCCCGCCCGACCCGCGCCCGGGTCGACGGGCTGACCGACGTTGACCGACCGACGCACGTCGGAGGGGCGGCTCGCGCCGGAGGAGTGGCTCACGCTGGAGGGGCGGCTCGCGTCGGAGGAGTGGCTCACGCTGGAGGGGCGGCTCGCGTCGGAGGAGTGGCTCACGCTGGAGGGGCGGCTCGCGTCGTCGGGAGGGTGGCCCGTGCTGGAAGGGTGGCTCACGTCGGAGGGGTGGCTCACGTCGTCGGAAAGGTGGCTCGCGTCGGGCGGCCGGGTCGCGTCGGCCGGTTGACCGACGCTGGGAGGCTGGCCCACGTCGGCGGGCCGGCTCGCGTTGAGGGGCTGACCTCTGCCGGGGGGCTGGCTCTCGCCGTAAGGCTGGCTCTCGCCAGACGGCTGACCCACGTCAGCGGGCTGGCTGACACCGGAGGGCCGACCCTCGCCCGGAAGCCGGCTCCCGTCGAGGGACTGACCCACGCCGAAGGATCGGCTCTCCCCCAGGGGCCGGCCCGCGCCCGACAACGGGCCCACGTCAGCCGGCCGCCCTACGTCAACGGGCTCACCTACGCCTGCACGACCGCTCACGCCGGAGGGCCGCCCCACGTCAGCGGGCTGGCCGACACCGGAGGGCCGACCCTCGCCCGGAAGCCGGCTCCCGTCGAGGGACTGACCCACACCGAAGGATCGACTCTCCCCCAGGGGCCGGCCCGCGCCCGACAACGGGCCCACGTCAGCCGGCCGCCCTACGTCAGCGGGCTCACCTACGCCTGCACGACCGCTCACGCCGGAGGGCCGCCCCACGTCAGCGGGCTGGCCGACACCGGAGGGCGGACCCCCGCCCGGAAGCCGGCTCCCGTCAGGCGGACCGAGCGGGTCGAGCGGGTCGGACGGATGGGGTTGGTCGGGTGGGGCGGGCAGGTCGGGTGGGTGGTTCAGGGTGGGGGGTCGGGAGGGGTCCGTGCGTGGGTCGTGCGTCGTCGTGTTCGGCATCGCGGGTGTCCGCGTCGTTGATTCCATAGACCTCTCCGTCAACCCTGTCCGTCAAGCCCCCGCGTCTGTCCCGCCGTCCCCCTCCTCGCCCTCGACACCGGCCGGCGCGGCGCCGGCCGGACCGTTCGCCGTCCGCCACCGGCCCCTCTCACCCAGGGCGCCAGCCCGGGGTGACACGGTGGGCTCCTCGCCGTCCGCGACCGCCATCGGCCCTCCCTCCGCCCCGGGCCGCTCGCCGCCGGGTCGCGCTTGCGCCCCGGCCCGCCCCGGCACGGGGCCGTCGTCTCCTCTGCCGCCTGCCCGTCGTCGCCCGTCCGCACCCGTGGCGATATGCCCGCCGGCCCGGCGGTACGTCGCGTGCGCCACCGGCTCCGGTCGCTCCACCGGCCGGTGCGGCGATCCGTGGCGGCCGGTCCGGACACCGACCGGGCCGGGCACGGTCCGGTCGGGCCGAGGCCCGCGCCGGGAGTGCCGGTGCTCGCGCCGGACGCGGTGCGGACATCGGACGCGGTCGGTCCGGCCTGGGCCGAGCGCGGGAGCGAACGCCGACCGGGAGCCGGTCGGGCCACGCGCCCGGATGCCGGCCGGGAGCCGGTCGGGAACCGGTCGGGCCGACGCCCAGGTGTCGGCCGAGCGGGCCCGGCCGCGCCCGGGGGTCGGTCGCGGACAGGGGTCGGTCGCGGACAGCAATCGGTCGCGGACAGGGGTCGGGTGGGGTCACCTGAACAGGCGGCGCCATGTCTCGGGGCCCGGGTAGCCGTTGGCGTCGGGGCCGCGCCAGCCCTGGGCGCGTTGGAACGCCTCGACGTTGCGGCGGTCGCTCTCGGACCAACGACGGCCGGGCCCCAGCGCGTAGTGGCGGCCGAACCCCTTGCGTACCAGTTGCCGGCCCAGCCGCTCGACGTGCGCGTTCGACTGGCCGGGGCGGAAGGCGCCCGCGCCCGGGAAGGGCGGCACCCGGTGCCCGGCCGTGCCGCTGTCGGGGCGGGACGCGGAGCCGCCGCCGACGTCCCGGCCGGTGCCGGCGACGAGCCGGTTCCAGGTGCTCGGGCCCGGGATGCCGTCGGCCTCGGCGCCCCGCCAGCCCTGCGCGTGTTGGAAGGCCCGGGTCGCGTGCCGGTCGGCCTCGCTCCATCGGGGGCCCGGCCCCGACGCGTAGTACTTTCCGGCGCCACGGCGTACCAGCATCCGGCCGAGTTCGGTCACGTGGGCGTTGTTCGCGCCGGCCCCGAAGGCCCGTGTGCCGGGAAAGGCGTGGCCCTGGTCGCCGCCGCCGGGATTTCCCGGCATTCCGTCGCCGCTCACCCCGCGATAGCGATAGGCCACGTATGCGCCGGAGTTATTCCAATAGGCGTAGGGCGTCGCGCGCGCGAGGGTGTGCGGGCGCGTCTGTTCGTACGCGAGGTAGCGGGTCCTCGCCGCGTCGACCCAGCCGCCGAAGAGCGTCACGTGCGAACCGGCCGTGGGGTTCGCGGCGTTGTGGAAGAGCAGGATGTCCCCCGGCTGGAGCTGGTTTCGGGAAATCCGTACGGCGAAGCCGGGAAGGCTGCCGGTCCACTGGTTGCTCCCCAGGTTCCAGGCCATCGATATGAAACCCGAGCAGTCGCGCCGATAGCCGTCCTTCGCGTAGCCGTTCATGCTGTACGGCACCCGCTGGTCCACCCAGCGCTGGGCACGCTTCATGATCGCGGCGCGGGTGGTGGTGCGGCTGGCGACGGTGGTGACCGGTGCGGGGCCGCCCGTCACCTGTCGTTCGGCGCCGAACAGCGGGCCCGGCCCGCCCTGCGGCGCGTCCCCGTCCACCAGTGCCGCCATCCCGGCCGCGACCAGCCCCTCGGCCGCGCCGGCCGCCTCGGCCACGCCCGCGCCCACGACCGCCCGGCCCACCGCGTCCCGGCCCACTGGGCCCCGGGCGGCGGGGCCGCCGGCCGCCCCCGCGCCGTGGCTCGCGGTGCCCAGCACCGTGCCGGCCGCCGCCACGAGGACCAGCGCCCGGCGCGCGCCGTGGGCCGCCGGGTGGCCGCCCGCGCGCGGGGGCGCCGCGTGCGGCACGGTTCTGCGGCGCTCGACACATCCGGCGCACGGGCAGTCGGCCGTGGGCTCGAATTCGTGGAAGACCGGCGCTGACATACCCAACCCCTCCGAGATCTGAGAACACACCACGACGCTGACCGCGCACTTCAGCTTCTCAACTACCGGGACATACCGCATGTTGACGGAGCAACTGGTGACATGAGCAACGGAACGATCTTCACAGAGCGAATCCCGGCACCCGGCAGTCCAAAGTCCCGAAAGGCCGGGACTTTCGGCCCGAGAGCCCGAGCACGCTCATGCGATAGGGGACGCGACGGAATGCGACCACCCCCGAATGCGCGTGTGGCCCGCGTCACGGACGGCCCGCACGGATTGCCCGACGAGCCGGCCCGGAATTCCCCCGGGGCGCCACGGGGTCGCCGCGCGAGTCACCCCGACAATGGACCACCCACCACGGGCGGGCGGGGCCGACGGGCACGGGGGCGGGGGCGTCCGCGAACGCGGTCGAAAGCACACTCCAACGTCGGGTAAGGTTTCCTTTGTCAGCGCGCGCCGCTAGCTCAGTTGGTTAGAGCAGCTGACTCTTAATCAGCGGGTCCGGGGTTCGAGTCCCTGGCGGCGCACGTCACACTGTGGGCCTTCTCGTCATCGACGGGAGGGCCCACAGTCGTTCCGTAGCACCACGGCCGCCCGCGCCGGGTCTCCCTGGCCGCGCGACCGGGGGATGGTCATACCGGAGGTGGCGGTGCACGGTCGCGGAGTGGCGAGCGACATCCAGGAACGCATCAAGCGGCTGATCATCGACGGGCGGCTGCCCTCGGGTGCCCCGCTGCCCACCGAGGCCGAGCTGATGGAGCTGATGAGCGTCAGCCGGAACTCGGTGCGCGAGGCGCTCAAGGCACTCCAGGCGATGGGCATCGTGGAGATCCGGCACGGCTTCGGCACCTACGTCGGGGCCATGTCGATGGCGCCGATGATCGAGGGCCTGACGTTTCGCACCGTCGCCGGGCACTACCGGGGCGAGGACAGCCTGCTCCAGCTGCTCGAACTGCGCGAGGCGCTGGAGACCGGGCTGCTGGCCCGACTGGTGGGCCGGGTCCCGGCGGCCGACCTGGCCGCGCTGGACACGTTGGTGGAACGCATGGCGACCGAGGCCGAGCGCGGCCCGGTACGCGCCGACACCGACCGGGCCTTTCACACGGCGCTGTACCGGGGGCTGGACAACCAGCTGCTCAGCGAGGTGCTCGAAGCGTTCTGGGACGCGTTCCACCGGGTGCGCACGGACCTGGTGGACGGCACCCCCGACCCGCGGGTCACCTGCGCGCAGCACCGCGAGATCCTGGCCGCCGTCCGCGCCGGGGACGCGCTGCGGGCCGAGGCCGCCGTCCGCGACCACTTCGACAACATCAGGACCCGGCTACGGTCGACCCGACACCCGGGCCACGGCTGACCCGCCCGCCGGACCCCACCGGATCCCCCACCGTGCCGGCTCCCGCCCCGGGCCAGCTCACCCACCACGCCGGCTCCCCCACCGGATCGGCTCCCGCCCCGCGCCACCCCACGGCGCGCCGGATCCCTCACGGCGCGCCGGGCGCGTTGCGGGCCAGGTCCAGGGCGTAGTCGGGCCACCACGCGCCGGCTCGGGGGCCGCCCTTGCAGGGGCCGTCGGACTCGCCGGGGCGCTTGACCCACAGGTAGGCGTCGACGCGCTCGTCGCCGGTGTGGGTGGTGGGCGGCTCGCCCAGAGCGCGTTGGCCGGGGTTGCACCACGCCTGCGGGTCGTCCGCGCCGGGGGCCGGGCCCCGACCGTTGCGGCTGGTGTCGATGACGAAGTGCTTGCCGCCGACCAGCTCCGAGAGCTTGCGCCCGTACGTCGTGTTCTCCTCGGTGGTCTGGTAGTTGGCGATGTTCAGCGCGAAGCCGTCGGCCGCCTCGATACCGGCCCGCCGCAGCGGCTCGGCCATCCGCCGTGGGTCGGTGATCCAGTGCGGGTTTCCAGCGTCCAGGTAGACGCGCGTACGCGGCAGTTCGCGCAGCCGGTGCACGGCCTCGGCGAGCAGCGCGAACCGCTCCTCGTGGAACTTCCTCGGCGTGCAGCCGTCCTCCACGTGCGGCAACGCGTCCGGCTCCAGGATCACCGTCGCGGGGCGGTCCCCGATGCCGGCGACCACCTCGTCCAGCCAGCTCCGGTAGGCGCGGCCGTCGCCCGCGCCGCCCCTGGAGTACTGGCCGCAGTCCCGGTGCGGGATGTTGTACAGCACCAGCAGCGCCTCCCGGCCGGCCACGCGGGCCGCCTCGGTGAAGCCCCGCGCCCGCCCCCGGGGGTCCTCCACGCCGATCCACTCGGCGACCGGCTGGCGGGCGATGCGCTCCATCAACGCGGCCTCGTCGACGCGGCCGTCCGCGCGGTAGGCGGCGAGCTGGCGGGCCGCGTTGCCGTCCGGGTTGACCCAGTACGGCACGACCGTCGCGGGCCGCTGCGCGATCGGCTTGTCGACGTCGGTCGCCCGCACCCGCTCGCGCCCGCCCTCGTCGTCGGCCGGCGCCGAGCACGCCGAGGCCAGCAGCAGCGCGGCGGCCACCGTCGGCACCAGCCGCGCGAGCAGGCGCCGGCAGCCGGGGCCGGCGGCGCGTGCGACCCGACCGACCCGGGCCCGCCCCCTACGCCGCGGCGTGTCGCGACGCGGGCCGCGCGGCCCCCTCGGCGCGCCGCGCGAAGCTGTCCCGGGCTCACCTCGGGACACGTCTGGTCGATTCAATGCCTCCACACCCGTCCCTGTCGCGGCCGTGTCCGTAGGCACCCTGTTGTACCGCGACGACGCCCCGCCAGCGCGCGGCGACATGGCGTGCGGCCCGTCCGGACCGGCCGGCCCACCCGTCCTGCCCGCCGTACCGGACCCCGGCCCCGGGCGCGTACCCGCCGGTCGCCGCCGGTCCGGTGGCCGCGCGCGGGCGCGGCCCCGACGTACCGGCCGGGGCGCGGCGGGCCCCCGCGCGCGGGGGCCCGCCTCAGCGCGCGGGGTGGGCGGCGGTCAGATACGCGGAGACCACGACGTTGGCCGAGTAGGCGCGGGTGGCGCGGTCGAAGGTGCCGCCGCAGGTGATCAGCCGCAGTTCGGCCCGGCCGGCCCGGCGGGGCCCGTAGACGCGGTGCGGGTCGAACCGGTCGTGAGGGACGACCGCGACGTCCTCCACGGTGAACTCGGCCACCGTCGCGTCCGCCCGTGCCACCCGCAGCCGCTCGCCCGGCCGCAGCGTGCCCAGGTCGCGGAAGACGGCGGGCCCGGCCTCGGTGTCCACGTGGCCGACCAGTACGGCGGCCCCCGCCTGGCCCGGGCGCGGGCCCGCCCGGAACCAGCCGACGTCGCCCGGCCTGTCGTACGGCGGCGGGTCGACGGCCCCCGACGCGTCCAGGTCGCGGCCCACGACACGGGCCCAGCGCACGCCGGCGCCCGGCGCGTCGAGCGTACGGGGCGCGGCGGCGGACAGCGGGGGGTGGGGCTGGGCGCGTCCGCCGGGGCGGCCGACGGCGGCCACGTCGCCGGTGGTCGGCCCGGCGAGGACGCCCGCGCCGCCGTCCCTGCCCCACAGCCACAGGCCCACCAGTAACGCCGCCCAGGCCAGTCCGACAAGCAGCCGACCCCGGCCGCCGCCGGGCGCGGGGCTCCCGGCCATGGGCGCCCCGCCGCTCAGTGGCCGGGGCGGCCGGCCCGGCCGCGTCGACGCAGGGCCATGCCGCCCAGGGTCAGGGCCGTGCCGCCGGCCAGCGCCAGGCCGTACGCCTCGGCCACGCCCAGGTCACCGTCGGGCGTCGCCTCCGGGTCGGCGGCCACCTCGTGGCGCTCGTCGGCGGTCGCGCCGCCGCCGGCCCGCACCGGGGCGACGGGTGTCAGGGCCGGGTGCGGGCGCGCCTCCCCCCGGGTGGGCGGGCTGGCCGCGTCGTCCGGGAGGGTGGCGGGCGCGTCCGCGCGCGGGTGGTCCGGGGTGTCGACGCGGACCCGGGTGGTGGCCTCCCGCACGTGGCCGGCGCAGCGGACGGTGACGTCGTAGCCGCCCGGCTCGGCCGTGGAACGGATCATCGCCTCGGCGAACAGCTCGCCGCCGGTGGGCGCCGGGGCGAGCGGGGCGGCCACGACGAAGGCCCGCGAGGTGGCGACCCCGCGCCGCCCCTCGCACCCCCAGGCCCGCAGTTCCACCTCGCCGCCCGGCCGGGCGGTGGCCGGGCTGACGCGCAGCGGGCCGGGGGCTGACGGCTCGTCGGCCGCGGAGCCGATGGCGGGCACGACGACGGCCACGCCGACGGCGGCCACCGCCGCACCCAGCGTGCGGGGGACGAAGCGCATGGTGAACCTCCTGGACTCCCAGGGTTCGCGCACCGCCCCCTCCCCCGCATCCGCTGCGGCCCCGCGTTGGTCCGTTCGCGTGGGCGACGGGCGCGCGGGGCCGGGGCCGGTGCCTTCGCGGGGCCTTCGCGGGGCCTTCGCGGGTGGGTCAGACGCGTTCGACCGGTCTCGGGGTGGGCGCCGATGGCGTTCAGGCCGGCGCGCGTCATCAGCGGGTTGGGGTTGCCGACGACGTACGGTTCCCGGCCGGTGACCTTGGTGATCAGCGCGGCGACCGAGCCGGTGGCGGGCAGCGCGCCCTCGGCCGAGGGGCCGGTCTCGTCCGGGTTGGTGGCGATGGACCGGGAGGATGAGGCGGGAAGAGATCCAGAAGAGCATCGAGAGCGTGGTGATCAAGCCCGCTGGCAAGGGTGGAGCTCAGCGAGGCGTCTTCCGCCCCGACCTGATCGAGATCGTCTGGAAGTAGGCCGTGCGTAACGGGACCGCCTCGGCCCGAAGGCTGGGGCAGTCACGATGTCACGTCATCAACGATTTCGCGTATGGCCCATGAATCGAGTTGGCCGGCACCTGCCTGACGACCGTCGCGCGGACAGATCGCACGGTGGTGACACCACGCCTTCTTCCACGGTTCCGCATCGTCTTCCCGGCCGCTTCCCATCGTGACCACGCCGGCGACGGGGAGGGGGCCGTGGGCGGTGGGGACCGGCCGCCACCTGAACAGGGGTGGCCTCGCCCCTGTTGGCGTGGCGTCTGGGAGGCTCGCCGTTTCGTCGGTGACCGAATTTGACTGGCCAGGGGCTCGTTACGCTGGGGTGCCGGCACAGAGTCGTTCCGGCACCCCAGGAAGCCCAGGTGTACAGGAGAACGGCATGGCAGAGCGGAAGCCCATCGAGTCGTGGCTCACCGACATGGATGGCGTGCTGATGCACGAAGGTGTCCCGGTGCCGGGAGCGGACGCGTTCATAAAGAAGCTGCGCGATTCCGCGAAGCCGTTCCTGGTGCTCACGAACAACTCCATCTACACCGCCCGCGACCTGCAGGCTCGGCTGTCTCGCATCGGGCTCGAAGTGCCCGCGGAGAACATCTGGACCTCCGCGCTGGCCACGGCGAAGTTCCTCGACGACCAGCACCCCAACGGCTCGGCGTACGTGATCGGGGAGGCGGGCCTCACCACCGCGCTGCACGAGGTGGGCTATGTCCTGACCGACACCGACCCCGATTTTGTGATCTTGGGTGAAACTCGCACGTACTCCTTCGAGGCCATGACGAAGGCTGTTCGGTTGATTAACGCCGGGGCTCGTTTCATCGCCACGAACCCGGATGAGACCGGCCCCTCCGCCGAGGGCGCTCTTCCCGCGACCGGGGCCGTCGCCGCCCTCATCACGAAGGCGACGGGGAAGGAGCCCTATTTCGTGGGCAAGCCGAACCCGCTCATGATGCGGACGGGCCTCAACACGATCGGCGCGCATTCCGAGAGCAGTGCCATGATCGGCGACCGGATGGACACCGACGTGCTGGCCGGCCTGGAGGCGGGCATGGAGACGTTCCTGGTCCTCACCGGGCTGACCGCGGCGGCGGACGTCGACACGTTCCCCTACCGTCCGACCCACATCAGGGACTCCATCGCGGACCTGGTGGACCTGGTCTGAACGCGGCGCACCCTGGCCGCCTCGGCGGGTCGCTCACGCGGCCAGGGCCGGTCCCGTCCACGCGCCCGAGAGGCCGTTCGCGTAGTTCAGAGCGTCGCCGCGGACATAGCCGACGGCGTGCGACGCGGTGGGCGAGCCCGCCTGGCCGATGACGTACGCGCCGCCGTCCGGACGCTGGCCCCCAGGTCAGCGCGCCGGCGTCGGTGCCGGATGCTCCTGAACCGGGTCCGGGCCGCGCGGCGCGCGGGGCGCCGGGCGGCCCGGACCAGGCCCGTCATCCGGTGGTGGCCGGCGGGTCGTGGGGGCGTGTGGGTAGGTGGGTCAGCTGCCGGTGGCGGACTTCCACGCGTCGATGTACTCGGTGTAGTTCTCGTCGATGTCCTTCCAGTCCGGCTTGAAGACCTCGACGCCCCTCATGATCTCGGCGAGCGCGGTGGCGTTGGCGTCGGTGGCCTTGATGTCGGTCCGGGCCGCGAAGCCGCCGCCGATCTCGCTGACCTGGCGCTGGGCGGTCTCGCTGAGCAGGTAGTCGAGGAACTTCTGCCCGTTGGCGCTGTGCGGGGCCTTGTTGACCAGGCCGGCCGCGTAGGGCAGGGCGAAGGTGGTGCGCGGGCCGCCGTCCTTGGCCGGGAACCAGATGCCCAGGTTGGGCATGGACTTGGACTGGGCGAAGTTCATCTGCACGTCGCCGTTGGCCACGTGCAGCTCGCCCTTGTCGGTCTTGGGGGCGAGCTTGCTGGTCGAGGAGGACGGGCCGACGTTGTTGGCCTGGAGGTCGCCGAGGTACTTCATGGCGGCGTCCTTGCCGCCGAAGTCGTGCATCGCCTTGATGACGACGGCGGTGCCGTCGCCGGCGACGCCCGGCGTGGAGTACTGGAGCTTGTTCTTGTACTTGCCGTCCAGCAGCTCCTCCCAGGTCTTCGGCGGCTGCTTGAGCTCCTTCTTGTTGTAGGCGAAGGAGAAGTAGTTGTTGACGACCGAGATCCACTTGCCGTCGGTGTCCTTGTCGCTGGGCGCGACGGCTTCGGCGCCCTGCGGCGTGTACGCCTTGAGCAGGCCCTTCTTGTCGGCCTGCTGGATGAACGGCGGCAGTGTGATCAGCACGTCGGCCTGGGTGTTGGACTTCTCGCGGACGGCGCGCTGCACCATCTCGCCGGAGCCGCCCTCGACGTACTTGACCTTGATGCCGGTCTTCTTCTCGAAGTCCTTGAACACCGTGTCGTACCAGCCCTTGCCGTCCTCGCCCTTGAGGCCGTCGGCGCTGTAGACGGTGACGACCTTGGCGTCCTTGTCGGCGGACTCGCTACAGGCGGCCAGCGTCCCGGTCAGGACGAGGGCTCCGGTGAGGGCGACGGCGGGCTTGAGGTACCGGCGCGCGCGGTGCGCGCTGCGGGCGGTGGTGGGGGTGCGCATGGCTGTGGTGTCTCCGTGACGGTGAGGGTGGGAAGGCGCGTGGGGGGCTGTCGGTGGGCGGGCGGGGGCGGGCCGGCGGGGGGAGGCGGGCCCGAGCGGGGGGTGGGTCAGCGGTAGCTGGCCCGGGTGCGGATGCGCGAGACGGCCAGCAGGACCAGCAGCGTCGTGCCCATCAGGACCACGGCGACGGCGGAGCCGGTGAACAGGGCGCCCCGGTCGGTGGCGGTGAAGATGCGCACCGGCAGCGGCATCCAGTCCGGCGGGTAGAGCATCATCGTGGCGCTCAGCTCGCCCATGGACAGCGCGAAGCACAGACCGGCCGCGGCGTTGAGCGAGGGCAGCAGCAGCGGCAGCTTGACCCGCCACAGCACGAGCCAGGGCCGGGCGCCGAGACTGGCCGCGGCCTGCTCGTACGCCGGGTCCAGGCGGGTCAGCGCGGCCGAGACCGACTGGTAGGCGAAGGCGGTGACCAGCACGCCGTGGGCCAGGATGACGATCCACCGGGTGCCGTTGAGCAGCATCGGCGGCTTGCTGAAGGCGACCAGGACGGCGAGGCCGACGACCACCGAGGGCACCGCGACCGGCAGCATGAACAGCGCGTCCACCACGCGCTTGCCGCGCCGGCGCAGCTGTCCGGCGGCCAGCGCCGCCCAGGTGCCCACCGCCAGCGCCAGCACGCTGGCGGTCAGCGCGGTCACCAGGCTGGTGGTCAGCGCCTGGAGGGACTCGCCGCGTACGGCGGCGCCGTAGTGCTCGGTGGTCGGCCCGGAGGGGAAGGCCCCGCTCCAGTGGGTGGCGAACGAGGCGGCCACGATCACCAGCAGCGGCAGCGCGAACAGCGGCAGGAAGAGCGCGAAGAACACGGTCCAGGCCGTCCAGCGGCCCGTTCGGCTATGCACCAGCACGGCGGGCCCCCCGGGAGAGCGTGGACGTGCCGCCGGGCCCGGTGCGCGCGACGAGCGCGCGGTAGAGGCCGAACAGGCCGACCGAGAGGGCGATGTTGACGACGGCGACGACGCAGGCGGCCGGGTAGTCCGACTCCAGGATCGCCTCGCTGTAGACCAGCATCGGCAGCGTGGTGACGCCCTTGGCGCCGGTGAACAGGACGATGCCGAACTCGTTCAGACACATCACCAGCACCAGGCCGCCACCGGCGGCCAGCGCGGGCAGTGCCTCGGGCAGGATCACCTGGCGCACGATGCGCGCGGGCCGGGCGCCCAGCGAGGAGGCCACCTCCAGCTGGGCCGTGTCGATGCCGGAGAACGCGGCGAGCAGCGGGCGCATGACGAACGGCGTGAAGTAGGTGATCTCCGCGAGGAGGACGCCCCAGGGCGTGTTGAGGAAGTCGAACGGGCCGCTGGAGGCGCCGCTCACGTCCGTCCACACCCCGTTGGCCATGCCGACCGTGCCGTAGATGAACAGCAGCGCCAGCGTGATCAGGAAGGACGGGAAGGAGAGGAAGACGTCGATGAACTTGGCGACCGCCTTCCCACCGGGGAACGGCACGAAGGCGATGATCAGCGCGAGGACGAAGCCGAGGACCAGGCAACCGACGGTGGCGCAGGCCGCGATCCACACGGTGGTCCACAGCGCCTCGCGGAACGCCTCGGAGGCGAAGACCTCGCGGTAGGGGGCGAGCGAGGTGCCGCCCTCGTCCGGGCTGAAGGACTGCTCGACCACCAGGTAGAGCGGGTAGAGGAAGACCAGTCCGAGCACGGCGACCGGCGGCAGGGCCCACAGCCAGCGGCCCGGTCCGGCCGCCCGGCCGCCGCGCCGGCCGCTGGGGCCCGCGCCCATCGGGCCGGTCCCGGCCGGCTTGCCGGCGGCCATCGCCCTGGTGTCCGTGCTGGTGGGGCCCGGGGTGGCCGGGTCCGTGCCCGTGGGGCGGGCGGCGGCGCGTGCGCTAGCCATCGGTGCCCCCTCCCGCGCCTGGGGTCACGCCCTTGGCCAGCGAGGGTGCGGCGGGCGTGGCGGCCAGGGCGCGCGCCGGGTCCGCCGGGTCGGTACGTCCCGTCGCCGGGCCGGCCGCCTCGGGGGCCGGCGGGTCGGCGGGGCCGGGTGCCGCGTCGGCACCGGCGCTGGCGCCGGCCCGCGGGTCAGCGCCGGTGTCGGGGCCGGTGTCGGCCGGCAGCAGCACCGCGTCCCGGGCGGCGAAGTGCAGCGTCACCCGCTGCCCCAGGGTCGGGGTCTCGCGCAGCTCGCGTACGTCGGCCTTGACGCGGTGGCCCGCGACGTCGACGAACAGCCGGTGTGTGGAGCCGCGCCACTGCACCTCGGTGACGGTCCCGCGCAGCGTGTTCTCGCCCTCGCCGAGGTCCACCAGGTGCGGTCGCACGCACAGCGTGGCCCGCGCGCCCGGTGCCGGCCCGTCGGTGACGGGGGCCACGGTCAGCTCCGTGTCGGCCAGGCGTACCCCGTTCGGGGTGACCGTGACCGGCAGCAGGTTGGCGTTGCCGACGAAGGAGGCGGTGAACTCGGTGCGCGGGCGCCGGTAGAGGTCCTGGGGCGTGCCGCAGTCCTGGAGCCGCGCCTTGTCCATGACCGCGATCCGGTCGGCCAGCGTCAGCGCCTCGACCTGGTCGTGGGTGACGTACAGGATCGACACGTCGGGCAACTCGCGGTGCAGGCGGGCCAGTTCGGCCAGCATGCCGGAGCGCAGCTGCGCGTCGAGCGCGGACAGCGGCTCGTCCAGGAGCAGTACGCCGGGGCGGATGGCCAGCGCGCGGGCGATGGCCACGCGCTGCTGTTGGCCGCCGGAGAGCTCGCGCGGGTAGCGCCGGGCGTAGGTGGCCATGCCGACCATCTCCAGCGCCTCGGCGACCCGCCCGGCGATCTCGCCGCGCGGCACCCGGTGCGCCTTGAGGCCGAAGGCCACGTTCTGCTCGACCCGCATGTGCGGGAAGAGGGCGTACTGCTGGACGACCATGCCGATGCCGCGCCGGTGCGGCGGCAGGGCGGTCACGTCGCGCTCGCCGATGAACACCCGGCCCGAGGCGGGCTGGACGAAGCCGGCGACCGCCCGCAGCGCGGTGGTCTTGCCGGAGCCGGAGGGGCCGAGCAGGGCCATGACCTCGCCCGGTTCGACGGTCAGGTCCAGCGCGTCCAGCGCCACGGACTCGCCGCGCTTGCCGTAGGCGACGCTGACCCGCTCGAAGCGGATGCCGCTGGGCGGCGTGGTCGTCGCGCTCACGGCGCGGCCCCCACGGCCTCGGCGCCGCCCTGGCCCGCGTCCCCCGTCTCGTACGCGCCGGTGTCGCCCGCCTCGTACGCGGCGATCAGCGCGGGCAGCGCGGCCACCGAGGGCAGGACGTGGGTGGCGCCGGCGGCGCGCAGGTGCGCGGTGTCGTGCGCGCCGGTCAGCACGCCGGCGACCAGGCTGGCGCCGGAGCGGCGGCCCGAGCGCATGTCGTACGCCGTGTCGCCGGCCACCGCGATCTGCTGGACGCCGTCGGCGGCGTGGGTGCGCAGCAGCGCGCCGAGCACCATGTCCGGGTAGGGGCGGCCCCGGCCGCCCACGTCGGAGGGGCACAGCGCGAGCGGGACCAGGTCCCGCCAGCCCAGCGCGGCGATGATCGCGTCCTGGGTCGGGCGGGCGAAGCCGGTGCTCAGCACGACGGTGCGGCCCTGCGCGGTCAGCTCCTCGATGGCCTCCCGGGCGCCGGGCAGCGGCGCGCAGTGGCCGGCGTCCACGAGCTGGCCGTAGGCCGTCTCGAAGGCCCGGTTGGCGCGCTGGGCCCGCTCCTCGGTGCCGTACAGGTGGCGGAAGACGGAGATCTTCGACTCGCCCATGGTGGCGCGCACGTAGGTGAGTTGGTCCGCGTGCTCGGGGCCGCCGGGCTCGACGCCCAGTTCGCTGGCGGCGGCCGTGAACGCCTGCTCGACCAGGCCGTCGTCGGCGACGGTGGTGCCGGCCATGTCGAGGACGACGAGCCGGATGGCGCGCTCCTCGGGAGTGGTCTCGGGGTGCTGTCGCGGTGTCATGTCGGTTACCAGCCCAGTTCGTTGGCGGTGGTCTCGGCGATCGCCGGGGAGCAGGTCATGCCGCGCCCGCCGGGCCCGGTGACCAGCCACACGCCGTCGGCGACGCGCTCGCGGTGCACGACCCGGCCGGTGTCGACGCACTGCGCGTACACGCCGGCCCAGCGGTGGCGGATCGCCGGCAGCGGGCGGCCGATGAGGCCCTCGACGACGCGGGTCAGGTGCTCGTAGGGGTCCTCGACGACGTCGAAGCCGAACGGCTCGGCGTACTCGTGGGTGTCGCCGATGGTCAGCCCGCCGTCCGCGCGCTGCACCATCAGGAGCTGCATCCTGTGCTCGGCCGCCACCGGGGTCTGCCGCTGGGCGGCGGCCAGCGCGTCCAGGGCGCGGCCCTGGTAGGCCGGGTAGTAGCGGAAGCTGTCGGCGTCGGCGACCGAGGTGGTCAGCGTCTCGCCCAGCGGCGCGGTCTGCATCATCTGCAACCGCACGCGGCGCACCGGCAGCTCGGGGGCCAGCTCGCGGACCAGGCCGCCGAGCCAGGCGCCGGTGCACAGGATCACCGCGTCGCCGGTGTGGACGGTGCCGTGGTCGTCGCGGACCGCGCCGGGCCCGGTGACCTCGCGGACCTCGCGCCCGCCGACGAAGGTGTAGCGGCCGGAGGCCAGCAGCGCGTCCTTCAGCGCGCGCTGGGCGACCCGGGGCTCCACGGCTCCGTCGCGCTCGCACCACAGGGCGCCGGCGAACTCGCCGCGCAGCGCCGGGTTCAGGGCGCGCGCCTGGGCGGCGTCCAGCAGCCGGTAGCCGCGCTCGGCGGCGTCCGGACGTTCGGTCGCGGCCCGGGCCACGGCCAGCTCGTCCTCGTTGGTGACGATGGTCAGGGAGCCGTTGGGCCGAAACCCGAGGCCGGGCACCCGGGCGCCGATGCCCTCCCACAGCTCGCGGGCCCGCAGCGCGGTCTCCAGCTCCGCGCCACCGGCCCGTCCACCGACCCAGACCAGGCCGAAGTTACGGACCGAGGCACCACGGGCCTCGGCCTCGCGCTCGATGTGTACGACCTCGTGGCCGCGTTCCACTGCCTGCCAGGCGTGCATGGTTCCCACCACGCCGGCTCCGACGACTATCACTCGCATGACCCCGACGTTCGCCGCGCGGAGTGACTCAAACCAATCCAGTCGGCGACGTCCAGGTGAACACGGGCGCAAGCCTGGCCTAGACCCGTTATCTTTCCGTGATCAAACAGGCTGTCACTTTGGCCCGCTTGGGCGGTGGATGGGCGATCTGGTGGGGGCGTTGGGAGTACGTACGCCCCGGGTGGGCGGCGGGCCCGACGGGCGTGGCCCGTACGCGGTCCACGGCCCGGTCACGGGTCCGGGAAGCGGGCTCCGACGGGCGGAGCGGGTCCCGGCTCGGATTCCGGTTCCGGCGCCGGCTCAGGTCGCCGACGAGCCCAGGTGGGTGGTGAAGCTGAAGCGGTCGCCCCGGAACAGCGAGCGCACGCGCTCCAGCGGGCGGCCCTCCAGGTCGCGCGAGATCCGGTGGATGAGCAGCATCGGCAGCGCGGGCGGGGTGCCGATGAGCAGCGCCTCGCGCGGGGTGGCCAACACGGTCTCCAGCCGCTCGTCCGCGTCGCCGAACCCGATGCCGAGCCGGTCGTGCAGATAGCCGTAGAACGACGAGTCGGGCTCGAAGTCGCTGGCCAGTCGCGGGACGCGGGCGACCTCCACGTACGTGCTCTCCAGGCCCATCCGCTCGTCGTCGGCGAGCAGGACCCGCTCCAGGTGCCAGACCGGCACGCCCCGCTCCAGCTCCAGCTCGACGGCCAGCCGGGGCGGGCAGGGGAACTGGTCGAGGGTGATGAGCGTACGTCCCGGCCGGCGGCCCTGACGGCGCACGCCCTCGGTGTAACTCGCCAACGACAGCGGCTGCTCCAGCTTGGGCCCGGCCACCACGGTGCCGCGCCCCATCCGCCGCAGCCGCCCCTCAAGGAGCAGTTCACGCAACGCCTGACGCAGCGTCTCGCGCGAGACCGCGAACCGCACGGCCAGATCACGCTCGGTCGGCAGCAGTTCACCCTGCCCCAACTCGTCTATCAGCGCCGACACTTGGGTCTTGACGGCGTAGTACTTGGGGATGCGCCCGTGCTCGGGGACGCCCGCCCTGATGGGTGCGCCAGGTGCCTGGTCGTTCGGGTATTCCACGCGGTGATCCTCGCACCACCCAGCGAGAGCGCGCCCGCGGGCCGGGCGCACGACGACCGGGGGAAGCCCCTGGCGGGGTGGCCCCGGGTGGGCCGACGGGGTGCCGTCGGGTGGGCCCGATGAGGCGTGCCCAGCGAGCCGGGCGGGCTGGCGGCGGGCGGCCCGGCGTCAGCGGCGGGAGCCGCGCGGTCGGCGGGGGGCGCGGGCCCCACGGGTGCGGGCCAGGAGCGCGGCACCGCCGACGAGCAGGCCGAGCGCGAGCGCGGCGAGCCCCCACAGCGGGCCGGAGGCGGGGCCGGTCGCCGCGAGCTGTGGCGGGGCGTCGGCGGGCGGGTCGCCGGGCGCGGTGTCGGCGCCGGGGAGTGTCGCGCCGGGGCCGGTCCCCTCCCCCGCGCCGGCCCCTTCCCCCGCACCGGTGCCCTGCCGCGCGACGTCGCCGGTGGCCGGCGCGCGGTCGGGGTGGCCGTCGGGCGCCTCCCCGGTCCTGGCGCCGGACTCGGTGCTGACGTCGGACTCGGCGCCGACGTCGGGCCCGTCGTCGTCCGTGGTGCCCGGCTCGCTGGACCGGGCGTCGGCCCGGGCCGGCTGGATCGTGAACCGGTACGTCGGCGACTGGCCGACCCAGTCCCCGTCCTGGTGCTGGCGCTGCATGGCGGTCACGGCGGCGGAGGCGGGCCCGATGGGCGCGTGCGCGGCGAACCTGACCCGCACCCGGACCGTCAGCGTCTCGCGCGCGGGCACCTCGAACCCCGTGAAGCGGGGCGCCTGCCGGCGACCGCCGCCGTCGAAGACGCCGACGTTCTCGTCCTCGTCGGTCACCTCGAACCGCACCGGGCGCCAGCGCCGCTGGTACGGATCGTGGAACTCGACCCGTAGCTGGTCGGGGCGGAGCGCGTGCGCGCGGTCGGCGAACAGGGCGACGGGATGGATGGCCGCGCACGCCACCCGGGTGGTGTTGCGCAGATCCAGCCGCCAGTGTCGCCACGGGTCGCCCGCGCGGTAGTCGCCGGGCCCGGCGTGCAGCCGCGTCCCGATGGGGAAGTCGGCGTCCGAGGCGTCCCCGCACTCGGGGGCGAGCGCGGCGCCACGCGAGGCGGCGGCGGCCGGGGCCGTGGGGGCGGTCGGCGCCACCGCGAGCAGGGCCGCCACCAGGGCCCCGACGACAGCGGCGACGGACGCCGCGCGCGGGCCGACGCGGCCGGCGGGCGCGAGCCGGGCCGGCGGCGGGGCGCACCCACGAACCGGGGCCTGGGCGGGGACGGGTGCGGCGGCCGGAACCGGGACAGGCGCCGGACGCCGCGACCACCAGCGGGACTGGGGGTGGGGCGAACGCATGCGTGACCTTCTGCTCGGGGGCAAGGGGAGTGCTCCCTCGGTCTGAGCAACCTTCCACGCCCCGTCACGCGCCCCACCCCTCGCCGCCGGACCGACCCCTCTCCCACGAAATCCCGCCCGAACGGCCCACGCCCCACGGCCGCCACCTGACGGCCCGCAGCCCACGCCCCACCGGCCGCCGGCCCTTCCCCGCGGGCCAGCCGGGCGCGGCCGCTAGCCGTCCAGCGTGAGCGCGTTCTTGGCCCGGGTCATGGCCTCCTCGCCAGGGGGCCCGCCGGGGTTGTCGGTGACCAGGGCCTGGTTGGCGGTGGCGTACGGGCGCATCCGCCGCTCGTAGGCGGTGTACGCCGCCGCGTGGTCGACCCGCGCCGTGGCCAGGCAGTCGGCCAGGACGTACGCCCCCACCAGCGCCAGGCTGGTGCCCTGCCCGGACAGCGGCGAGGGGCAGTAGCCGGCGTCACCCAGGAGGGTGACCCGGCCGCGCGACCAGCGCTCCATCCGGATCTGGGCCATGGCGTCGCAGTAGAAGTCGGGCGCGCTCGCCGCGGCCTTGGCCAGCCGTTCGCCTTCCCAGCGCAGGGCGTTGAGCCGGTCGACGATGGCGCGGCGCAGCCCGTCGGGGGTGCGCTGGTCGGCGGGGAGCGGGGCGGACTCGAAGCCGAAGGCCACCCGCAGTTCGGTGTTGCCACGGACGGCGAGGATGCCGAAGCCCACGTCGCCGTCCCGCATCCAGACCTGCCAGTCCTCCAGGCCCAGGAAGTTGTCCGCGCTGAACACCGAGAGGTAGCTGCCCAGGTGGTGGAGGAAGCCCTCCTCGGGGCCGAAGGCCAGCCGCCGCACCGTCGAGTGCAGCCCGTCCGCCCCGACGACCAGGTCGAAGGTGCGCGAGGGCGCGTGCGCGAAGTCCACCCGCACCCCGTCCGGGCCCTCGACGAGGGCCGTGACGCTGTCGCCGAAGACGAACTCGACGTCCGCGCGCGTCCGCTCGTACGCCATCCGCACCAGGTCCTCGCGCATCAGCTCGATGTCCGGGCTGTCGAGCCGGCCGCCGCTGCGGGTGGCCTCCGTCGAGCGTTCGATCTCGCGGCCCTCGGGGTCGAGGACCGACATGCCGCGCATCCGGGTCCGCGCCGCGCGCGCCCGCTCCAGCAGGCCCATCCGCTCCACGACGTCCAGGGCCACGCCACGGATGTCGATGGCCTGGCCGCCGGTACGCGGTCCCGGGCCGCGTTCGACGACGGTGGCGGCGAAGCCGTGCCGGTGCAGCCAGTAGGCGAGGGTGGGTCCGGCGATCCCGCCGCCGGAGATGAGAACGGTCCGCATGTGAGCCTCCTGTACGCCGTGTGCGCCCCGAACGTACGGCGTACGCGGAGGGGCCTCAACGGGCCTGTTCGGCCCGCTGTACTAGGGCAGTTACCGGATGTTCGGCGTACCCGCTGCTAGCCTCCGCACTAGTACAGAACGGGAAGGCGGCAGGCTGTGACCAAGCCCATAGGAGCCCACGACCCACCGCCGTATCTGCGGATCGCCGCCGAGTTGCGCCGGCGCGTCACCGCGGGCGAGCTGGCGCCCGGCGACCGGGTGCCCTCCACCCGGCAGCTCGCCCGCGAGTGGGGGGTGGCGATGGCCACCGCCACCAAGGCGCTGACCACGCTGCGCCTTGAGGGGCTCGTGGTGGCCCGGCCACGGGCCGGCACCGTCGTCGCCGGTGGCGTCGCCTCCCCCGCGCCACCGGCCCGCCGCCGCCCGGCTCCGGCCCCGGGACCGCCGCCCGAAGCGGAGCTCAGCCTGGACCGGATCGTCCGTACGGCCATCGACATGGCCGACACCGAGGGGCTCGCGGCGCTGTCGATGCGCGGGGTCGCGGCCCGGCTGGGCGTCGCCGTGATGTCGCCGTACCGCTACGTCCCCAGCAAGGACGAGCTGATCCTGCTGATGGCGGACGCGGCGTACGGCGAGGTGGGCTATCCGGCGAAGCCTCCGGCCGGCTGGCGGCCCCGCGTCGAGCTGGGCGCCCACACGCTGTGGGGCCTGTACCGGCGTCACCCGTGGCTGGCCCAACTCGGTTCGCTGACGCGTCCGTTGATGGTGCCCAACCTGGTGGGTCACGGCGAGTGGCTGCTGCGCGCCCTGGACGGGCACGGCCTCGACCCGACCACGCTCTTCGAGATCCACCTGCTCGTCTACAGCCACGTCCAGGGCATGGCCGTCCATCTGGAGTGGGAGACGAGCGCCGAGGCGGACACGGGCCAGTCCGACGAGGAGTGGATGGACAGCCGGGCCCCGGCGTTGCGCGACCTGGTGCGCTCGCACCGGTTCCCGACCTTCACCAGGGTGGTCGGGAGCTTCACCGACGGTTACGACCTGCGCATCGACGACCTCTTCGCCACCGGCCTGCGTGCCCTCCTGGACGGCCTGACCCCGCTCGTCGAGGGCCACGGCGCCCGGCCCGTCCCGACCGACGGCCCCTGACGCGCCGACCGACGACCTCGGCCCCGGGAGACGGCGGGCTCGGCCCCGGGGGACGGCGGGCCCGGCCCGTGGGCGTACGGCGGCGCCCGGCCGGCCTCCCGGGCCACAGGCCGCGCAGGCCGGTCCGGGGCGGGCCGCCACGCCCCGCGCGCGCACCGGTTGCGCTGAGGCACCCGCGTTGCCAGAGTCCTCGGCATGGATGGCACGGACGGCGTCGACAGCACGCACCAGAGGCCCGGTACGCCCGGCACGGGCACCCCGACCAGCGCGCCCGGGGCGCCCGCCGGCGGCGGAGGCCCCGCGAGCGCGGGCGCCAGGCCGGGAGCGGGCCCCGACGAGGCGCCCGTACGGCCGCCGTTGACGCGGGACGGCCCGCTGCGCGTCGGGCTCGTGGGCTACGGGCTCGCGGGGTCGGTCTTCCACGCCCCGCTGGTCGCCGCCACCGACGGCCTCACCCTGCGCACGGTGGTCACCTCACGCCCCGAACGGCAGCGCGCGGCGCGGGAGGCGCACCCCGGCGCGCGGGCCGTCGGCACCGCCGACGACCTGTTCGCCGACGCGGACGCGCTCGACCTCGTCGTCATCGCCTCCCCCAACCGCACCCACGTGCCGCTGGCCCGCACCGCGCTGGCGGCCGGCCTCTCGGTCGTGGTGGACAAGCCGCTGGCCGCGACGGCCGCCGAGGCCCGCGAGGTGAGCGCGCTGGCCGACGCGCGCGGGCTGCTGCTGAGCGCCTTCCAGAACCGCCGCTGGGACAACGACTTCCGCACCGTGGCCCGGCTCGTGCGCGAGGGCGCGCTCGGCGACGTCCAGCGCTTCGAGTCCCGCTTCGAACGCTGGCGGCCCCGACCCAAGGGCGGTTGGCGCGAGTCCGGTGACCCGGCCGAGATCGGCGGCCTCCTCTACGACCTGGGCAGCCACCTCGTCGACCAGGCCCTGACCCTGTTCGGCCCGGTGACCTCGGTGTACGCCGAGAGCGACGTACGGCGAGCCGGCGCCGAGGCGGACGACGACACCTTCCTCGCGCTCACCCACGCCACCGGCGTGCGCTCCCAGCTGTGGGCGAGCGCCACCGCCGCCCAACTCGGCCCGCGCTTTCGGGTGCTGGGCAGCACGGCGGGCTACGTGAAGTACGGGCTGGACCCGCAGGAGGCCGCGCTCCGCGAGGGCCGCCGCCCCGGCGACGGCTCGGCTTGGGGCGTGGAGCCCGAGTCCGCGTGGGGTCGGATCGGCGCGGGCATCTCACCGCCGACCGGCGGCGGCGAGCCGGTGCCGACGGAACGGGGCGACTACCCGGCCTACTACGCCGCCATCGTCCACGCCCTGCGCTCCGGCGGGCCCCCGCCGGTCACCGGCGCGCAGGCCGCCGCCACGCTGGCCGTCCTGGAGGCGGCCCGTCGCGCGGCGGCCGAGTCCCGCCCCGTCCCCCCGGAACCCGCCTGACCCGCAAACCCCCGTGGCCCACGCCCGCTGGCCGTCCTGGAGGCGGCCCGTCGCGCGGCGGCCGAGTCCCGCCCCGTCCCCCCGGAACCCGCCTGACCCGGAAGCCCCCGTGGCCCACGCCCGCGGAAGCCCCGTGGCCCCGGCACGGGCCCCGGTCACGCGCGGGCGGCGCCCGACGTGTCGTCCGCGCCGGGTGGCCCGGCCGGCGCGGCGGCCTCCTCCGGCGTCTCCCAGTCGGCCAGCACCTCGCCGTCCGGGCGGCCGTCCGCCTCGCGCGGGCCGAGCAGGCTGACCGCGACGGCCACCGCCAGGTTGAGGACCAGCGCGACCAGACCCGCGTTCACGCCCCACAGGGGGTCGCGGTCGGTGAAGACCAGCACGGACACCAGCGTGGCGCCGACGACCAACCCGCTGAGCGCCCCGTACAGCGTCATCCGACGCCAGGCCAGCCCCAGCAGCAGCATCGGCACGAGCTGGGCCATCCCCTCGTACGAGATCAACGACAGCCGCACCAGCGTGTTGGGCGCGGTGTAGGTCAGCAGCAGCGCCAACGCGCCCGCCACCACGACCACCACCTGCGAACCGAGCTTCTGCCGGGCGGCCAGACGCGGCACCAGGCCCAGCACGCTGCGACCCCACATGGTGCCGATGACCAGCATGAACACGGCCATCGGCACGATCGACGACAGCGCGGCGGCCACGCCGATCACCCCGACCGCCCAGGCCGGCAGCGAGTCCACCACGAGCTTGAACAGCGCCAGGTTCGACTCCGCGCCCACCAGCCCCGGCACCACGAACAGCGCCGCCATGCCCAGCAGCATGGGCACGAGCAGCAGCACGTTGTACAGGGGCAGGGCGATCGCGTTGCGCCGCAGGGTGTCCGCGCTGCGCGCGCCGAGGTAGCCGGCGACGGTCGTCGGGAAGATCACCACGGTCAGGGAGTTGAGGAGGCTGGTCGAGACGAACCAGCCCTGGTCCAACCCGCCCGACGCGTGTCCGGGAAAGGTCAGCCACTGCGCCTTCTCGTCCACCAGGCGCCCCAGGAAGTCCCCGTAGCCACCGAAGTAGTGCACCGGCACGTACACCGCCAGGAACCCCAACGTGCCGATGACCAGCACGTCCTTGAGCACCGACACCCACGCGCTGCCGCGCAGCCCGCTGACCACCACGAACCCGGTGGTGATCGCGAACGCCAGGAAGTAGGCCCAGTCCAGGCTGATCGCCCCGTACGAGATGGTCGAGACGACCACGCCCATGCCGGTGATCTGGAGCTGGATGTAGGGCAGCAGACACACCGTCGCCCCCACCGCCACCAGGGCGCCCAGCCAGGGTCGCCCGTACCGGTGGGCGATCATGTCGGTGATGCCGACCAGCCCGTGCCGCCGCGCGTAACCCCACAGCATCGGGCCGACCAGGTACCCGATGGCGTACCCGCAGGACATGTACGCGATGACGTACAGCACGGGCGCGCCGAAGTTGTAGCCCCAGCCGGCCGCGCCGAGGTAGCTGAAGCTGGTGTAGCCCTCGCCGGCCATCAGCACCCAGATGAACACGGTGCCCAGGCTGCGCCCGCCCACCGACCAGTCCGCGAGGCCGCCACCGCCCTTGGCGGCGCGTCCGGCGCGTACCGACAGCAGCCCGAGCGCGACGGTGAGCACCATGAATCCGGCGAAGACGGAGGTGGCGACGGCGGCGTCGGTGCTCATGCCCGCCCCCGCTTCCGCTGGCCCCGCCACGCCAACCACACCGCGACCGGCGTCAGCACGGTGGCCACCACCATCCAGAACACCAGGAAGGGCAACCCGAAGACGGTCGGGTGTACCCGATTGACCAGCGGCAACGCGCCCAGGTACAGCACGTAGGGCGCGAGCAGCCACAACAACGAAGATCGACGCGACACGGCGCCCGACCCTAGCCCCCACTCCCCACGCCCGGCGCGGCGCCCCACTCACGCGGCGCGGCGCCCCACCCGCGCGGCGCGGGAGGGGCCGGGGGCAACGGCGCGCGCCGCCACCCACGCGGGTGACGGCCGCGCCGCGACGCCCCCCGGGCCCCGGGGGGCGTCGCGGTCAACGTGCGGGCGGTGGCTGGCGGTTACCGCATACGTTCGGCACGACACACGCCCTACGGAAAGGGAGTTCGGGGAATTCCCGTACCAGGCCACGGAAGTCTTATTTTGCGCCTTTCCCGCACAACGGTTGCCTATTACGGGGGAGGGGGATATTCGGCATGAGAAACGGGAGCGAGAACCGGGCACGTCATCTCGAAATGCTCGACTCACCGTCCGTCGCGGCGAATTGGTCGCCTCGCTCCTGTCGAAACCACCCCCTCCTCGTCCCGGAACACGTTCTCGTGCCCGATGGCGCGGCTTCCGGGAGGGGAGGGGCGGCTGGTGACGAACGCACCTCGTGTGCGGCGAGAACTCCAGGAGGCGTGCCATGGCCACACCGTCCGAGGTTCACACCATAAGCGTCACCTCCCGAGGGGAGGACGCGTCGCAGAACACCTGCGATCCCCCTTCCGGTCCGCCCTGCGCATGCCCTCCGGCATCGTGCCGCTGCTCGCCGAGCCCCCCTTGCGGTTGCCCTCCGCACACCCCCGGCGGGCCGCCCGGCCCTCCCGGCCCGCAGGGGCCGCCGGGGCGGCAGGGCCCAGCCGGCCCACCCGGGTGGGCCGGTCCCACGGGGCCGGCCGGCCCGCCCGGTCCGGCGGGACCACCCGGCCCCGCGGGGCCGCGCGGGCTGGAGGGCCCGGCGGGCCCCGAAGGCCCTGTCGGCCTGCCCGGACCTGAGGGCAGCCCGGGGCCGGGGGCCCGCCAGGCTCGCCCGGCAGGGACGGCAAGGACGGCAAACCCGGCCCTGCCGGGTTGGACGGCATCGACGGCCGGGACGGCCCGGCGGGGCCGCGCGGACCCGAGGGGGTCCCCGGCCCCCCGGGCCTCACCGGGCCGACCGGGCCCCCAGGGTGCCGTGGTCCCAAGGGAGATCCGGGTGACCCGCCCAGCCGGGACTGCCTGCGTCAACTGGTCAGGGAGTGCCTGGCCGAGTTCGGCTTCCGCCCGCCCTGCTGACCCCTCCCGCGCGGGGCGGTCGCGGGCCACGTCCGCGAGCGGCGCACCGGCACCCGGGATACGGCGCGAGGAGTGCCCCCCCCCCCCCCGGGGGCCGGGGACGACGCGC
>NZ_JBHVJC010000011.1:162761-213703 GCF_042799315.1 Streptomyces sp. NPDC057702 | reverse complement strand
GTTCTCAAGGAACGGACGCTTCCTTCGGTCCCGTTTCACCGGGCCCTCCGGGCGCTTCCCTTCGGTGTTTCCAACCTTACCAGATCCTTTTCCCGACCGTTTCCGGTCCGAATTTCGTTTCTGGCCCCCTGTTGGAGCGGGGTTTTCCGCGCCTTCCGGCGTGTTCACTACTTTAGCGGATTTCCCCCGAGCCTCATAATCGAGGCTTTCGAATCGAATTCCGGCATGCCGAAATCCATCCCGTTCAGGGGCCGTGCGGTAGTGGTGTGCCGCCGGTGCGGCGCGAAGCGCTGCCACAGAACCGTTACAGCGCCGTGGCAACTCGGAGAACACTACGGATGGCCCCTGGGCGTGTCAACTTGGGTCAGTCGAGGTCGCTGAGCCGGCCGCCGGCGTCCGGCTGAGCCTCCTCCACCCGGCGCAACAGCCGGGTGAGCAGGTCGCCCAGCAGGTGCCGTTCGGTGGTGGTGAGGTCCTGCAGCAGGTCCTCCTCGAACACGGTCGCCATGCGCATGGCCTCCAGCCACTGCTCCCGACCGTCGTCCGTCAGCTCCACGATCACCCGGACACGGTTGTTCTCGTCGCGCTCCCGCGTCACCAGACCCTCGGCCGCCATGCGGTCGATCCGGTGCGTCATGGCGGCGGGCGTCAGCCCGAGTCGCTTCGCGAGCTCGCCGGGGCCGAGCCGGTAGGGCGCCCCGGAGAGGACCAGGGCCTTGAGGACCTCCCACTCGGTGTTGCTGATGCCGAGGGTCGTGGTCTGGCGGCCGTACGCGACGTTCATGCGCCGGTTGAGGCGCTGGAGGGCGGAGACGACCTGCTCGACCTGGGGGTCGAGGTCGCGGAATTCGCGCTGGTAGGCCGCGATCTGTTCCTCGAGGCTCGGCTCGCTCGCGCTGTCGCTCGGGGTGGATGTCTCGGGCATGCCGCGCAGTATGGCATGCACCCCCTTGGCATTGAAGTCCTTCGGCATGTACTCTTAAGCGTCGAACTTTAGAGCTGAAGTCTTCAAGCTTCAGGTCTTCCGCAGTCCTTCCCCTTCTATCTACCTAGGCAGGTGAGTGTGACCACCGCGATGGGCGCCGCGCTGCGCCGTATCCAGCTGGGCAACGCGCTGAGCGCGTTCGGCAACGGCTTTACCGTCCCGTTCCTGTTCATCTACGTGGCACAGGTTCGCGATCTTGGTGCGAGCACCGCGGGCGTGGTGCTCGCGGCGTTCGCGGTAGCCGCGCTTGTCGTGCTCCCCTTCACCGGTCGGGTCATCGACCGGCGAGGGCCGTTGCCCGTGGCCATCGCGGGAACGGTCGCCGCCGCCACCGGTTCGCTCGGACTGGGGCTCGCGTCCAGCGAGCCGTCGGTGATCGCGGCGGCCGGCATGCTCGGCGCGGGTATAGCGGTGATCCAGCCCGCGCTGGCCACGATGATCGTCTGGTGCTCGACGCCCACGACGCGTTCGCGCGCGTTCGCGACGCAGTTCTTCCTGAACAACCTCGGCCTCGGCCTCGGCGGTTTGCTGGGCGGGCTGCTCGTCGACACCTCGCACCCGTCGAGCTTCGTGCGGCTCTTCGCGATCGAGTCGGTGATGTTCCTGGTGCTGGGGGCGGCGATCGCCACCGTACGTCTGCCGCAGGTGCCGAAGGTGGAGGACGCGATACCGGCGGCCGAGGGCGCCAAGGGCGGTTGGCGTGTGCTGCTCGCCGACCGCGCGATGGTGCAGCTGTGTGGGCTGGGCTTCGTGATGTTCTTCGCCTGCTACGGGCAGTTCGAGTCGGGGCTCTCGGCGTTCGCGGTGGAGGTCACGCGGATCTCGCCGGCGACGCTGGGGGTGGCGCTGGCCGCCAACACGGCGGTCATCGTGATCGCGCAGTTCGTGGTGCTCAAGCTGGTCGAGGGGCGGCGGCGGAGCCGGGTGATCGCTCTGGTCGGGCTCATATGGACCGTCGCCTGGGTGGTCGCCGGGGCTTCCGGCCTGATCCACGGCAGTCAGGCGATGGCGACGGCCGCGATCATCTCGACGTACGCGCTGTTCGGGCTCGGCGAGGCGATGCTGTCGCCGACCGTGGCGCCGCTGGTCGCCGACCTCGCTCCGGGCTCGCGGGTGGGCCAGTACAACTCGGCGTTCGCGTTGGTGAAGCAGCTCGCTTTGGCGGTGGGGCCCGCGGTGGGTGGGCTGATGGCCGGTGCCGGGCTGTACACGGCGTACATCGTGATGCTCATCGGTTGCTCGCTCGGGATCACGGCGCTGGCGTTGCGGATGGGACGGCGGCTTACGCCGGCCCAGGACAATCCGCAGCTCGCGGTTGTCGCCGCCACTGCCCCGGTTCCCGCGCCGCGGGTGGAGGCGGCGCCCGGTGGACCGGTCGGCGAGCCGGAGCAGGGGGCGGTGACCACGGCGGCCTGAGTTCCGGGCCTCCGGTCCCGGCTCCGCGCCCTGAGGGGCCGTGCGGTCCGGCTCGGGGGCGCGGTGCCCGTGCCTCCGAGCCGGGGCGGGGTGCCCCGGCCTCAGGGCGGTCCGGCGGGCGGATCACTTGGGGCGGAGGGCCGGCCCACGGGGCCCGGGGCGAGCGAAGGAGGGCTTTGGGTTCAGTGACGGGGTAGGGCGAACTCGCACCACACCGCCTTGCCTCCGTCGGGGGTGCGTCGTGACCCCCAGGACGAGGCGATGGTGGCGATGATCGAGATGCCCCGGCCGGCCTCGTCCACCGGTTCGGCGCGGCGGCGTCGCGGTAGGTGGTCGTCGCCGTCCGTCACTTCGATGATCAGTCGGCGGTCGGTGCGCCGCAGACGTAGGCGCATGGGGGGTGTGCCGTGTTGGAGGGAGTTGGCGACGAGCTCGCTGGTGGCGAGGACGCCGAGGTCGCGGAGTTCCGTCGGGAACCGCCAGCTCGCGAGGACGCCCGAGGCGAAGGCGCGGGCGCGGGGGGCGGCTTCCACGCCACCGAGCAGTTCGAGTGCGGCGTTGTGGAAGAGCTCGGCGTCGTGGCCGGTACGGGCGGGGTGCTGGAGCACCAGGACGGCGACGTCGTCATCGTGGTCGGCGGTGATGCCGAGGGCCCTGATCAGCCGGTCGCACATCACCTGGGGCGAGCCGGCGGCGCCGGCGAACGCGCGCTCCAGGTCGGCCACGCCCTCGTCGATGTCCCGGTCCCGGCGTTCGACCAGGCCGTCGGTGTACAGGACCGCGCTGGAGCCGGGGCTCAGTGGCACCGAGCCCGAGGCGTGCAGCCAGCCACCGGTGCCCAGGGGTGGGCCGGTGGGCTCGGCGGCGCGGCGCACGGTTCCGTCGGGGTCGCGGACCAGGATGGGCAGATGGCCGGCGGAAGCGTAGATGAGCCGGCCCTCGTTGGGGTCGTGGACGGCGTAGACGCAGGTGGCGATCTGGCTGGCGTCGATCTCGGCGGCCAGGCCGTCGAGGAGTTGCAGCACCTCGTGAGGTGGGAGGTCGAGGCGGGCGTAGGCACGGACGGCGGTGCGCAACTGGCCCATGACGGCCGCCGCGCGCAGGCCGCGCCCCATGACGTCGCCGATGACCAGGGCCGTGCGGCCGGCGCCGAGGGTGATCACGTCGTACCAGTCGCCGCCGACCGCCGCATCCGTGCCGCCGGGCTGGTAGGTGGCGGCGACGCGCAGGTCGTCGGGCTGTTCCAGCTTCTGCGGGAGGAGGCTGCGCTGGAGGGTGACGGCGGCCTCGCGCTGGCGGCGTTCGCTGGCACGGAGACGTTCGACGGCCTCGACCTGGTCGGTGACGTCGGCGGCGTAGACGAGGACGCCTGGGTAGAAGGGGGCGGGGCGCTGGTCGGAGGAGGCGGCTTCGGGGTGGGCGGCCTGCGGTGTGGGGTGTCCCGCGTGGTCGGTGGTGTGCGCGGCTGGCGGGGCGTGGGGTGCGGGCTGCCCGGGGGTGAGCGGGTCCGCGCAGCCCTGCGCGCCGATGACCAGCCGGGCCGGGGATGTGGTGGCGCCCTCCGGGGCGGCGGTGTGGCTGGCCCGGGGGTCGGCTGTCGGGGCCTGGCCCGGAGCGGTGCCGTTGGCGATGGTGGGGTGGGAGCTCGCCGGGGCCGAGGAGGCCGGTGGCACGGGAGAGGTGGGTGGGCCGGCGCTGGGGCCGGTGCCGTTCTCGACGGTGTGACCGGGCTCGACGGTGTGACCGGGCTCGGCGTTCGCGGGGCGTGGCTGAGCGGCCGGCTGTTCGGTGGCGGGGGTGGTGCCCTGCGGTGAGGCGGTGTCCGGCGGCGAGCTCGGGCCCGGGTGGTGGGCGGCGAGGTGGTCGGGGGTGACCGTGAGGGGCGGTGCCACTCGGATGGGGGTGCAGGTGAACGTGTAGTAGCTGTCGCGGGTGCGGGGGCTGACGGACGCGGCGCGTGGTGCGGGGCGGGCGACGTTGGGGCGACGGGCGCCGCGTGCCTGGCCCTCGGGGCTCGGGGCGCCGGTCACCGGTGGGAGGGCCTGGCCCGTCACCGGGTGCGGCGCGGTGGGTGGGTTGGCGACCGTCGCGCGGGCGGGGTGGGCCGCGGGCTCGTTCGCCGGGTGGGTGGCGACAGTGGCGGGTGCGGGATCGGTCGCGGCGGCGGGCGTGCCGGTGGGGTGGACGCGGTCGGGCACGGTGTCGCGGCCCGCGTGCCCGCGGCTGCCCGGGTGGGCGGCGGGGTGGGCCGTCGCGGCGGAGCCGGCGTCCGTGCTGGGGGCGGGACGCGTACCGGGGGTGGCGCGGGTGCCGACCTCGATGCCGAGGGTGACGCCGGCGGTGTCGACGCTCGTGGCGGCGCCCGCACCTGTCGCGGTGCCTGTGCCTGTGCCTGTGGCGGGGTGGGCGGCCGTCCGGGGGTGCGTGCTGGGGTCGGTGCCCGTGGCGGGGTCTGCTCCGTCGGCGGGGTGCGCGCTCGTGCGGGGGCTCGTGTCGGGAGCCGTGCTTGTGGCGGGGTTGGTCTGCGGTGGGGTGCCTGGGGTGTGTCCCGGCTCGGGCACGGGCTCGGTACCCGCGACGACCGGGCGAGCACCTGGGCCGCAGCTCGAATGCGTCGCGGGGTGGGCGCTCGCGCTCGCCTCGGGGACCGTGTCCGCCCCGGGACCCGTGCTCGGCTTGGGGGCGGGGCTCAGGTCGCGGCCCGTGTCCGTGGCGGGGCCGGGCTCTGCCGGCGTGGCCACGGCGAGCTCCACTCCGGTGGCGGGATCGGTGGCCGGGCCTGTGACCGTACGGGGCGAGGCGGGACCGGTCGCGTCGGCGACAGCCACACCGGACTCGGCCACACCGGACTCAACTGGCGCCGTCGGTGCGGGCTCGGTCGTGCGGGGTGCGCCCACATCGGGTTCGCTCGGTGTGAGCCCGCGTGACACGGGTTCGTTCGGCGCCGGGGCGCCCGGCGTCGGTCCGTTCGCCGTGGGCCGGCCAGCTGTGGGGTGGGCCGTCGCGGCGGGGTGGGTGCGCGACCCGTCCGCGCGGGACACGCTCGCCCCGGGGGTGGCCGACGCGGGGCCGCCGGGCGCGGGCCTGTCGGGCGCGGCACCGTCCGCACCGTCCGCGCGGCGCGGGGGCGCGTCAGGCCCGTTCGACGCGGTCTCGCTCGACGCGGGCTGTCCGGACGGGGGCGGTTCCGACGTGGCGGCACCGGTACGGAGCGTGCTCGATGCGGGCGCGCCCGGCACCGGCTGGCTCGACGCGGCCTCGGCTGGCGCAGGGCCGTCCGGCGCTGACCCAGCGGGCGCGGGGCCGCCGTCTGGTGCGGGGCCGGGCGGCGGGGGCGCGGTCGGCGGGGTGGTTCCGGACGAGGAGGCGCTGTCGTCGCGTACCGCCGTGTCGATGAGGTGTGGGGGTACGGGCGCGGCGTGGGAGGTGGGCGGGGGCTGGGGTGTGTGGGGGCGCGGGGTTGTCGGGGCGGGGGTGTGCGGCTCGGCGTGCGCGGGCGGCGTGGTGGCCGCGCCGGGCTGGGGAGGTGTGGACACCCCGTCGCGCGGGACGCGCCGCGACTTGACCGTGCGCGGCGTGCCGCTGCGCAGGACCTGGTCCATGAGCGGCAGCAGGCCCAGGTCATGGAGTTCGGGCAACGCCTCGCGGGCGGGCAGGCCCAGGGCGCAGCCGCCGAAGAGGGCGGCGTAGGCGTCGTTGACGTAGGCGATGCGGTGGTCGGGGCCGTAGACGACCGCCACCGGGGCCGGGACCTGGGTGAACAGGCTCTGTGCCGAGACCTCTTCGAGGGTGGGGGCCTCGGCGGGGTCGGGGCGGGGGCCGGCGGCTTCCGGGGTCCGGCCCGGCTCACCCCGCTCGCCACGGGCCGCCGGCACCGAACCGCCACCCGCCGACGGTGCGCGCGCGGCGCGGGCGGCACGCCGCTGGGAACCTGGGAATCGGACGCTCCAACGCGTGAAGTTCACAGAGGATTACCTCGCGGAGTCGTGGCAGAGCGGCGCACCGACGCGGGGTGGCGGACAGCAGTGCGGGGGCGTGGCCCCGGGGGAATGCGGCAAACGTCCAGATCCTCGTGCTTGTCACTCTTCGCAGATACGAGCCCACCCATGGTCACACGTCCAGTGTGACCGACCGGACTGACATCCGTCAGACGCCAGTCGCGCCGGGGGAGTTCCCGGCTCCGCCGTGCGCGGCGTGGCGAACGGTCAGCTCGCCTCCGGGTGACGTCCGGTGCCGGCGGCGAGTTCGAACTCGGCGCGCGGGTTCTCCAACGAGCCGAGCGAGACGATCTCCCGCTTGAACAGTCCCGACAGGGTCCATTCGGCCAGCACCCGCGCCTTGCGGTTGAAGGTGGGGATCCGGCTGAGGTGGTAGGCCCGGTGCATGAACCACGCGGGGTACCCCTTGAGCTTGCGCCCGTAGACGTGCGCCACGCCCTTGTGCAGGCCGAGCGAGGCCACGGAGCCCGCGTACGTGTGCGCGTAGTCGGTGAGCGGCTGGTCGCGCAGGGCGGCGACGATGTTGTCGGCGAGCACCCTGGCCTGTCGTACGGCGTGCTGGGCGTTGGGAGCGCACAGCGCGTCGGGCGTGTCCGCGGTGACGTCGGGTACGGCGGCGGCGTCACCGGCGGCCCAGGCGTGCTCGACGTCCGCCACCCGCAGGGCCGCCGTGCACGGCAGCCGGCCCCGGCCGTTGGTGGGCAGGTCGGTGGCGGCCAGCAGCGGGTGCGGCTTGACGCCCGCGGTCCACACCAGCGTGCGCGCCGGCAGCCGCGTCCCGTCGCTGAGGACGACGACACGGTTCTCGCACGAGTCGAGCCGTGTCTCCAGGCGTACGTCGACGTTGCGGTTGCGCAGCTCGCGTACGGCGTAGCGGCCCATCTCCTCGCCGACCTCGGGAAGGATGCGGTCGGTGGCCTCGACGAGCACCCATTTCAAGTCATCCGGCGAGAGGTTGTGGTAATAGCGGACCGCGTAGCGGGCCATGTCCTCCAGCTCGCCGAGCGCTTCGACGCCCGCGTAGCCGCCACCCACGAATACAAAGGTGAGCGCCGCGTCGCGGACCTCCGGGTCGCGGGTGGAGGAGGCGATGTCGAGCTGTTCCAGGACGTGATTACGGAGACCGATGGCCTCCTCGACCGTCTTGAAGCCGATTCCAAATTCGGCCAATCCGGGGATCGGGAGAGTGCGGGAAACGGACCCGGGCGCGAGCACCAGCTCGTCGTAGTGAATCTCGATCGCGCCGGTGCCTTCCTCGGCGGTGGCGAGAGTGCGGACGGCGGCGGTGCGCTTGGCGTGATCAATCGTCGTGACCTCGCCAATGACGACCTGGCATCTCGGCAAGATCCGGCGCAGCGGCACCACCACGTGCCGTGGGGAGATCGAACCGGCCGCCGCCTCGGGCAGAAACGGCTGGTAGGTCATATACGGCTCGGGGTCGACCACGATGACCTGCGCCTCGCTGCGCTTCAGCTTCCGCTGGAGGCGCAGCGCGGTGTACATCCCGACGTAGCCACCGCCGACAACAAGAATGCGCGCGGGTTCCTTCACCCTCCCATGACGCACCCGCGGCCGGGCTTTGTCCACAGGCTCGACGAAATGTGTGACCGGAGGGCCGAGGGAAAGTGGAGGCTTTGGTTCGGGCACACGCGCGGAAGGTGCGCAGGTCAGCGCGCGGTAGCAGGGCATTGAGCGGGTGGCGAATCGGGAGAGATCGGCCGCGTACTCCGATCGGGGGGCGCTCTGGACGGAACTACCCCTTCATTCTTGACCTGGGCTCAACTATGTTCGTACTTCGTCGGGGTGTCGACACAGCCTCGACAGTCAGGGCGGGG
This sequence comes from Streptomyces sp. NPDC057702, assembly GCF_042799315.1. Taxonomy (NCBI): domain Bacteria; kingdom Bacillati; phylum Actinomycetota; class Actinomycetes; order Kitasatosporales; family Streptomycetaceae; genus Streptomyces; species Streptomyces sp. NPDC057702. The sequence continues at coordinate 205,469 of NZ_JBHVJC010000011.1, read as the reverse complement.
AGTCTCCGGGGGGAGACGTCATTACCGGGGGATCGGTTATGCACATTCAGAGTTCGCATTGGTCATCCAGCGTCGCCACGACAGACGGGGGCAATGGCCGTAATACGCCGCTGCGGGTCGACGCGCAGCGCAATCTTGAACATGTGCTGCGAGCTGCCCGTGAGGTGTTCGGGGAGCTGGGTTACGGCGCGCCGATGGAGGACGTGGCGCGCCGCGCCCGAGTCGGCGTCGGAACGGTCTACCGGCGGTTTCCCAGCAAGGACGTGCTGGTCCGTCGGATAGCCGAGGAGGAGACGGCGCGCCTCACCGATCAGGCGCGCGCCGCCCTCCGCCAGGAGGACGAGCCGTGGTCGGCCCTCTCGCGTTTCCTGCGGACCTCGGTGGCGTCCGGCGCTGGCCGGCTGCTGCCGCCGCAGGTGCTGCGGGTGGGCGTCGACGCGGAGGCGGAGGCCGAGGCGGCACGCGTGCCGCACCAGCGGCAGTCGCCGCCCGCCGCGCCGGAGTTGCGGCTGGTGGAGCAGCGCAGCACGCCGGAGCCGCTGGAGGGGGCCGGGCACAGCGTCGTGACCGGCTCGGTGACCGGCCCGAGCGCGGTGGCCCCGGTGGTCGCGGCGCCGGTTGCCGCTCCCGCCCCCGTTCCGACGGGGCCCACGGCGGTACACGACACGGTGAACAACGGAACAGCGCAGCAGTACCCGGACGACGGTGGCGCCACGGCGTTGCTTGAGGTCGTCGGGAAGCTCGTGGAGCGCGCGCGGACGGCGGGCGAGTTGCGGGCGGATGTCACTGTCGCGGACGTGCTGCTGGTGATAGCGACGGCCGCGCCGTCGCTGCCCGACGCGGCGCAGCAGGCGGCGGCATCGGCCCGGTTGCTCGACATCCTGCTGGACGGGCTGCGTTCACGACCGGTGGGCTGAGCGCCCACCGCCTGAGCGAGCGCCCACCGTCTGGGTGAGCGTCGCCTGTCCGAACGCCCAGCGGCCAAGTGGCGGTCGTCGTCGCCCGACGGGGCGTGACGGCCGCCCTCGGGTTCGCGTGCCAGCGGTACGCGAACCCGAGGGTGCTTGGTCCGCCAGGGCGCGGCTGCGCGGGGCGGGGTGCGGCGGGTGGCACGGGCGTCGCCGTGGTCGCCTGACGGCGGCCGAGTCGCCCTGGTCGCGTGGCGCCCACGCGGGGTGGCCCGAGTCGGCGGGATCGGCCGTCCAGGGCGTCCCCACGGTGTGGGTCTCCGCTGACGCGAGGGGCAGCTCCCCGCTGGTGCTCGGGCTGGTTCTTGGCTGATGTCCGGGCTGGTCGTCGCCGACGCGGGGCCTGGTCTCCGCTGACGTCTGGGCTGGCTTGGCGTCCGTGTCCGGGCGCGCGTATGCCGGTTGGTACGTATGTCGGCTGGCGGCTGTCGGAGGCGGCGGTGTCGCCGGGGTCGCTGTCACGGGGGTCGCTGTCGCGGGGTGGGTTCGGCCCGTAGGGAGCTGGCTGCGCGGTGACGCGGGGCCGGTCGGCCGGGGCCCCTGGTGCGGAGTCGTGTTGGGCCCAGGCTGTCGCCGGCGACGTGGGTGGGTTCTCCCCGCGTTGGCTCGGAGCTGTCCGCTGGCGCGGGGTTTTGGCTGGCCAGGGTGGTGCGGGGACAGGGGCTGTCTGCCGTGAGCGCTGATGGCGCCGGTCGCCGAGAGAGCCGGTCCGCCGCTTGGCGCGGGACGTGCCGAGGCGAGGTCGACGCCTTTGAGGTCCATGCCTTCACGGATGACGGGTCCGCGCTGGGTGTGGGCTGTCGCCGGTGGCACGGAGGTTGCCACCCCAGGCGCCGCTGGGCCGAACCGCTGCTGTGGAACGGCTCATTCCGTAGGTGCGCGGCCTGCTGACGGGGCGTCCGCTGAACGGGATGGCGTCACGGGTACACCGGAGTGCGTCACGGGTACGGGGTGGCGTCACGGGTACGGGGTGGCGTCACGGGTACGGGATGGCGTCGGGGCGCGGCCGTGGTAGGCCGGGGTGGTCGCCGGTGGGGCCGGGAGGGCGGCTACTCGGAGTGCCGTTGGGGCGCGGGTCGTCCGCTGGCATGGCGTGCTGCCTGGGCGGGGTGTGCCCGACGCGGGCGCACGTGGTGCGGGGTGGGGTTGGTCGGAGCGTTCGATGGTGCGGAAGCCCGCTGGCCCGAAGTGCCGGTGATGCTGGCGGGGTCGGTTGGTGCGCGGAGTGGGTGCGTGGCTGGCCCGGGCTCGCTGGTGTCGGGGGTCGGCTGGTCGAGGGGGCGTACCGGCACCTACTCGGGGCGTGGTGGAGGGGCTTCGTCGTCCGGTGGGCCGCGTCGGCGGGGGCGCGGCTGGGGGCCAGTGGCGGCCCTGGGAGGGTTCGGCGGCCGGCACGGTTGGTCGGCGTTGGCCCGTGACGGGTGGCGGCGCCGGAGGCTCCGGGTGGCGGGTGGTCGGCGTTGGCCGGTGACGGGTGACGGGTGGCACCCGGGGCTCGGCCCGTCAGGCTGGTCACCGCGTTGGTCGGGGGGCAGGTGGCGGCCTCGGGGGCACGGCGCCCGACAGGTTGGTCGCCGTAGAGCGGCGCCGGGTAGCCGCCACGGGGGCTCGGCCCGACAGGTTGGTTGTCGTCGGTCGGTGGGGGTGATGGTCCAGCGGGTCTGTGGGGGGGGCGGGCTGGGTGGGCAGGGCGCGGGGGGTGGGGGGTGTGCGGTGTGCTGAGGGTTTGCACTTCGGTGTCCGGCGCGGTGTGGACGGCCGGGCGAGACAGGTGCAGAAAGGGTTCCTCGTTCGGGTGAACGGTGGGGCTCACTCTTGCGAACCGACCCCGGATGGGTGGTTGCTGGGAGAGATAAGGCTAGGTCAGTGATGGCTATGGGACTCTTTCCCGCGTGTTCGGGTCGGACAGTGCGTACGGGGGCTGCGGCAATGGGTGTTGAGGTGCCGGACGAACGGTGCGGTCGTGAAGACGACGGGTCTGCCGACGTCACGGACCACGACCCGGAGCACGGTCGCCAGCCCGGTCAGATACCCGGTCAGGGGGGCCCGTCCTCACGCGAGTCCGTGACCGGTGCCGCGTCCGGCGGGCCGGCGGCGGGGGCCGGCAACGGGAACGGGCCGAACGTCCCCGGAGCCCGGTCCGGCGAGGGAGCTGAGAGGTCGGGGGCGGCGTCCGGCGCGGGCGAGCGGCGGGCGGCCTCGGGGGGCGAGCCCAGCGTTCCGCAGCAGCGGGCCGGGGGCGTACGGCGCAGGCGTACGGCGCGCGGCGCGGCCCGCCCGGACGGCACCGAGACCACCAACAGCGCCGGCCCCACCGGCACCCCGGGCCACGGCTCCACGGGCGACTCCAGTCGCACCGGCAACCCGACCCCCAACCCCGACCCCACCGGCGACTCCGGCCCCACCAGCAGCTCGGGCCCCGCTCCCACGAGCTTCCCCGGCCCCACCGGCAACCCGAACCCCGGCCCCACAGACTTCTCCGGCCCCACCGGCACCCCGAGCCCCGCCCCCACGAGCTTCCCCAGCCCCACCAGCGACGACCGCACGGGCAGGACTCCTCCCCCAGCCGGCCCCGGCGGGTCCGGCGCACCCAGGCCCGGCGCCACGGGAGGCACCGCCCCCACGAGCGGCCCCGGCCCCACGCGAGGTGCTGGCTCCACGCGAGGTGCTGGCTCCACGGGCGGCACTCGCGCCACACGAGGCGCCGGGGGCGCGGCGGGGCTGGCTCCGACCGGCCCCACGCCCCACGCCCCACGCCAGACCAACCCGACACACCCCGGCCCGCCACGCCCGGGCCCCGCACCCTCCCACCCGGCACGCTCCGACCCGGCACGCTCCGACCCGGCCCACCCCGGCCAGGCGCACCCAGATCCGACACACCCGACACGCTCCGATCCAGCGCACCCTGGCCAGACACACCCCGACCCGACACACCCTGATCCGACACACCCGCTCCCGACAGGCCCGGGCCCGGGCTCGCCCGACGCGCGCCCCCCTGACGCGCTGCCCTCCGAAGGAGCCGACGCGGCCGAAGACGTGGCCGCCGGAGACGTCGTCGCGGGGGCCGAGGACGTGGGGCGCGTCGTGAGGCAGGCGGCGGGCGGGGCCGACGACGGTTCGGCGGGGGGCGGCCCGCCGTCCGACACCGAGTTGCTGGCGCGGATGCGGGCCGGTGACGGGGCGGCGTACGGCAGCGCGTACGAGGAGTTGTACCGGCGCCACGCGCCGGCGGTGCGCCGCTACGCCCGTAGTTGCTGCCGGGACGCGGACACCGCGGACGACCTGACGGCGGAGGTGTTCGCCCGTACGTTGCAGGCCGTGCGGGGTGGAGCGGGGCCGCGTACGGCGGTGCGGGCGTACCTGTTGACCACGGTGCGCCGGGTGGCGGCGACGTGGACGAAGACCGCCAAGCGGGAGCAACTCGTCGAGGACTTCGCGGTGTTCGCGGACAGCGCGGCGCGCGCGGAGGGCGCCCCGGAGCTGGAGTTCGACGGGGCTGACGTGCGGGCCATGCACGCGGCGGAGCAGACGCTGGCGGTACGGGCGTTTCGCAGCCTGCCCGAGCACTACCAGACGGTGCTGTGGCACACCACGGTCGAGGAGGAGCCGCTGCGCGAGGTGGCGCCGCTGCTCGGGCTGACCGACAACGCGACCGCCGTTCTCGCGCACCGGGCGCGCGAGAAGCTCAAGCAGGCGTACCTCCAGGCCCACGTCAACACCGCGCAGGCGGCGAGCGGCGAGTGCGCGCGGTACGCGGACCGGCTCGGCGCCTACGCCCGGGGCGGACTGCGGATGCGGGCCGAGCGCGGGCTGCGCAAGCACCTGGAGAACTGTGCGGCGTGCCGGATGGCGGCGCTTGAGGTGGCGGACGTGAACGCCAGGCTGCGGGCGGCGCTGCCGGTCGCGGTCATCGGCTGGTTCGCCGCCGGGTACGCGGTCAAGGCCGCGGGCGTGGCGGCCGGTGTCGCGGGGGCCGGGGCCGCCACGGGCGCCGCGGCGGCCAGCGGCGCGGCCGGTGGTCTGGTGGGTACGGGCGCGGCGGGCTCCGCCGGCGGGGCCGCGGGCTCCGGTGCTGGCGGGGCCGCCGCCGGGGAGGGGCTCGGGACGGCGGGCAAGGCCGCGATCGTCGCGGGCGTGGTGGTCGTGGCGGGGGCGATCCTGGCGTACGCGTTCTCCGGTGGGTCGGAGCCGAAGCGGGAGCCGCAGGCCAAGGAGCCGACGATCGCGGTGCCCGGCACGCCGCACCCTCCGCCGAAGCCGACCCCGCCCCCGAGTCCGCCGCCACCCCCGTCACCCCCGCCGGCGCAGCCTCCGAAGCCGAAGCCGAAGCCGTCCACGGCCCGGCCGACGCCGCGCCCCACTCCGAAGCCCAGGCCCAAGCCGCCCCCGCCGAAGCCCCGGCCCAAGCCGACGCGGAGCACTCCGGCGCCGCAGCCGCCGCCCCCGCCCTCGCCGCGCCCGACGCCGCCCGCGCCCGCTCCCCCGCCGAAGCCGCCCCCGCCGCCGAAGCCCACTCCGCCGCCGAGGGTGTACCAGGTCAACCGGTTGGAGTACGGGGGTGTCGGCGACGGCACCAAGCCGGAGCTGCGGCTCGCCGGGAGCAGCCCGCTGTGGCAGCGCGACGCGTTGTCGATCGGCGGCAAGCGGTACGCGCACGGGGCGACGATGCACGCGCCGGCGTCGGTGACGATCGACCTCAACCGCTCGTGCACGACCTACGAGGCGCACGTGGGCCTCGACGACCTCACCCAGGGATGGGGCGAGGCGCGGTTCGCCGTCTACGGGGGGTCGCGGCGGCTGTGGCGCTCGGGGGTCATCAAGGCGGGTCAGCCGGCCGTTCCGGTACGGATCTCGCTGGCCGGACTGAAGTCCATCCGGCTGGTGGTGGAGCCGCACTCGATCTTCGGTGGTGTGGCCCTCGGCGACTGGGCCCAGTCACGTATCGGCTGTCGGTGAGGGGGCGTACGCGGGCTCGCCGGGGCGGAGTCCGGTAGGGCCAGGTGGAGAGGGGGAGCGGGCGGCGCGGGTCCGCTCCCCGGAGCGGGGCGGACGCGGGTGGCCCGGGCGCGTGGCCCACCGGCGCGTGGCCCGGGGTGGGCCCGGCAGCGTGGGGCGCGGGGCGTTCGAGGGTGGCGGGGCGGGTCGCCCGGGGGCGGTGGGGCTCGGGGAGCGGTGGGGCGGCGGGGGCTTGTCGTGGTTGTCGACTGGAGGACCCGCCTCGTTCACCGGCGAGGGCTACGTTGCCCGACAGCGACCCCAACCGTCGCGTTTATCCGCCTTGTTCCTCCCCTTGCCCCGCCCCCTTGTTCCCGCAGGAGTTTCCGTGCGTCGTCGTACCTCCGCGCTGGTGGCCGTTGCCGTACTGGCCGGCGCCGTTCCCGCGCTCACCGCGAGCGGTTCCGCCACCGCGCGTCCCAGCGACACCGGCCACGGCCACGATCGCGGGCGGACGAAGCCGCTGGTCATCGCGCACCGGGCGGGGACGGCGGACGCCCCCGAGAACACCCTGGTGGCGATCCGCACGTCACTGCGGGCCGGGGTCGACGGGCAGTGGCTCAGCGTGCAGGCGACGCGGGACGGCGTGCCCGTGCTGTACCGGCCGACGGACCTGTCCTCGCTCACCGACGGTTCCGGGGCCGTCGCCGACCGCCGGCTGCGTGACCTGGCGGCGTTGAACGCCGGGTACCAGTTCAAGGACGCGGGCGGCGCCTACCCCTACCGCGCGCACCCGGTGCGCATTCCCACGCTCGGCGCGGCGCTGGACGCGATACCCGCGAACAAGGAGGTCTACCTCGACCTCAAGCAGGCGCCGGCCCCGCACGTCGTGGAGGCCGTCTCCCGGCTGTTGGACCAGAAGCGGGCGTGGGGGCGGGTGCGGTTGTACTCCACTGACGCGCAGGTCACGGACTTGCTGGCGAAGAATCCGCGAGCGCGTGTGGCCGAGTCCCGGGACGCGACGCGCCAGCGGCTGGCCGAGGTCGCCCTGGAGCGCGCCTGCAAGAGCACGCCGCCCGCCGGCTCGTGGGCCGGGTTCGAGCTGAAGCGGCAGATGAACCTCCAGGAGAAGTTCACGCTGGGTACCGGGGACTCGGCCGTCACCGCCCAGCTGTGGACCCGTGAGTCCGTCGACTGCTTCCGGTCCGGGCACAAGGCGCGTACGCCGATCGTCATGCTCGGCATCAACACGCCGCAGGACCTGCGCACCGCCACCCGACTCGGCGCCAACGCGGTCCTCGTCGACTCGCCCCAGCAGATGATCCGCCCCCCGCGCGGCCACTGAGCCGGGCCGCGCCCGCCGGCGCCGAACCGTTCCGCACCTACGCCGGCCCCCTCGCGCCAGCGTCGGGGCCGGTGTAGGGGCCTGGCGCTTCGCTCGGCCGCCGGGTCGCGCCGAAGAGTCACGGGGGTGCGGCCGAAGAGTCGACAGGGGTGTGCGGGGAGTCGGCGGGTTCGGCCGGAGCGGGTGGCGGGGTCGGTCAGGGGGTGGCGGGGCGCGACCGGGGGCCGGCCGTCACCACCTCGCCGATCAGGGCGATCGCGGCGGCTGCCGACAGGTCGCGGCTCGCCTCGCGTAGCGCGGCGAACTCCGCGTCACCGATCGCCCGGCCCGCCGCGCGGGCGACCCGGTCCGCCGTGGCGCGGGCGAACGGGCTGCGCGGGAGCGTGTCCCGCCACCCGTCGGCCGCACCGAGGAGCCGGCCGGCGGCGGCGTGCTCTCCCAGCTTGACCAGGACGTACGCGGTGCTCTCGGCCGCGTGAGCCAACAGCACCTCCGTGCAGTTGGTGGCGACGCCGGCGGTCAGCGCGTCCCGCAGCAGACGCAACCCCTCGCGCGGGTCGCCCTCGTCGGTGGCGATGCGCGCCTCGATGCTGCCCAGCGCCACGGTGAACTGCGGTGGCGGCGAGGCGTGCTGGGCCGCCACGCGGGCCCGGTCGCACCAGGCGCGTGCGCCCGCGACGTCGCCGTACAACAGGTGGATGGACGCGCGCAGCGAGCCGTTGAACGCACGGGCCTCCACGCCGCCGAACCGCTCCGCCGCCGCGTCCGACTCGTCCAGCAACACGCTCGCGGCGGCGGGATCACCGCAGGAGAAGGCGAGTTCGGCGAGTCGGGAGATGAGGAACGGGGTCTCGGTGTGCGCGCCCAGTTCGCGCGCCAGGCGCAGCGCCTCGTGGTAGAAGGCGCGGGCCTGGGCGTAGTGCCCGTGCGCCGCCGCCATCTCGCCACTGGCCTCGTGGACCTGGGCCCGCATCCACCGGTCGCCGACCCGGCGACTGATCTCGTGCAGTTCGGCCCAGTCCCGGTCGACCCGGCGCATGCCGCCGGTCATGTCGATGGCCATATGGGTGCGGAACATGAGGGTGACGCCGAGCGCCCAGTCGTCGCCGTTGCGGCGGCAGTTCTCGGCCGCCTGGTCGAGCAGCGGGGCGACGCCCGCGTGCCCGTCGAGGAGGTAGCCGGCGAAGGGCCACAGCAGCCCGGGGAACCGCGCGCTGCCCGCGCCCTGCCGGAGGCCGTACGCGTCGCGGATGGCGCGGGCGACGGCGAGGGAGGCCGGGTCGCGCAGCGCGTCGGCCGAACGCTGCTCGGACAGCAGGAAGTAGTGGAGGAGTTGCAGGTCCATGCGGCGCCAGTAGCGGGCGACGGCGACCGGGTCCGCCGACGGCGGCTGCCCGTCGAGCTCCGGGCGTACCCGGGAACCGCCGGGCGGCGGGGAGGGGTGGGACGGGGGCGCGGGGGAGGTGGCCGGGTGCTCCGTCGTAGCGGCGTACGCGTCGACGCCGTCCCTCTCCGGGGCGGGCGAGTTGGGGGCGTACGGCGGGCAGACGGGCGGGTCGGTGGCGTGCGGGGCGGGCTCGTACGCCGTCGACCGGGTGCGCTCCGGGCGGGTGGGGCCGGCGGTCGTGCGCGGGGTGGCCGCCGGGCCGTGGGGCGCGGTCGGCTCCGGGAGCGCGGTTGGGCCTTCGGCGGCGGGCGGGTCCTGGGGGGTGGTCGGGCCCTCGGTGGTGGGCGGGCCCTGGGGAGTGAGTGGGCCCGGAGGGGTGGGCGGGTCCGGAGGGGTGGGCGGGGGTGTCGTGGGGCCCGGGTGGGTCGCCTCGTAACACGCCGCTTCGAAGTCCAGGGTGCGGCGGGCCCAGTCAGCGCCCTCGCCCCGGTAGTCGCGCAGCCACCAGAACCAGCCGAGGGCGAAGACGAGGTCGCTCGCCGTGTCGACGTCGCCGATGCCGTCGCCCGAGCTGTCACCGATACCGTCGGGGGCGTCCCGGTGCGGGCCGTGGTGTCGGCTGGCCGGTGGGTGGGGGGCGTCGGCCGGATGCCGGGGCGGGTGGCTGGCGCTGGTGGGGCACGCGAGGTACGGGGGTTGCTCGGCCGGCGTCAGGCAACGGTGCAGGGCCGCGCGGAGGTTGTCCAGTTCGGTCTCGACGCGGCGCAGCCAGGGGAGTTGCTCGGCCGAGCGCAGCCGGGGCTCGGCGCGCTGGGCGAGGTCGCGGAAGTAGCGGGCGTGTCGGCGGGCGGTCGCGGTGCGCTCCGCGCGGCCCCGTTGGCCGGCCAGCGCGCGCTCGGCGACGTGCTCGCTGACGTACTCGTGGATGGTCTCCAGCATGCGGTACCGCGTGTCGCCGCCGATCCCGTCGGCGACGGGCGGGTACGTGACGACCAGAAGCGACTTGTCGACCAGCGTGCCCAGGAGGTCGAGCACGTCGGCGGCGTCGATGGCGTCGGGCCCGGCCGGGCCGCGCGGGTCGTCCGCGCAGACCGTCTCCGCCGCGGCCAGGTCCCAACTGCCGGCGAAGGCCGAGGCCCGCAGCAGGACGGTGCGCTCCCGCGCGTCCAGCAGGTCCCACGACCAGTCGACGACCGCGCGCAACGTCTGCTGCCGGGGCAGTACGGTCCGACTGCCGCTGGTCAGCAGGCGGAACCGGTCGTCGAGCCGGTCGGCGATCTGCCGGGGCGAGAGCATCCGCAGCCGGGCCGCGGCGAGTTCGATGGCCAGCGGCAACCCGTCCAGCCGGCGGCAGATCTCGGCGACCGCCGCGGTCGTGTCCGGGTCGCTGGCCAGGTCGAACCCCGGCCGCACGGCGGCGGCGCGCTCGGCGAAGAGTTGGTGCGCCGGCGCGGGCGCCAACGGCTCGACGGGGCGCACCGCCTCGCCGGGCACGCCGAGCGGCTCGCGGCTGGTGGCCAGCACGGTGACGCCCGGGCAGTGCGTGAGCAGCGTCTCGGCGAGTTCGGCCGCCGCCTCGATGACGTGCTCGCAGTTGTCCAGGAGCAGGAGCAGCGTGCGGTGCGCGCAGTGGTCGACCAGGCGCATGGTGGGTGTGGCGCCGTCCAGCCCGGCGCGCGTCTCCAGGCCCCCGGAGTGCAGGGCCGTGTCCCGGCGGCCGACGGCGCTGAGCACCGCGCCGGACACGTCGGCGGGGCTGTCCAACGGTGCGAGTTCGGCGATCCACACGCCGTCGGGGTACGCGTCGGAGACGGTGGCGGCGGCCTCCTCCGACAGCCGGGTCTTACCGGAGCCGCCGGGTCCGGTCAGCGTGATCAACCGAGCGCCGGTCAACTCCTGCCGCAACGACCGGATCTCCGCCCGCCGCCCGACGAAACTCGTGAGCCGCGCCCGCAGGTTCCCCCGTGGCGCGCCACCGTACGCCGACGCGCGCCCGCCACCCACCGCACCACCCGGCCGCGAGCCCGGGGCGCCGGGGGTGTGCGGGGCGGGGGACGCTGGTACGGGCCAGGTGGGGGCCGCCGACGCGACGGCTGGGTTGGCGGGTGCGCCCGGGGCGTCCGGGGCGTCCGAGGCGGTGGAAGTGCCGGGTGCGCTAGGTGGGTTGGATGTGCCGGGCGGGGTGGGCCCACCGGGTGCGCTGAGTGCGTCGGATGTGTCGGGTGGGCTGGGGACGACCGAAGAGGCCGGGAAGGCCGGAGGGTGGCTCGGGTAGGGCGTGGGGGCTGTGGCTGGGGTGGCGGGGGTGGCGGGGGAGGCCGGGGCGGCCTCGGTGCCTGGTTCGGCCGGACTCGTGTGTGCGGTGTACGGGGCGGGCGCCTCCCACCCGCTGGGTGGCGCGGCTCGTCCCGACAGGTCTTCGGCGGGCGGCGTGCGGGAAGTGGGCGGGGCGGTCGGGGTACTGGGACCGGCCGGAGTGGCCGAGGTGGGCGGGGTACTGGGACCGGGCGGAGTGGTCGGGGCAGCCGGGGTACCGGGATCGGGCCGGGTGACTGGGGAGACTGGAGTGCCCGAAGCGTTCCCCGCGTCGCCCGTGTCGCCCGCAGCGCTGGGACCCGCCGGGTCGGAGCCCGCCGCGCCAGCGCCCCGCTCCCCCTGGGTGTCCCGGGTGTTCCAGGTGTCCCGAGTGTCCCGAGTGTCCCGAGTATCCCGAGTGTCCCGCTGGCCGTACGCGATCCGCCCGCCCTCGGTTACCGGGCTCGCGACGTCGGGTGGTGGCACGTCGGTAGACGAGTCCCTTTCGGTACGCGGCGCCGAGTCGGTGGGGGCTGACCCGACGGGAGGGCTGTCCGCACCCCGCGAGGCTGACCCGACGACAGGTTGGCCACCGTCGGCCGACGCTGACCCAACGGCAGGGTCCGGCCCGCTTCCTGACGCTGACCTAACGGCAGGGTTCGACCCACTCCCCGACGCCGACCTGGCGGCACGGTTGCCCCCGTCGGCCGAAGCTGCCCCAGCAGGAGCGTTGAGCCCGTCGGTCGAAGCTGACCCAGCGGCAGGGATGCCGGAGCCCACGGAGGCTGGCCCGTCGACAGGGTTGGGCCCACCGACCGAGGCCGTCCCGACGGCAGGGTTGGGCCCGCGCCCTGACACTGACCCGGCGGCAGGGTCACCCACGCCCCCACGCCTTGACACTGACCCGACGGCAGGGTCAGGCCCGCTCCCTGACACTGACCCGACGACAGGGTTGGGCCCATTCCCTGACGCTGACCCGACGGCAGGGTCCGGCCCACGCCCCGACACTGGCCCGACCACAGAGTCGCCCTCGCTCCCTGACGCTGACCCGACGGCAGGGTTGATCCCGTTGGGCGGGGCCGGGTCGGCGGATCGAGCTGGGCTGGTCGAGGCCGGGGTGTCGGGCATCGGAGGGGCGGCCGGGGCTGGGCCGTTGGTGGGGGCTGGCCTGGGGGCGGGGTCGTACGGGGTCGCCGGGGACGGGCCCGCGAGGAGATCGGCGTACAGGTGCTGGAGCTCGCCGCCCGGGTCCGCGCCCAGCCGCTCGGCGAAGGTGCGGCGGGCCTCCTCGTACGCGGCCAGCGCGTCGGCCGACCGGCCGGCGGCCCGTAGGGCACGGATGAGTTGGGCGCGGAAGGGCTCGTCAAGCGGGTGCTGGGCGACGAGTTCGCGTAGCTCGGGGATGGCGTTCCGGTGGTGCCCGAGGGCGAGTTCCGCGTCGATCCGCTGGTGCAGCGCGGTGAGCCGCAACGCGTTGGCGCGGGCGGCGGCCACCGCGCGGTCCGGCAGGTCGGCCAGTGCCGGGCCGCGCCACAGGTCCAGCGCGTCGCGGAGTAACCGAACGGCCGTCGCGGCGTCGCCGTCCTCCAGCGCGCGGCCCCCGGCGCTCGCGCGTCGCTCGAAGACCGCGAGGTCGATGTCGTCGGGCGCGACGGTGAGCCGGTAGGCACCGGGTGCGGACTGGACGGCCGGCTTGCCGAGGTTGCGGCGCAGCCGTCCGACGAGCGCCTGCAACGCGGCGGTGGCGTCGTGCGGCGGTTCGTCGCCCCACACGTCCCCGATCAGCGCCGCGGCCGGGGCGAGCGCCGTGGCCGGACGGGTCGCGTGTACGGCCAGCGAGGTGAGCAGCGCGCGCAGGCGTGGGCCGCCGACGGGCAGCGGCTGCCCGTGATGGTCGTACGCCTCGGTGACGCCCAGGATCAAGTACCGCACGCGCTCATTGTCCTCGTTCAGCTCGTCGAACTGTTCGGCCCCACACCGCTCCCGCCCCCGCCCCACCGTCCTGACCTGCCCAGACGCCAGCCAAGGCGGCAGATCGCCACGCCGTGCGAACCGCCTCCGAACCCCTGCGGCGACGCCGGCCCCACCCCGTCGGCCCACCGCCGCCCCGCCCTGCTCCAGCCGACCACGCCACACCGCCCCGGCTCGGCCCGCCCCACCCCGCTCCGTGGGGGGGAGGCGTCGACCATACGTCGATCCCGCGCTCCCCTCGCGCCACCGACGGACTCCCCCGCACGCCCCCGACAACCCGGCCATCCCGTACGCACCCGCGCCCCACGCGCCTCCGCACCCGCAACCACACCCCACGCACCTCCGCGCCCCGCCCGCCTCCGTACGCCGACGAACCCAGCGGCCCGACACCCTGACACTCCGACAGCCCGGACACCACGGGCAACGCGACACCCCGACAAACGCCACCCACCCCACAAGCCCGGCAAGCCCGGCGACCCCGAAGAGCACATCGGACCCGAGAAACACCCCAGGCCCCGGAGCGCCGTCCAACTCACCGGCCCCGCCCGACGCGGTCAGCCAACCCACCCCGGCACACGCCAGGTCCCAGCCGCCCGCCCCGCCGCGCCCTCACCTCACTCCGGGGGAGGCCCACCCCACGGGACCACCCGAATCCGCCACCGAAATCACACCGACCCGGCGCGAGCAACCCACCCCCGAGAACGCCCCCAGCGGACAGGCCAACCCGAAACAAGCCCGCCCCCCAGCGAGAGCCCAGCCCCGAAACCAGCCCCCTCCCAAGCGACCCGGCCCGAAGACGTACCCCACCCCAGGGGCCAGGCCCACCGCCCTCCGAGATCACGTCGAACGCGGCCGGCCGGGCCGCCCCGACAGGCGCTCCCCGTAGCCACGGACGACCCGCTGCCCTCCACCGGCACACCGGACCCGCGCGGCCCGCCACACTCCACGGCACACACCAGCCCCAGGCGATCACCCCCGCCTTGGAAGACACGCCCATCCCGTGTGACCGTCCCGCCCGCACGGGGTCACCCGCCCCCATCCACCAGCCCCGGCCCAGGCGTCCGCCCGCCCCACCCCGACAGTCCGGGTCAACCCCGATCAGCGCGGGCCAGCCCGGGCCACCTCACCCCACGTCAGGTGCCCCGCCCAACCCGACAGGAAGCACCCACTCCGGACGGTTCACCAGTCGCGGCGCGACCACCCGCGTCGAGCGGCTCCCCCACCCGGGCGAGCGGCCCGGTGGGCCCGGCGGCCTCCGTATCGCGCCACGCGCTTCGCCCCGCACCCCGCCGGCGGGCGTCGCCACGGGGTGGGTCAGAGACTGGTGCGGGGGACGACGCCGCCGGCGACCGCGCGTTGGCGGGGGGCCGCGGTGCCGGTCCAGCAGGTGCCGCGGCGGGCGAGCAGGCGGCGTAGCCACACCTCGGTGGAGACGAGTTCGGCGATGCCGTCCAGGGGGACGCGCTCCCCTTCGGCGGCGGCGCGCAGCGCCTTGCGGACCACGCGGGCCTCCACCAGTCCCGCGTCGGCCAGCAACGGGGCGTCGAAGAGGGCGATCAGGTCGTCGATGGCGTGCCGCAGGCCGGTGCGGGCGGCGACGGTGTGGCTGCCGTTCGAGGGCGTTCCCCAGCCGGGCGGCAGTTCACGGACGCCCGCTCCGGCCAGCACCGCGCGTAGCACCGAGGCGCGCGCCCCGGGCTGCACCCGGAGCGCTTCGGGGAGCGCGCGGCAGGCGCGTACCACCTGGTTGTCCAGGAACGGGGCGTGCAGGCGCTGGCTGCGGATCTCCGTCGCCTGTTCGAAGACGCGGTGGTCGGCGGCGTGGCGGGCCAGCGCGGCATCCGCCCGGCGCTCGCCGGGGCGGCGGAGCAGGACGGGGCGTGCGGCGGCCTCGTCCAGCCGAACCGATACTTCCGCGAGGGCCTCGCCCGTCAGCCAGCGCGCGGCGGGGCCGGGACGGCACCAGGCCAGGGCGGCGAGCGAGGCCCCGACGGCGCCGCCGATGCCTTCCGCGCCCGAGCCGTCGGCCTCGCCGAAGCGCCGGTCGAGCAGCCGGCTGGCCACTTCCTCGACGCCCTCGCGGTAGGGGGTGCGGGCGAGTTTGCGGGCGGCGCGGTAGACGGTGAAGGGGACGAAGAAGGAGTGCGCCGAGGGTCCGTCGGCGCGGGCCAGGGCCGTGGCGGGGCGCAGCAGGTGGCGCCGGCGGCGGTCGAGCAGCAGGTCGGCGAGGCGGGCCGGGTGCGCGTCGAGCACCTGGCGGGCGCCGTGGCCGACGAGGTGGTCGGCGCTGCCGGCGGCGAGTCTGCGGCGGTGGCGTTCGGCGCTGACCAGCGCGGGCCCGGGTTCGTCGGTGAGCGGACCACGGTCGAGCGCGGCGTACGGCAGGACCTCGGCGCCGGCGGCGACCACGACGTGGTGCAGGCGCGGGTTGGCGGCGATGGTGTGGGCGCGTTCGAGTTCGGCCTCGCGGATGCGGCCGGGAATGGTCGCCAGGTCGTTGAAGGTGACGGCGAGGAGGCGTTCGCCCGCCTCGGTGCCGTGTCCGAGCGGGGTGCCGGGCACGCCGGGCAGGCCGGCGGCGAGCAGGGCCAGCGTGCCCGAGGCGCTGCCGCCGGAGAGGTCGGCGCCGACGCCGGCGGCGGGCCCGCCCCGGGCCGCGCGCCGTTCGGCGGGCCCCATGCCGGGCACGGGGCCCGGGTCGAGGCCGGGGCCGTCGCTCTCGGGGGCGTGCCGGGGCGCGGCCAGGCGTACGCGGACGGCCTCGACGAGCGCGTCGCGTACGCCCTCGACGGCCTGGCCCGGTTCGAGTTGGGGGGCGGCGACGGCGAGCGAGGCGGTGGGTTCGTAGCTGACGACGTCCCGCGAGCCACCCCGGGGGGCGGTGCGCGAGCCGTCGCGCGCGTGCCGCTGGTCGCCGCCGTACCCGTTGCCGTGGTCGCGGTAGGGCCCGTCGCCGTAGGCGGCGCCGTACGCGCCGTCGGCTCTCTGGTGCGCGGCGCCGTACCCGTTCGTCTCCCGTGCCCCGGCGCGCCCGTGGGCCCGGCCGGCGCCGTCCGGGGTCGAGCCGCCGCGCAACACCAGCGCGTGGCCGGGCGGTACGCGGCGTACGCCCTGGTACGGGGTGCCGTCGCCGACGGCTTCGGGTGAGTCGGGGCAGGCCAGCAGGGCGGCGAGGTGGCCGATGTCGAGTTGGGCCTCGATGAGGTCGGCGAGCGGGAGGGCGGCGGTCGCGTAGGCCGTGCCGCCTTCCCAGGGTGTGTAGAACACGGGGCGGGCGCCGGCCAGGTCGCCGGCGACGGTGACGCGGCGGCCGACCTGGGCGACGGCCGTGTAGCTGCCAGGCCAGGCGGTCAGGTGGCGCAGGGCGCCGCCACGGGCCGCGAGCAGGCCGGTGCGCAGTTCGTCGTCGCTGGCGCCGCAGCAGCCGAGCACGGCCAGGTGGGCCGCGCCGTCGGCGTGCACCACGCGCACCTCGTCGGGCCGCCAGTCGCCGACGGCCCACAACGGGTCGGGGCCGCCCCAGACGAGTTGCGCGCCCACCGGTTGTAGGGCGCCTCCCTGGGCGAGGGAGGGCCCCGAGGCGATGTTGCCCCACCCCACCAACCACCGCATCGCCGCCTCCACAGGCTGTGGACAACTAAGAAGGAGCAGTCACCCCGCACAGTAAGCCCGCGGGTCGCGCGTCGCTGGGGCCAACACGCGGCGCCGACAGCGCGCGGCACTCCCCAACGGGCTGGTCATCAGCGCGTGATGCCTCTCCGTCAGGGCAATGCTGCCACGTCCACGCGATTCGGGCGGGACGCGGTACGAGCGGTCACAGCCGAGCCCAGCAAGGCGAGCGACAGGCGAACCCGGGCCCACGCCGACCCCACACCGGGGCCAACTCCCGTAGGAATCCGGACACTCATGCCCGCCGTGCGGGGTCTCGTACGGCCCCGTAGCGGGGCCTTTTCGTCACACTGCGTGCTCGCCCGGCGGCGACGCGGGGCCGAAGCGGAGGGCGGCGGGGCATGCCGGCGCGCACCCGGAGCGAGCCGTGGGAGCGCGTGCCCGGGGCGGTCGGGACGGATCGCGCCCGGGACCGCGCGGGGGCCCCGGGGTACCGGCGGAGCGCGGTACCGGGCCGCCGCCCAGGGGGCGCGTGCCGTCGCGTGCGCCCCGGTGCCCGGCTCGGCGACCGGGCGCGGGGCCGGCGTGGCTCCCCGGGCGCCGTGGGGGCGCGGGCGGCGCTCACGGGGCGACCGGACTCCGGCCGCCGGTCCCGGGGCATCGGCGCCCGGGCGCCGCCGGGGCGCGCCGCGCACGGCGCGCAGGCCACCGCGCGGGCCCGGTGCGGAGTGCCGGCGACCGGCCCCCGCCGTGCGCCTGACCGGCGCCGGGTCGGCCGGGGGCGGCGCGGAAGCGGAACCTTCGGACGGCCTCGCGCGTCGATCCGGTCGGGCCTGGGCCGCGGAGTTGATAACCGGCCAAACTCCGCGCGGCCGTCGGGGATGTCTCCTCCGGTGCCGGGCGGGCCCGTCGGTGCGGCGGGGCCGGCGGGGCCGGTACGGGGGCCGCCTCTGCGGTCCGAGAGACGCGGCGCGCCTCCCGGACCGCTCCGCCACCCGCGGGGAATGAGGCGACGGTGTCCCCACAGTCCGCCGAACCGGAGCGCGGCGGACCGACCCACGCACCCCAAGAGAAGCGCTCCCACCCAGGAGCGGGCAGAGCGCACGGCCGGGCGCACGGCCACACGTGCCAGGAGCACACGCCACGCCTCGCACCCCGTAACGGACCACAATCCCGCCATCCGGGACCTCGCCTCTTAACGGTCGGGATGCGGCGAACTACGCTGGGTTTACGAATGCCCCGCGCCTATGCCGGGGCGGCCGTCGGTGCTGTCGAGGGGTGCGCATGTCCAGGGAGCTACGCGGGCCGAACGAGAAGCTCGGCACCGTTCTCGCCCTCGCGGGAATCAGCAATGCCGGGCTCGCGCGCCGGGTCAACGACCTCGGCGCGCAACGGGGCTTGACTCTTCGCTACGACAAGACATCGGTGGCCCGCTGGGTGTCGAAGGGCATGGTGCCGCAGGGCGCCGCCCCGCACCTGATCGCCGCGGCCATCGCGAGCAAGCTCGGGCGCCCCGTGCCGCTGCACGAGATCGGCCTCGCGGACGCCGATCCCGCGCCTGAGGTGGGCCTCGCCTTCCCGCGCGATATCGGCCAGGCGGTGCGTTCGGCGACCGATCTGTACCGGCTGGATCTCGCCGGCCGGCGCGGAGGCGGGGGCATCTGGCAGAGCCTGGCCGGATCGTTCGCCGTCACGGCGTACGCCACGCCCGCCTCGCGCTGGTTGATATCCCCCGCCGACAGCTCCGTCGCGCGCGAGCCGACCGCCCACCAGCACCCGCACCAGCCCGCACCGCGCCACCAGCCCCACCCCCCGTCCGCGCCGCGCCAGCAGCCGCCGCCCGCGCAGCAGCACCAGAACGGCGCGCCCGCCCAGGACGGCACGCCGCAGCGGGTGGGCCACAGCGACGTGCGCAAGCTGCGCGAGGCCGCCGAGGACGCCCGCCGCTGGGACTCCAAGTACGGCGGCGGTGACTGGCGCTCCTCGATGGTGCCCGAGTGCCTGCGGGTGGACGCGGCGCCGCTGCTGCTCGGCGCGTACAGCGACGAGGTGGGCCGCGCGCTGTTCGGCGCCGCGGCCGAGCTGACCCGGCTGGCCGGCTGGATGGCGTTCGACACCGGCCAACAGGAGGCGGCGCAGCGCTACTACATCCAGGCGCTGCGGCTGGCGCGCGGCGCGGCCGACGTTCCGCTGGGCGGGTACGTGCTCGCCTCGATGAGCCTCCAGGCCACCTACCGGGGCTTCGCCGACGAGGGCGTGGACCTGGCCCAGGCCGCGCTGGAGCGCAACCGTGGCCTGGCGACGGCGCGCACCATGAGCTTCTTCCGGCTGGTGGAGGCCCGCGCCCAGGCCAAGGCGGGCGACGGGCCGGCGTGCGGGGCGGCGCTGCGGGCCTCGGAGGGGTGGTTGGAGCGTTCGCGCCAGGGCGACCCGGACCCCTCCTGGCTGGACTTCTACTCCTACGAGCGGTTCGCGGCGGACGCCGCCGAGTGCTACCGGGACCTGAAGCTGCCCCGCCAGGTGCGCCGCTTCACCGAGCGCGCGCTGGCCTGCCCGACCGAGGAGTTCGTGCGCTCGCACGGGCTGCGGCTCGTGGTCTCGGCCGTCGCCGAACTGGAGTCCGGCAATCTGGACGCGGCCTGCGCGGCGGGCACCCGCGCGGTGGAGGTCGCCGGCCGCATCTCCTCGGCCCGCACCACGGAGTACGTCCGGGACCTGCTGCACCGGCTCGAACCGTACGGCGACGAGCCGCGGGTCGTGGAGCTACGCGAGCGGGCGCGGCCCCTGCTGGTCGCCCCGGCGTGACTCCCGGCCCGGCCGTACGCCAGGCCCCCGACCGACCGGCCCGCCGCCGGCCTCCGACGCCGCGCGCGCCGGGCCCGGTGGCGGGCCCGCCCCGGCCCGCGCCGCCGCCCGAGCGGACGCGGGCTGAGGCGCGTGCGGGGACACGACGCCGTCACGGCCGCGTCGCCTTTCGCACACCTGGTCGGAACCGGGGCGCCGCTTTGGTTTCGGCCGGTTGTCAGTGGCGCAGGTCATGATGGTGAGCGTCGGTGAGGTGGGCGGTAATCGCGGCGGTGTTTTGCGCCGCGCTAGTGCGGATGCCCCGGTTTGCGCGGCCTGGGCGGCGCGCGGGAGCCGGGTGCGGAGGGCGACGATCGGGAGCGTCGGGGAGGTGACGTGGTGAGGTACGACGCTGAGGTGCTGGTGATCGGGGGCGGCATCGTCGGTCTGTCGACGGCGTACGCGATCACGCGCGCCGCGCCGGGGACCCGGGTCGTCGTGCTGGAGAAGGAGCAGGGCCCGGCCCGCCACCAGACCGGTCACAACAGCGGCGTCATCCACAGCGGCATCTACTACCCGCCCGGTTCGCTCAAGGCCGCGTTCGCCGTGCAGGGTTCGGCGGAGATGGTGAAGTTCTGCGCGGAGCACGACATCGCGCACGAGGTCACCGGCAAGCTGATCGTCGCCACGGAGGTCTCCGAGCTGCCGCGCCTGCACTCCCTGGCCCAGCGCGCCCGCCAGCACGGCATCCCGGTACGCGAGCTGGGCCCGGCCCAGATAGCCGCGTACGAGCCGCGGGTGCGGGGCCGGGCGGCGCTGCACGTGGGCACGACGGGCATCTGTGACTTCGGCGCCGTCTCCACCCAGCTCGCCCGGCTCGCCCAGGACGCGGGGACCTCGGTGCGGTACGGGGCGCGGGTCGAGGTCATCGGGCGGCGCGCCTCCGCCGTCGCGGTCCGCACCACCGCCGGCGAGGTGCTGCGCGCGCGGGCCCTGGTCAACTGCGCCGGACTGCACAGCGACCGCGTCGCGCGGCTGGCCGGCGACGACCCGGGCATGCGGATCATCCCCTTCCGGGGCGAGTACTACGAGCTGCGGCCGGCCCGCGCGCACCTGGTGCGCGGCCTGGTCTACCCCGTGCCCGACCCCGCCTTCCCCTTCCTCGGCGTCCACCTGACCCGTGGCATCGACGGCGGCGTCCACGTCGGCCCGAACGCGGTGCCCGCGTTGGCCCGCGAGGGGTACGGCTGGCTGACCGTGCGCCCCGGCGAGCTGGCCGGCACACTGGCCTACCCGGGCTCCTGGCGGATAGCCCGCCGCCACTGGCGGTACGGCATGGGCGAGTTGCACCGCTCGCTGTCCCGCCGCGCCTTCACCCGCGCGGTGCGCCGCCTGCTGCCCGACATCACCACCGACGACCTGATACCCGCCCCGGCCGGCGTGCGCGCTCAGGCCCTGCTGCCCGACGGCACCCTGGTCGACGACTTCCTCTTCAAGGAGTCCCCCCGCATGGTGCACGTGCTCAACGCGCCCTCCCCCGCGGCGACGGCCTCCCTGGCCATCGGCCGCGAGGTGGCCCGCCGGGCCCTACGCCAGCTCTAGGCGCGCCTCGCCCGGCGCGCTCCGACCGGGCGCCCGGCACGCCCAGGCGACGGCGCCCCGGCCCGGGCGCGCCCCCGAAGCCCCCCCTGGCGGGGCGCCCGCCCCACACGGGTGCGTACGGGACGCCCGTGCCCGGAGGCACCGCGCCTGGGGCGCCACGTACGGCGGAGGGCCGCGTACGGCGAGGGCGCGTACGGCAAGGGCGTGCACGGCGGGGGTCGCGTGCGGACGACGCGGCTGTGCGGACACCTCATGTACGGGCCGGACCGGGCGGGCGGCCGGGGCCCTCGTACGGACGGGGGTTTCCACCGGGGTGGGGCTGGCTCCTGCGGGCGGGCGCTCCCTGCGGGCAGGGGTTCCGTACGGGCGGGCGCTCCACGCGGGCTGGGGTCCCCCGCCGACTGGGGTTGCCTGCGGACCTGGGCTCCTTGCGGGCCGGGCGGGCGGCGGCTTCCTACCGGCCAGGCGGAGGGACGGACGACGGTTGCGAACGGACATCGCCGGCGTGACGGGCGTTGCTGACGCACGGGCCGGGCCGGGGCCGACAGTCACGGAGGGGGCGACGGCCAGGCGGGTAAGGGGGACCCCCGCGTGGGGCGTGCGGGCTTCGCGTGCGGAGTGGAGGCCGGCGCGGTGGCGGCCGGGGTCACGCGTCAGAGCTCGGGGACGGGGGCGGGAGCCGAGAGGCAGCGGCTCGGGCCCAAAGGCCGAGGGGTCAGCGGCTCAGGCCCGGGGTCACCGACTCGGGGTCACCGGCTCGGGCCCAAAGGCCGAGGGCCAGCGGCTCGGGCTCGGGGTCACCGGCTCGGGCCCAAAGGCCGAGGGTCACCGGCTCGGGCTCGGACCCGGGGCTCGGGGCGGGGGCCGGGGCCCGGGGTCAGCGGTTCGGGGTGTGGTGGGCGTGGCCGCCACCCACCCGTGGGGCCCGTGCCTCGCGCTCCTCGCCGGAGGCGTTGCCCGCCGCGAAGAGCAGCAGGGTGGCGACGGCTCCGGTGATCAGCCCGGTGAGCAGGCGGGTCCAGCGCGGCTGGGGCGGCAGCAGCGCGGGCAGCGGCCGGCGCT
Source organism: Streptomyces sp. NPDC057702 (assembly GCF_042799315.1). Taxonomy (NCBI): domain Bacteria; kingdom Bacillati; phylum Actinomycetota; class Actinomycetes; order Kitasatosporales; family Streptomycetaceae; genus Streptomyces; species Streptomyces sp. NPDC057702. Next base: position 183,511 of record NZ_JBHVJC010000011.1, on the reverse strand, counting down.
CGGGGGGCGGGCTGAACCACAGCGCCCCGCGTCCGCCTTCTCCCGGCGCGTCAAGCTGCTCCCAGACCATCGCTCGCCCCCGTACGCTCGCTTCCTGTCCGCCCGCTGTCGCACATGTTCCTGACAAGTGCTGCTCTATGTTCGCCTCATGAGGCCACATTTGTCACAGGTGCCCCATGGATTTCCTGTGTCGCGCGTGTGACGCGGCCCCGCACGGATGGTCCGGGACGACGTGCGCGACCCGGTTCGAGCGGCGCGTACGGGCCGGGGCCGACGGCCAGCGGCCAGCGGCCAGCGGCCAGCGGCCAGCGGCCAGCGGCCAGCGGCCAGCGGCCAGCGGCCAGCGGCCAGCGCGGAACCGACGGGACCGGCGGCGGGACACGGGACGACCGGGCCGGAGTGGGTGACGGGGGCCGGTGGGGGGCCGTACGACGTGGCCCGTGAGCCGCACGGCGTGGCCCGTAGAATCGAACCCACTGTGTCCGAGAACCACACCGCCTCCCAGCAGCCCGCCCCGCGCCCCCCGCACACCACCGGGAGCGCGCACCCACCGGGCGGTGCGTCCGCCCCCGACGGCATGTCCGCACCGGGCGTACCGGATGCCTCGCGGGTGCCACGGTTTCCCGACGGTCCGGCCATCGATCCGGCCGGGTCGCACCACGAGCGCCGCATCCGCTCGTTCCGGCCGCGCCGAGGTCGGGTGACGCCGGGCCAGGGCGGGGCGCTGCGCCGGCTGTGGTCTCGCTGGGGCCTCGACATCGACGGGCTGCACCCGCTTGACCTGGGCGAACTCTTCGGTGATCGCGAGCTGCCGGTGGTCCTGGAGATCGGGTTCGGCATGGGCGAGGCCACCGCGCGGATGGCGGAGGCCGACCCCGGTACGGGCATCCTGGCCGCCGACGTGCACACCCCGGGCCAGGGCAACCTGCTCGCCCTCGTCGAGCGCGCGGGCCTGACCAACGTCCGGGTGGCCAACGGCGACGCGATCATCCTGCTCCGCGAGATGATCGCCCCCGAGGCGCTGGCCGGGCTGCGCGTGTACTTCCCCGACCCGTGGCCAAAGAAGCGGCACCACAAGCGGCGGCTGATCCAGCCGGAGTTCCTCACGCTCGCCGCGTCGCGGCTGGCGCCCGGCGCGGTGCTGCACTGCGCGACCGACTGGGAGCCGTACGCGGAGCAGATGCTGGAGGTCCTCACCGCCAGCCCGTACTTCGAGAACACCCAGGCCGACGGGGGCTTCGCGCCCCGGCCCGACTTCCGGCCGCTGACCAAGTTCGAGGGCCAGGGCATCGACAAGGGACACCCGGTGCGTGACCTGCTGTTTCGGCGGACCCCCGGCGTACCGGTCACCGAGACCACCGGGGCACACCCCGCGCGCTCCGGGGCGCGCCCCCCGCACGCCGGGCACGCCGCCACGGAAGCCGGGCCCAGCGCGTCCGACGTGGGACTTCCCCCCGCCGATGGCGCCGAGCCACGGCGCGCGAGCGGGTGTGCGCGGCCTGTTCACACCGACGCCGGAGACGACCCCGCACGACCGTGAGGGGCCGGGCATAATCCGGAGAGCCACCACTGCCCCCTTCGTTAGGGTCGCCGAGTGCACGAGTCCTCGTCCCCGCACCACCCCGCCTCACCGGACCGCACGGGTCACCCCCCGACCGCGGCCCCGCCGGGAGGGGTGAGCGACGAGAAGCAGCGGCCAGGCCCGCCGCCGACCGACCCACCCGCCCAGCGGGAGGAGAGCGAGGCGCCGCGGCCCGAGCCCACCCGTCCCTCACCCACACCCCCCGCACCCACCACACCCCAGCCACCCACCGGCCAGCCGGACACGACGCCGGGCGGTACGGAGCCGGGCGGTAGGACGCCGGACGCCACGACGCCGGACGGCGCGCGGTCGAACGGCTCGGAGCCGGACGGCGTGCAGGCGGGTGACCAGACGCCTCGCGGCGAGGAGCCGGCTGCCGGGACGCCGGCCCCGACCACCGTCCCGACCGTCACGGCGGCCCCGACCGTCACAGCGGGCCCGACCGTCACAGCGGGCCCGACCGTCACGGCGGGCCCGAGCGGAACGCGACCGGCCGGTTCGGAGCCGGACGCCACGACGTCGGGCGGCGCGCGGTCGAACGGTGCGGAGCCGGGCGCCGGAGGGCCCGAGACGCGGTCGGCCCATACGGAACCCGCGCCCCGGCCCGCCGACGCGCGACCCGCCGCCCAGCCGGCCGGCCCGCCACCCGCCGAGGCGGAGTCGCCCGCCGCCCGTCAGCTCACCCCCCGGGTCGCGCGGCCAAAGGCCGCCACACCAGGGCCGACGTACCCCGCCGCCACCCCGCCCCCGGGGCACACTCCCGCACCTCCCACCACGCCCCCGCCCGCACAGACACCCACACCCACACCCACGACGGTGGCGCTCGCGCCCGCGCCGCCGCCGTACGCGCCCGCGCCGCCGGCCCACGGCGACCGGCCGCCGCCCCGGGGAGGGGAGCCGGGGTCGTACGCACCCGGGCCGCTGCCGTACGGGGCGGGTCTCGGCGCGGGCCCCGGGCCGGGCGGGGAGCCGGGCCCGGGGCTGGAGGCGGGGTCGGACGCGCACGCCGGGCGATGGCGGCGCGCGTGGGCCGGCGGTCGGGAGCGGTGGGAGCGGATGCGCGACAGCCGGCCGCTGCGCGCCGCCGCGCTGATCCTGCTGCTGGCCCTGTCCGGCCTGGTCATCCTGGCGCTGGTCCGGGAGCAGACGGGCACCAAGGGCTTCCTGGTGGGCCTCGGGCTCGCGATCCTGCCCGTGCCGCTGCTGATCGCGGCGTTCCGCTGGGCCGACGGTGTGGAGCCCAAACCCTGGCGCAACCTCCTCTTCGCGTTCGCCTGGGGCTCGTGCGCGGCCACGCTGGTCGCGTTGCTGGCCAACGGACTGGCCACCGACTGGCTCATGACCACGGTCGTCGAGTCGTCCTCGGCCGACCGGGACACCTGGGGCGCGACGCTGGTCGCGCCCGTGGTCGAGGAGTCCGCCAAGGCCGCCGCCGTCCTGCTGCTCTACCTCTACCGGCGGCGCGACTTCCACGGCGTGGTCGACGGAGTGGTGATAGCCGGCATCACCGCGACCGGCTTCGCGTTCACGGAGAACATCCTCTACCTGGGGAACGCCTTCGTCAGCGACCAGGAGTTCGGCTACTCCGGGCTCCAGTCCACGACGGCCGCGACGTTCTTCATCCGGGCCGTGATGTCCCCGTTCGCGCACCCGCTGTTCACCGCCGTGACCGGCATCTGCTTCGGCATCGCCGCCGCCCGCCCGCCGCACCAGCGCACCCGCCGCGTGCTCATCCCGATCGCCGGGCTGCTGGCCTCGATGGTGCTGCACGGCGCGTGGAACGGCTCGGCGTCCATGGGCGGGTACGGGTTCCTGGCCGTGTACGGGCTGTGCATGGTGCCGCTGTTCGCGCTGCTGACCTGGTTCACGATCTGGTCGCGCGGCAAGGAGCTGCGCGTCATCCGCGCCCAGCTCCCGGCGTACCAGGCGGCCGGCTGGCTGACGCCGCCCGAGCCGGTCGCGCTGTCCTCGATGCGGGCCCGCGCCATAGCGCGCGACCTCGCCCGCCGCACGCGCGGCCCGGCGGCGGCCCGGTCCGTGGCCGACTACATCGCGTCCGCCACCTCGCTCGCGTTCCTGCGCGACCGCGCCTACCGGGGCACCGCCGGCCCCGACTTCGTCGCCCGGGAACGCGACCTCCTCCAGCGTCTGTGGCAGCGCCGCGACCTGGCCCAGCCGGCCCTGGCCCACGCGGCCCTCTCCCTCCCGCCGCCCCCGTGGGCCCTCGCCCCACCCCCCGGGTACGCGCGGGGCGGCTACCCGGCCCCCGGGTACGCGCCACCGCTCGGATACGCGCCACCGCCGAGCTACGGAGCGCCGGGGTACGCGACGCCACCGGGTCACGCGTACGGCGCCCCCGCCCCGACGGCGGGCCCCGGGTACGGCAGGGGCTACGGCACGCCCTGGCCACAGCCCCCCACGGGCGGCTGGACCCCCGCGCCCGCCCCCGGCCGCTGGCAGCCGCCCCACCACCAGCCCGCCCCCTGGCCGGCCCAGAGCCACCCGCCCGGCGCGGGCCCCGGCGGCCACCCCGGTCACGGGGCACAGCCGCCGGGCCGGCCGTAACGCACCGGGGCGGGCCCGCCCACCGTCGCGGTCGGCGACACCGGGCGGCCACCCCCTGACGTACGGCGGGTCGCGGCGACGCACACCGACGCACGGCCCGCGAACTCAGGTGATCGGGCGCGCACGGCGTCTACGGTGAGGGGGTCCGTGCCTCGTTCCCCCGCCGAAGAGGCCGTATCGGACGTAGCGGCGAAAAAGGGTGATGCTCGATGAAGCTGGTTGTGCAGGAGTTTCTGACGCTCGACGGTGTCTCCCAGGGCCCGGGGGCCCCGGACGAGGACACCAGCGACGGGTTCACCCAGGGCGGGTGGTTCGTCCCGCACCTGGACGAGGAGTTCGAGCGCCTGGCGAGCGGCTGGCTCGCCGAGGCCGACGCGTTCCTGTTCGGCCGTCGTACGTACGAGAACTTCGCGCGCGACTGGCCGAAGATGACCGACCACCCCAACGCCGCCATCCTGAACGGCCTTCCCAAGTACGTCGCCTCCCAGACCCTGACCCGGGCCGACTGGAACGCGACCACGCTGCTGTCCGGCGACATCCCCGCCCAGGTGGCCGAGCTGAAGCGGCGCCCCGGCCGCGAACTCCAGATCCACGGCAGCGCCCGCCTGGCCCAGTCGCTGCTGGCCGCCGGCCTGGTCGACACGCTCCGCTTGGCGATCGCGCCGGTGGTGGTGGGTCAGGGCCGCCGCCTGTTCCCCGTCGACGGCGCCCCCACCGGCCTGCGCCTGGTCCACCACGAGACCACCCCCGCCGGCCTGGCCCTCCACACCTACGAGACCACGGGCCTGCCCGACCACGGCACGTACGGCGGCGGGGCGTAACCCCCGGTCCGCCCCCACCTCGGGCCCGCCGCTCACGGCGCGGTGGGCCCGATGTCCTCGGCGGGCGTGACGTGCCAGCGCAGGGTGACGGTCGCCGTGTAGCGCAGATGGCGGCCGTCGGGGTGATCGGCGGCGGCGTGGCTCGTGCACCAGCGTTGGGCCTGGTGGTGCTGGCCGGAGATGGTCTCGGTCGACTCGGGGAGGGGCGAACGCTCCCCGCAGGTGAGGCACGCGGACCGGACGGTGTACGGGGCGGCCTCCGGGTCGGGCGCCAGAGTCATCTCGACGTAGCGGTGCCGGCGACGGTGGTGGCGGTCGGGCCGCCGGGCGTGGTGGTTCACGTCGCCGCCTCCTGCCCGGCGCGGACCCGGGCGGTACGGGCGCAGGCGGGGTGGACGCGCAGCGGCCGGGGCGCGGGGTCGGCGGGCACGCGGCGCGCGTGGACGGTCACCGCGTGCGCCGGCTCCAACTCGCGCTCGCACAGCGCGCACTGGGCGGGCAACGCGCCGGGCCCGTACGTGAAGAAGACGGCGGACGTCAGCACGGCACCCAGGTAGTACGGCTGGGCCAGGTACCGCCCCGACCACTCCCCCGTGATCCGCCAGTGCGGCCCGGGCCCGGCGTGCCGGTGCGCGGGCGGCACGCCGACGAAGTGCGTGCCGCAGCTCGCGGTGATCGTCGTGACGTGCCGGTTCAACCGCTCCCAGTGCGCGAACCCAGCCGTCTGACCGACCGGCACCAGCCAGTACACCCAGCCGGCCCGCGCATCCACGATGGCGGCGCAGTTCTCGGTCCCGTCCAGGATCTCGAACGCCGCCTCGGCGATGACGGTGGACGTCCGCACGGCGTCCCACTGGTAGCCGGCCCGCAGCAACATCAGGCTCTCACCTGCCGGTGGGACCCAGGCCAGGGAGGTCACGGGCACCCCCTGGCAACAGACAGCGGCACGTCGCCGACGGACGCGAGCGGGACAGCGCGGGTGAACGGACACCGCGTGCGGTGTTTCCGTGACGGCCAAGCACGGCCACCGGGCGCAGTCCGGGCGTGAGGAGTTTCAGGCACGCCGAGCCTCCATTACCGAGAGTTGGGTTCCTTGAATTGAGCGCTGCCCGACCAACACCAGACGTCCGCACGACAGGGCGTAACACAGCGTCAACCAGAACGTGTTGACGTCGCCACGCTCAGTAACTCAACCCTGCCGTGCCGTAAGGGATTCTGCAAGACTTCACTTCGGGGAATTCCCTGCGAGACACCAAAAAAGCAGAGACTATTGCGAATATGGCGCATCGAGAATTTCAAGTCGAGTGCGCGGAGTCCTTCATAATGAGTGCCAGAGGGGAGCAGGGGATGACGACTGGCTCGACGGTGCCGCGACGTCAACTCGGCAGACATCTACGCGACTTGCGAGGTCGAGCACGGATGACCGTGCGCGCAGCCGCGCGCAACCTTGAGTGGTCCGAAGCCAAGATGTGGAGGATCGAAACGGGGCAGACGTCCCTGCGCAGTCTCGACGTCGAGGCGATGTGCCGCGTCTACGGAGCTACACCGAAGCTCACGGAAGCACTCATGGGTCTGGCACGAGAAACAAAGGCCCGTGGTTGGTGGCATGCATACGGCGAGGTCATCCCCGAAGGATTCGATGTCTACATCGGCTTGGAGGAAGCCGCGTCAAGCCTCGACTCGTACCAAAGCGATCTGGTGCCTGGCTTGCTCCAGACCGGGGGGTACGCCCGGACTGTCATTCGAGCGCACAACCCAGACGCCAGTGAGGACGAGGTCGAACAACGAGTGCGGTTACGGCTCGAACGACAGGCGCTGCTCACCCGAGTTACCGACCCACCAACGCTGCGTCTGGTGCTAGGGGAGCCAGTCCTGCGCCGTCCCGTCGGCGAGTGGGCTGAGATGAGGGAACAGCTACACCGACTTGCCGCAGCGTCGGAGGCACCCAACATCGCCATCCGCGTTGCACCGCTGAGCACTGGGCTACACCCCGGCGTCGTCACAGGGCCGTTCGTTCTCCTGCGATTCCCCACTACGGGAGACGGCACCGCGACTGAACCCACCACCGTCTACTCGGACGGCTTCACCGGGAGTCTGTACCTCGATAAGCCCGCTGAGGTGCAGAGCTACGAGAGCGCGTTCGAAGGCATCTGGTATCGATCACTTGATGAGCAGGCGTCACGACGCCTTATCGACGATCTGGCAGGGAGACATGAGCAGGACTGATCTGACGAAATCCGACTGGTTCAAGTCCAGCCACAGCAACGGCCAAGCCGAGTGCGTGGAGGTGGCGATCAACGAGAGCACGGTCGCCATGCGCGACAGCAAGAACCCCTGCGGTGGCACGCTGGTGGTCTCGCACGACGAGTGGCGCGCGTTCGTGAACGATGTGGCTGCGGGAGAGTTCCAGCCCTAGCCATCTGGGTGCAGAGCCTTCCCCGCCTCCACGTCTCGGCGGCGGGGAAGGCTCGCCCTCGATGCCCCGTCCCCTCTCAGGGAGCCGCAATGCCGCACCCTCTGACCTCGCCGCCCCGCCCGCACCGCTCCGGTGCGACCACTTCGGCCCTAGACGCCGCACCACTCGGCGAACCTACGAAGCGGCTCCTCCGCGCGTTGGCGCGCCCCCAGCAGGGTTGCCACGGTCTCGTGTACCGAGTGGTGGTAGCGCGTGAGCTGCGGCGAGGCCGTGCGCGCCGCGTGCAGCGAGTCGAGAGCGGCCGTACGTCGAGCGGTCCACGCTTCCGCGCGGGCGCGGTCGATCCAGTAGTGCGCCGCCCGCGTCGGGGCATAGCCCTTCGGTAGGCGGACGCCCTGGGCGTAGGCCAGCGCCGTGGCGTGGTCGTCCTGGTCGCCGGCGGCGGCGATCTGGTGCAAGCGGACGTTGAGGGGGCCGAACGCGAGCGCGTAGTCCCGCGTTTCACCGGTCGTCCCGGCCAACTCGGTCGCCTCGCCCAGCCAGTCGCCCGCCGTCGAGCCGTCGCCGTTGCGTGCCGCCAGGACGGCGGCCCTGAGCTGGAGCGTTCCGCGTACGGCTCGGGTGGCGCGGGCTCCGTCGTCGTCCAGGTCGCGCAGGGCGTGACGCATGAGCGAGACGCCACGGTCCAGCCGCGAGCTGTCCGCCGCCATCTGGGCGCGCTCGTAGCGCTCGATCGCGACCTGGCGAGGATCGCCGGAGTGCGGGGCGGCGGCGGCCATGCGGGCCAGCGCCAGGCGCGCCAGGTCCATGTAACCCAGCCGGTAGGCGACGATGGCCGCCGTGCGCGCGACCTCGGCCTGGAGCGCGAAGGCACGCTCCTGCCCGCGCCCCACGGGCTGGAGCTGAGTCGCGAGGGAGACCTCGCTGACCAGCCCCGGAAGGCGTTCGGCGAGCCCCGTGAACTCGGCCTGCACGCGCAGCCCGACCAGCTCCCCCGTCTCCGCCTCCAGCGCTGCGAGCGAGCGCGGGGGCGGCGCGTCGGCGGGTGACAGGTCCCAGTCGTCGAACGCGGTGCTGACCGGCGTGAGCAGGGCGTCGAGGCGGTCGCGTTGCAGCGCCTGGACATAGGGCTGGCCGCGCAGCACGGAGACGCTGACGCCGAGCGCACGGGCGACGGCGGCGAGGATGGGCTCGCTCGGGTACCGGTCCCCGTTCTCGATACGGCAGAGCTGGCTCGCCGACACGTGGGACTGGCGGCCCAGCTCCTGGACGGAGTAGTCGCGGATGAGGCGGAACTCCCGCACGCGCGCGCCGATGCTGTCGCTGGGGTCGGGCATGGTGACTCCCGTTCTGTGCTGCTTCCGCGCACGGTACTCCCGCACGGGGGCGGCGGGCGCGGTGCGTTCAGACAGCCAACTCGGTTGTAAGTGCAGGGTGTTGCCCCCCCTGCTACCGTCACGACCCACATGTCCGCGTGCTCCGGAAAGGGCATCGCATGTCTGATCAGCAGGCCAAGGGGACCGTTGGCTATCTGATGGAGATGGGCGCGTTGAAGCGCGGGAAGCGCTCCGGGTGGTGGATCGCGGGGGTCAGGGATCCGGAGACCATCGCGGAGCACTCGTTTCGCGTGGCCGTCATCGGGGCGGTGTTGGCGATGATGGAGGGGGCCGACCCGGGCAGGGTCGCGTTGCTGTGCACCTTTCACGACACGCAGGAGACGCGCGTCGGTGACATCACCTGGATCGGGCGGCGTTATCTGACGGCGGCCAGCAACGAGGACGTCACCCGTGACCAGGTCGCCGACGCGCACCCGGTGGTCGCGGCGGGGATTCAGGCCGTGGTGGACGAGTACGAGAACGGCGACTCCGTCGAGGTCCTCGTCGCGCACGACGCCGACGCGCTGGAGTGCATGATCCAGGGACTCGAATACCTGGAACAGGGCTACCGCAACGCGCGGGAATGGGTCGACAACACCCGGACGAAGCTCAGGACCGCGTCCGCCATCGAACTGGCCGACGCCGCGCAGGACATGTCCTCGGCCGAGTGGCAGCGCACGTACCTGCGGTAGCCGCGCCGGCGCCCCGCGCCCCCTCGCGCGGCGCCCCGCCCCCTACCCCCTCCCCAACGCCGCCGCCGCGCGGCTTGCCTGGGGGGCGACGCCCGCGACGCTGGAGGTGAGGAACGGGCCGCCGCCGGACAGGTCGCCGATCACGTGCAGGCGGGGGTCGGTGGGGAGGAGGCCGCCGGCGGGGTGGGGGGTGGCCAGGCCGGTGGTGGTGAGGGAGTGGATCAGGGGGCGGGTCGGGTCGGGGGCGGCCTGGGTGGCCGCGTTCACCGCATTGACCAGGGCACTCGTGGTGCGCTCGCCGTCGGCGTCGCGGATGCGGAAGCCTCCGTTGGCCGGCTCGACGGAGCGGACGCCGGAGGCGATGGTGAGCTGGCCGGAATCCAGGAGGCGCATCAGGACGGACGCGTTGACCGGGACCATCGGGGAGGCGACGCTGACGGCCGTGCGGTGGTGGCGCCGTAGCCACGCGCGGTCGGGTTCGCGTAGCAGGCGCCAGGCGTGCGGGCCGACGGTGTGGGCCGTCTGCTGGAGGACGCGGCGGCCGATGCGGGGGTCGTCCACCTCGGCGAGCTGTTCCCGTAGCCGCCGCACCGGGTCGGCCGTGCGCGTCGCGCTGAGCTGGGCCGTCAGGGCGTCGACGTCCTCGCCCGCGTCGGCCAGTTCCGCGCGCAACAGGTCGACCAGGTCGCTCAGCGCGAGCTGACCCCGTTCGCGGTGCGCGCGCGTCACCCGTTCCACGGTGACGTGGGTGGGTTGGTGGCCGGTCGGGCGCTGCCAGACGTACGGGAGCACCCCGCCGCGCGACAGGAGCGAGATCCGGCCCTGGTAGCCGCGCGCGGCGAGCGCCACGACGACGTCCACGGCGGTCAGTCCACTGCCGAGGACCGTCACGTCCTCGCCCGTACCGACGGCGTCGAGCGAGTCGGCGAGCGGGTACGGGTCGGCCGTGAAGCCCGGCGTACCGCTCAGTTCGTACGGGTCGGGGGGCGTGCCTCCGCCCACGCACAGCGCTACCCGGTCGGCCGCGTACTCCTGCCCGTCGTCCGTCCGCGACACCAACCGCCCGCCCGCGCCGACGGTGACGCCCACCACGCGGGCCGGCACGACGCGTACCGGCCGGCCCTGTTCGGCCAGCGCGGCCACGGCCCGCTCGGCGCTGTGGGCCAGGTAGTCGCCGTACAGGGCGCGGGGCACCAGGGGTTGGCCGAAGAGCGGGTCGGTGTGCTCGGCGCCACGTTCCCCGAGCCAGGCCGCGAAGTGGTCGCGGTCGCCGGCTCGGACCGACATGAGCGCGGGCGGCGTGTTGACCAGCACCGCCGCCAGGTCCGGACCGTACGGGCGGCCCCGCCACAGGTGGGGCGACGGTTCGAAGACGGTGATGGTGCCGGGCTCGCCCGGTCTGCCGGGGCCGGGCGAACCCGGCGTGCCGGTGGCGGGCCCACCCGCCGTGACGGGGCCGCGCCCGGTGGGCCCAGCCGCCCCGCCGCTCCCGGCGCCACCCCGCGTGGCGCCGTCCGCGCCACCCTCGCCCCCCTGGGCAAAGGCGAGCGCGTCCAGCAGGCTGACGGCCGCCGGGCCTCCTCCGACGATCGCTATGTCCATGGTCTTTCCCTCCGGTACTCGTTCGCTGTGCTTGTTCGCCGCGCACGGGCGCCGCACTCGGTGGCCCCGCTCGTCCGGCGCGCACGACCGCCGTACGCGTCCGTCCCGCACATCCGCCCCACTTGTTCGGCGGGCTGGTCCGCCGCGCTCGTTCGGTGGCTGCGGACAGCACCGACCCTGCCGGCTGTCGGCGGGCCGCCCCATCCCCCGCTTTCGGGGGCTTGGGGGGCGGTGACCCCCTCGGATGAGGGGTTCTGTTCGGTCGGGCGGCGGGGCAGGCTGGGGGGCGTGGGGCGGACGGGGTGAGGGCCACGAGGGGCACGAAGCCGCAGGGCCGCGAGGCCGACGAGGAGACGGGGGACCAGCTATGGGGACACGGGTGAGTGACCGCTACCGACCGGTGCTCGTGGCCGCTGACCAGGCCACCGACGCGCTGGACCTCTTCCGTCGCGCCTCGGGCACACTGCGGCGGCTGGTGCCGTTCGACTCGGCCGTGTGGACCGCCGCCGACCCGGAGACGGGGCTGATCACCGCGCCGATGCTGGTGGAGAACATGGGCTCGGGCGAGGGCTGCGCGGCCTACTGGCGCAGCGAACTCCTGGAGGAGGACATCCTGCCGTTCCGCGAACTGGCCCACGCCGCCGTACCGGCCGCCGGGTTGCGCGCGGCCACCGGTGACCTGCCGGCCCGCAGCTCACGGTTCCGCCGGCTGCTGCGCGACCAGGGCGTACACGACGAACTGCGGGCCGTGTTCCGGATCGGCGCACGGCCGTGGGGGCTGCTGAGCCTGTTCCGGACCGCCGAGGCGTTCGGCCCGCGTGAGACGGCGCTGCTGGCCGGACTGTCCCAGCCGCTGGCCGAGCGACTGCGGACGTTCGCCCAGCCGGCCGCGACCGCGCGCGGCACCGACCCGCCAGCGCCGGGGCTGATCCTCTTCGACGCGGACGGCGAGGCCACCTCCGTCAACGACGAGGCGCGCGACCATCTCGCGCGGCTGCCCGCGGGGCCCGCGTTCCCGACGCCGCTCGGGCTGGAACTGCCGATCTGGGTGATGGGCGCGGCACTCCAGGCGCGTGCCGTCGCCGAGGGCCGGGCCCGGGGCAACGCCCGCGTACGCCTCCGGACGGTCGACGGCCGCTGGCTGACCTGCCACGCCTCGTGCCTGACCGGCGCGGGCGGCGGGCCGGGGCCGGTGGCGCTGGTCATCGAGCCGGCGACGCCCGCCGATCTGGCGGTGCTGGTCGCCGAGGCGTACGGCCTGACCTCGCGGGAGCTGGAGATCACGCAGCTCACCGCGCGGGGGATGGCCACCGCCGAGATCGCCACGACGCTGTTCATCTCGCCGCACACGGTGCGCGACCACCTCAAGACGGTGTTCGCGAAGGCCGGTGTCACCAGCCGGGGCGCGCTGGTCGCCCGCCTGTTCACCGACCACTACTGGCCCGCGCTCCCCGAACCGGCCGACCTCCACCGCCCGGGGCAGCCGCCCGCCTGGGCCCGCGCCGTCTGAACGCGGGCACCCCTCCGACCGGACGCCGGCCCCCGTACGAGCGCCGCCACGCCCCTCGCGCGGCGGCGCCCTTCCCGACAGCGGCCCCGCCTACGGGTCAGCCGGTCACAGCACGCTCAGGGAGATCTGCTGCCCCTGGACGGTCCAGCGCTGGCGCGGGGAGGAGGCGTCGCACGACTCGACGTTGACGATCCGGGTTCTCGGGTAGTCGGTGGCCAGACAGATACCGGGGTGGCCCACCTGGGAGAGCGACTCGCCGTTGAGCGCCCATCTCTGCCGGGACGACGAGGCGTCGCACGACTCCACGTTCACTATCCGGGTTCTCGGATAGTCGCTGGTCAGGCACATGTTGGAGTGCGAGGCGGCGGGGAGTAAGGCGCCGTTGGAGGTCCAACGGTGCTGCGGGTCAAAAGCGTTGCAGGGTTCCACGTTGACGATGCGCGTACGCGGATAGTCGTGCGCCAGGCAGGTGGTGCCCGCGCGCGGGGTCCCGCCGGCCGGGGTCTGGGCGGGTGCGGCGGGCGGGGTCTGAGCGAGCGTTGTGGCCGCGGCGGCGGGCGCGGCGGCCGAGGGCAGCGTGGGGGTGGCGAGCGCGAGCAACGCCGGGACGAGGAGCTTGCGGAACGTGTGAGCCACGGGGTGTGTGTCCCTTCCCGATCGACAGGTCGACGGCGGCCGGAGCACGACGGCGGGCCCCGGCCAACAGACCCGGGTGATAACGACGTTGAGATGAATCCCCACCTCCCGGCCACCTCACGCGGACGGGCTCGGGCGCGGCGCGAGGTGCCGCCACGCCGCCCGGTGGCCCCCGGCGGCGGGCCACCTCGTACGCCACACGTGCGCACGCCCACCCCGGACCCTCCGCACGGCACCGCGTGCCACCGCCAACTCCCCTCCCCCCGCCGCCGCACGACCGCTCCCCCTCCCCCGAAGGGCGCCCCCACGCCCGCCCGACGGGCACCCCTCACACCCGGCCCGGAGCACACCCCGCCCCCGCCCGAAGGGCACCCCGTGCCGAACTCCGTTGACGGGGCAACTGACTTCTGCCGACTTCTCCCTGTTCGGCGACGTGCCCGGGTACGATCAGCTCGATCCCAGAGACCCTCCGACGTGCGCCTACCCCCCACCGCCTCCGTCGGGGCGGGGAACGTTGCGAGCAGTGTTTCCGAGGCAGGTAGGCCATGAGCGACTGGCACTTTGAGGTACCCACCACCGGCAGCAAGCGGCTTCCGCCGGACCCCCGGTACATGGACGCGTTGAGCAGCCAGGGTTACGGATTCGAGGTGGCGTTGGCCGACCTCATCGACAACTCGATCGACGCGGGCGCCAAGGACGTGGTGATCCACGTCTTACGCGACGGCGACGAGCTGGTGAGCCTGCTCGTCGTGGACGACGGGCGCGGCATGGACGAGGAGGCCCTCGACGTCGCGATGACGGTCGGCGGGCGGCGCGAGTACGGCGAGAGGTCACTCGGCATCTTCGGTACGGGACTGAAGGCCGCCTCGCTCAGCCACGCCGACTCGGTGTCGGTGATCAGCAAGACCAAGCGCAGCCGCGCGGCCGGCCGGCGGTGGGTGACCGCGCAGGCCAAGGAGAGCTTCCAGTGCGACATCGTGGAGCCGGGCTACGCGCAGGAGCTGATGGACCGCTACTACGACCGGCCCATCACCTGGCACGGCACCATCGTGCGCTGGGACGGCGTACGGGACTTCCCCAAGCACGGCGGCGGCGGGCAGACCGACCGCTACCTGACCCGGATGATCCCCAAGCTCGGCCTGCACCTGGGGCTCTACCTGCACCGGTTCCTGGCCCGGCCCGACTTCAACATCACCATCGCCGTCGAGGACGTGCGGACCAGCACGGTGTACATGGACTTCGGCGTGGAGTCGCTGGACCCGTTCGGCTACCCGGTCACCGGCGCGGCGGGCTTCCCGAAGGTGTTTACCGCCGACGTCGAGGGGGCTGGTGGCGTACCGCTGGCCGGGCACGTGTGGACGCCGAAGTCGAACCTGGACGAGTACCGGGCGGTGGGCACCGTCCTGGACAAGCAGGGCTTCTACTTCTACCGCAACGACCGGCTCGTGCAGGCCGGTGGCTGGAACGGCTTCCGGCAGCCCGACCCGCACCTGGCGCTGGCCCGGGTCGCGGTGGAGCTGCCGCCGGACGGTGGCGACGCGTTCCGGCTGACGGTCAAGAAGGCCGGTGTCGAGGCGTCCCCGGCGTTCGCGGTGGCGCTCAACGAGGCGCGCGACGCGTCGGGTTACGCGTTCAAGGAGTACCTGGACGCGGCGGAGGCCACCTACCGCGAGGCGCGCAAGCGGGCCGGGGTGGACCGCAAGCCGGTCATCGGGCCCGGCAAGGGCCTGGCCGCCGAGGTCAAGCGGACCGTCGAGGAGGAGTTGCCGCTGATCCCCGGCGAGGAGCCGATCGCGATCCGCTGGGAGAAGCTGGGCAGCGACGTGTTCTTCGCGGTCGACCGCGAGGAGCGGGCGATCCTGCTGAACAAGACGTACCGGCCCGCGCTGCTGGGCGGGCGGCGCGGCGGGCTCAACGACGCGCCCATGGTCAAGTCGCTGGTCTACCTGCTGCTGCACCAGGTCTTCGAGAAGGAGTACAGCGGCTCGCGGGAGAAGGACAACCTCCAGCTCTGGCAGTCCATCCTGCTCTCCGCCGCGCGCACCGAGCTGGACCGCATGGACGAACAGTGACCGGCGGCCCACCGGCCGGCACCCCGCACGTCGAGTGGCCCACGGTGGCCGGATACGTGGACGACGGCACCCCGACCGTCATCCCGCTGGCGGGCGAGCCGCGCATCGAGTTCTTCGTGGACGCGTACGGGGCGCGTACCGGGCTGCGCATCGCGCTCGACCCGGCCGACCGGGTGCCGCTGTCGGGTCTGACGGCGGTGGTCGTACGGCCCGTGGCGGCGCGGGGCCAGCGCATGCTGGAGATCGCGACCGCCGAGCGGGCCCTGTTCCGCGACTTCCACGACCTGCTCACGGGCGTGGCCGACCGGGTCCGCCGCGAGGGGCACAGCCCGGCGCGGGCGTTCACCGAGACGCTGGCCTCGTGGACGGAGCTGCTCGCGCGCACCCGGGGCGTCAGCGAGGAGAAGCGCGTCGGGCTGCTGGGCGAGCTGTACGCGCTGGAGTGGTTCGCGAGCCGCTTCGGTTGGCCGGTGGCGCTCACCTCGTGGCGCGGGCCGGACAGCGAGGAGCACGACTTCGGACTGCCCGACCACGATGTCGAGGTCAAGAGCACGGCCAGCGAACGCCGGCTGCACAGCGTGCGGGGCACCACACAGCTCGTGCCGACCGGCGGCCGGCCGCTGTGGCTGCTCTCCCTCCAGTTCACCCGGGGCGGTTCGGCCGGCGAGACGCTGAGCGAGCGGGTACGTCGGGTCCGCGAGGAGGTCGCCGAGCACGCGCCGGACCTCACCCCCCGGCTGACGGAGCTGCTGGGCCGGTGCGAGTGGCTGGGCCCGCTGGCGACGGCGCCCGACCCGGAGCGGTGGTCGCTGCGGACCGAGCCGCTGGTGCTGAGCGCCGGCGACGCGCGGGTGCCACGGCTGGGTCCGGACGTGCTGGCCGCGCTGTCCGACGAGGCCCGGCAGCGGATCGTGGGCCTGACCTACGGCATCGACCTGACGGGCCTGACGGACGCGGCCGACGCGCCGGCGGAGCTGCGGCTGCCCGCCGAGAGCCACCCGCCGGCCGGCGCCGGGCGGCGGGCCCCGGCCGGTGGGCACCCCGCGAAGGCCCCCGCCACACCACCCGACGGCACCCCGAGCCCCGGCGCCGCCGCCCCGGGCCCCGGCACTCCCCCGACCGGGCCCGCGCCCGCGAGCACGCCGGGCCCCGCGCCCGGCCGCACGCGTACGGGCCTCGCCCCGACCGGGCCCGCGCCCACGAGCGCCCCCTCAGCCCGCACCACCCGGAGCGTCTGACATGAGCGACGACCCCACGCTGCGCCTGCACACCATCGTCCTCGCCGCGCTGCGCCAGGCCGGCCCGCAGCCGCTGGCCGGGGGGCTGGACTACTGGGCGCGGGGGGTGGAGGGCGAGCCGGACACCACCGAGGCGGGGTTCCGGGACCGGCTGCTGGCCGGGTACGCGGGCCACCCGCTGGTGGAGCTGTGGCGGCGCGCGGTCACCGCCTGGGACTTCGCCCAGGCGCCGGCCTGGTCGGCCGCCCCGGCCTGCACGGACGCGCGCCGCGCGGACGTCTACGCCCAGCTCGCGCTGGACGAGCGGACGCGCAAGGCGCTCACCGAGCTGGTGCCGGTGGCGGTGGCGGACGCGCCCACCGTCATCAGCACCGAGTTCACGCCCTGGTACACACCGGCCGCCCAGCAGAGCCGGCACTGGTACTGGCCGGCGTACGAGCGGGTGCTGGAGCGCAAGGGATGGAACGCGGAGGCGCTGGCCGCGTTGGACGAGGCCACCGACCGGGTGGTGGAGCGGCTGGCGAACCCGGCCACGGCCACCGCGTACCAGTCCAAGGGGCTGGTGGTGGGGCACGTGCAGTCGGGCAAGACGGCCAACTTCACCGGCGTGATCGCCAAGGCCATCGACTCCGGCTACCGGCTGGTGATCGTGCTGGCCGGCACCCTGAACCTGCTGCGCCAACAGACCCAACGCCGGCTGGACATGGAGCTGGTGGGCCGGGAGAACATCCTGCGCGGCGGCGACGAGAGCGAGTCGGACTACGCGGACGACCCCGAGTGGCACCGGGAGGGGTTCCTGGCCCACGGCGGGCTGCCGTCGGTGCTCGGCGCCTTCGACATCATGCGGATGACGACCCGCGACAACGACTACAAACGCCTCCTCCAGGGCATCACCGCCCTCGAATTCGAGAAGCAGGAACCCGCGCTGCCCTTACACGACCCGCGCAACCTGCACCGGAGCGCGGCCCGGTTGATGGTGGTGAAGAAGAACAAGACCGTCCTGACGAAACTCCTCAAGGACCTGAAGAAGATCCGCACGCCACTGAACGAGATTCCCGTCATCATCATCGACGACGAATCCGACCAGGCGTCGGTCAACACCTCCGACCCGCGCAAACTCCGCGAGGGCAAGGCCGAACGCACCGCCATCAACGGCCTGGTGTCCAGCCTGCTGGCGCTGTTGCCGCGTTCCCAGTACGTCGGGTACACGGCGACGCCGTTCGCCAATGTCTTCATCGACCCCAGCGATACGGCCGACATCTTCCCGAAGGACTTCATCGTCTCGCTGCCCGCGCCCGCCGGATACATGGGCATTCGGGCCTTCCACGACCTCGATTCGGGAATTCCGTGGCACGAGCGCACGTACGCCAATTCGCAGGGCAAGGCCCATGTGCGCGATATCCCGCCCAGCACGGGCGAGGCCGACACCGCCTCGCTCCAACAGGCCCTGGACGCCTTCGTGCTGTCGGCGGCCGTCAAGCTCTACCGGGAGCGGCACGACCCACGCGGCGTGCGCTACCCGCACCACACGATGCTGGTCCACGAGTCGGTACGCACCGCCGACCACCGCGCGCTGGCCGAGCGGCTGACCCAGCTGTGGGACTCGGCCGGCTACATGGGCCCGAGCGGGCACGCCCGGCTGCGGACGCTCTTCGAGACGGACTTCGCGCCGGTCAGCGCCGCCCGCTGTGACGGGTACGCGACGCCGGCCAGCTTCGCGGAGGTGGCCGCGCACGTCGGCGCGGCCTGTATCCGTATCGGCGGCGACGAGAACCCCGTCCTGGTGGTCAACAGCGACAAGGACATCGAGCAGGGCACGGCCGACTTCGACAAGCGGTCGCTGTGGAAGATCCTGGTCGGCGGCGCCAAGCTGTCCCGTGGCTTCACCGTCGAGGGCCTGACGATCTCCTACTACCGGCGCACCACCACACAGGCCGACACGCTGATGCAGATGGGCCGTTGGTTCGGCTTCCGCAAGGGCTACCGCGACCTGGTGCGGCTGTACATCAGCCGGGGCGAGGCGTCCGGGCGCAGGGAGATCGACCTGTACGACGCGTTCGAGGCGGTCTGCCGCGACGAGGAGAGCTTCCGCGCCGAGCTCAACCGGTACGCGCCGCTGATCGACGGGCGGCCGCAGGTCACGCCCGCGCAGGTACCGCCGCTGGTGGCGCAGCACCTGCCGTGGCTCAAGCCCACCAGCGCCAACAAGATGTACAACGCCGAGCTGATCGAGATCCGCTCGCCGGGCACCTGGATCGAGCCGGCCGCCTACGCGGGCCAGCCCGCCGCCGTGCGGCGCAACGTCGGGCGCTGGAAGTCGCTGCTGGCCGAGCTGGGCGGCGCGGACCAGCAGTTCACCAACCCGCCGGACGCCTCCAGCGCGCTGGTGCGCCGCTTCCCGGCCCGGACGACGGTGGTCCCGCACGCGCGGCTGGTGGGCGTCCTGGAGGAGCTGGAGTGGAGCCGGCCCGACCTGTTCCAGCCGCACCTGACGTATCTGCAGCAGTTGGACGGCCGGCTCGCGCGGGTGGACGACTGGCTGCTGGTGGCGCCGCAGTTGGTGGCCAAGGACCGGCTGTGGGCCACGATCGACGGCTCGCCGCCGCTGTCGCTGGCCCAGCGCAGCAAGGCCCCCTTCCGGGACGCGTTCAGCCGCGTCACCGGCTTCGAGCACCGGGTGGCGGCCGAGCGGCTGATCGCCGAGGCGGGCCAGCCGGGCGCGCTGGTGGCCCCGCGCCAGGGGGTGGCCCTGCTCTACCCGGTGCTCGACATCACCGGCGAGCGCCCGGTGCGCGACGCGATCACCGACGGCGTGGCCGACGCCACCCGGGTGATCATGGCCTTCGCGCTGCTGCCGCCCCGCAGCGCGATCGACACCAAGCGGCGACTCGTGCACTTTCGCGCAAAGATCTCTGCCCTGCGGGACGCCCCCATCGTGGACGTGCTGTCCGCCCCGGCCGAGCGCTGAGCCGCCGGCCCGCCGGGGGCGCCCGGCCGGCCGGGGCCCGGCCCGCTACCTCGGCGGGCCCGCCGATCCGACGCGCGCGGTGCGCTCGTACGCGTGGAAGACGCCGGCCAGTTGGGCGCGGCTGCGGCAGCCCAGCTTGCGCAGCACGTTGGAGACGTGGAACTTCACGGTGCTCAGTTCGACGCTCAGCCGGTCGGCGATCTCCGGGTTGGACAGGCCCTCCGCGACGAGCAGCGCCACGTCCTCCTCGCGGCCGGTGAGGCGGCCGGAGGCGGGCGGCTGCGGGGCCGCCGGCCGTGACCCGGCGGTCGGGCCCGCGAGCACGCAGGGCACCAGCTCCGGGGAGATCCAGCCGCGCCCGCTGAGCACCTCGCGCACCGCGGACACATAGCCGTGGTCGGGGTCGTGCCGGTCCACGACGCCGGCCACCGACTGTCGTTGGGGCGAGCGCCAGAACGGGTCGCTCACGCCGTTGACCAGCGCGATCACCCGCATCCCGAGCCGGGCGAAGGAGGGTTCGGCGGCGAGTGCCCGGGATTCGACGACGGCCACGTCCACGGCGGGCGCCACCCGGCCACGCTGGGTCTTGGTCCACGACGCGACGCCCCAGCCGGGCGCGGTCAGCGCGTCGCCGACACGGCGGTGCAACGAGGGAGAACTAATGACGAGAACAATGCGACCCATGGCTTCCCCTGCCTGGATTCAAGGTCGACGGCCGCGCCGCCGAGGCGCCTGAACGGGACGGCCAAGCCGACGAAATCGCCCGGCGAGCGCACACTATTCGTAGTCGGACGCTTCCGGGAAGTCAGCATTCAATGCCCGTTCGACGTTGGTCAGACGTCGATCAACGCCGGCCATCGGCAGTCCCATCGAGTAGCCGGAACTTAGCACACCCGCTTGACGGGACTTCGTGCCCGTACGCGAACTCCGGTCGTGGCAGGCGGGTAGCGCGTACGGAATGCGGAGGCGAGCACAATCCACATTGCCCTTATCGGGGCCGTGTTCGTCGAGAGGTAATGCCGGCGCAATGACGGAGATATGAGCGTGCGCCGCGCCCGCTTCCCCGGTGTCGGGTTCGGCGTATTCTCTTTGCCGGATTATTGCCGCGAGTTGGGCACCGGGGGTGCCGGCCGCCCGTCCGTGCGAGGGGGGTTGGGCGGGGCCGTGCCGGCGCGGCGGGCGCGCGCCCGCCCGCCCCGCCCCCCCCCCGCCCCCGGCCCCCCCGCGGGCGCAGGGCCAGGCCGCCGGCAGCCCCCCCCCCAGGGGGGGGGT
>NZ_JBHVJC010000011.1:0-162751 GCF_042799315.1 Streptomyces sp. NPDC057702 | reverse complement strand
CGGTTTTTTGCCCGCTGTTGGGCCCCGGGGGGGGCGGCCCCCCGCCCGGGCGGGGGGGGGTGGGGGGGGGCGTGGCGGGGCGGGCGCCCGCCGCCGCCCCGCCACGGCCCCCGCCCTGCCCCGGGCCCCTCGGCGGGCTCAGGCCGAGGCCGCGTCCAGCGCCGCCAACTGGGCGGGGGTCAGTTCGAGGTCGGCGACGGCCAGCAGGGGCGGAAGCTGCTCGACCGTGCGGGCGCTGGCGATCGGCGCCACGACGGTCGGCTGGGCGGCCAGCCAGGCCAGCGCCACCGTCGCGATCTCGACGCCGCCGTGCGCCGCGGCCACCTCGTCCAGCGCGGCGAGGACCCGTGGCCCGCGCTCGCTCTCCAGGTACTGCCTGACCCGCTCCCCGCGCAGGGTGTCCGCCCCCGCGCCGCCGGGCCGGTGCTTGCCCGTGAGGAACCCGGCCGCCAGCGCGTAGTACGGCACCGTCGCCACGCCCCGCTGGGCCGCGACCTGGGCCAACTCGCCCTCGTAGGTGTCCCGGGAGACCAGGTTGTAGTGCGGCTGGAGGGCGACGTAGCGGGCCAGGCCCTCGCGCTCGGAGGCGTCGAGGGCCTCGGCGAGCCGGGCGGCGCTGATGTTGGAGGCCGCGATCTGGCGCACCTTGCCCTGCCGGACGAGGCCGTCCAGCGTGGTCAGGAAGTCCTCGACGGGCAGGGACTCGTCGTCGTAGTGCGTGTAGTACAGGTCGATGTAATCCGTACGCAGCCGCCGCAACGACGCCTCGACACCGGCCGTGATGACCTCGGCGCGCAACCCCGGGCGCTCCGGTACGCCGTTGCCCACCTTGGTCGCGATGACGACGTCGTCCCGCCGGCCACGGGCCGCGAGCCAGTCGCCGATGATGGTCTCCGACTCGCCGCCCGAGTTTCCCGGCACCCAGGCCGCGTACACGTCGGCGGTGTCGACGAAGTTGCCGCCCGCCCCCGTGTAGGCGTCCAGGATGGCGAAGGACTGGGCCCGGTCGGCGCCCCAGCCGAAGACGTTGCCGCCCAGCGCGAGGGGGGACACCTCGATGTCGCCGATCCGGCGCGTGCGCGTGCTCTGTTGTTGATCAGCCATGTTCACGCGCAACGGGCCGGTCCTGAGGGCTATTCCCCCCGGGCCCGTGGCCCGGCGGGCGACCGGGCCGCGCCGGGCCCGCGCGCGGAGCCCGGCCCCCGCGCGCGGGGGCCGGGTCGTGCCGTCGGCTAGGGCTGGAGGCCGTGGTTCTGGAGCCAGGCCATCGGGTCGATCGGCGCGCCACCGCTGGGGCGCACCTCCAGGTGCAGGTGCGGGCCGGTCACGTTGCCGGTCGCGCCCACCCGGCCGATGACCTTGCCCGTGCCGACCGTGCCGGTGGTCCGCGTCATGGACGACAGATGGCAGTACCAGATCTCGGTGCCGTCATCGAGTGTGAGGACGATCCGGTAGCCGTACGAACCGGCCCAGCCGGCCTGCGTGATGGTCCCGCCGTGCACCGCCCCCACCGGCGTGCCGGTGGGGGCGGCGAAGTCCAGCCCGGTGTGGTTGGCCGACCACATGTCGCCGGCCTGCCCGAAGGTGGACGTCAGCGTGTACGAGCCGACGGGCAGGGCGTAGCTGGCGGCGAGCTTCGCGCGGCGCTCGGCCTCCGCCTTCCGCTGGGCCGCCGCCGCGCGTCGGGCCTCGGCCTCGGCCGCCTCGCGCTTGGCCGCCGCCTCGGCGGCCCGCTCCCTCTCCACCTCGGCGGCCTTCTTGCGGGACGCCTCGGCCGCCGCCTCGCGTGCCGCGGCCCGTTCGGCGGCCTCACGCTCGGCGGCGTCGGCCGCGCTGTGCTGGGTGTCGGCCTGCTGCAGGATGCGGGCCCGCAGCGCCTCGCCCGCGTTGGCCGTGCCGTGCGCGGACTCCTCGGCCGTCAGTCCGGCCTGGCTGAACGGCGCGTGGGCCGCGGCCTGCCGTTCGGCGGCCTGGCGCTGGTCGGTGTCGGAGCCGCCGTCGGAAACGAGCGGCCCGACGCCGGGGAGTTCGTCGGCGTCGGGCAGGGCGGCCTTGACCTGGTCGGCGATGGGGCCGAGGTCGGGCATCGATATGGGGGGCTGGGGGCGGTCCTTGGCGCTGGCCATGCCGCCGGCGCCGACCGCCGCGATGACGCCCACGCCGAGCACGGCGCCGCTGCGGGCCATCGATCCGCCGCGCTGTTTGACCACGCGGTGCCGGCCACGGACGGGGGCGACGGATTCGGCGGTGGGGTTCCACTCCTCCCAGGGGCCGTCCCCCGCCTCGCTCCCGGGCGGTGCCCAGGGAGGCCCGGCGGGGTCCTCGACGTCGTCGTACGCGGGGGAAGCCTGGTCGAGGGCAGACCTGTTGGACGCCACGGAGGCGTGCTCCTTTCCTTCCTTCTCGCCTACCGGGTTAGCTGACGGGTTCGGAGCAGGAAGGTCTCCTACGAGTCGCGGACGACCCGATTCACCCCAAGGGTTGGTTCCCCGGTTCCCTCGCCACGGCACCGCTGTGAGCTGCGATGACGCACCTACGGGATTCGGCGACGGCGCACGGTGCCGCCTCTGGCGGCGGCTGTGACGGCCGCGCTGCGTTATCGAACGTTAATAGAGGCCGGGGTGTGATTCCAAGCTGTTCCGGGGAATACCCGCTCCGCTTCGACGGCACGCCGGTACCACCTCAGCACAGGGGTCAAGATCGGCTACCCAGCGCAGTCGTCGGGGCTCCGACGGGCCCGTCGGGCGACCGCCAGACCCGGCGGTCCCGGCCGCCGCAGCGCCAGCAGCGCCATGTCGTCGGCCCGCTGCCCACCGGCGTGCCGGCCCACGTCGGCGATCAGCGTGTCCAGGAGCGCGTCCGGGCCCACGAAGCGCCGGCCGCTCAGGCGCCGCGTCGGCTCGTAGAACCGCCCGCTGGCATCGCGCGCCTCGGTCACCCCGTCCGTGAGCAGCAGCAGCGTCGCCCCGGCCGGGAAGGGCAGCTCCTGCACGGTGTCCCGCCAGGCGGCCAGGTCCCGCATGCCCAGCGGCAGCGCGTCGGCGTCCGGGCTGAGCTCACGCACGTGACCGGTGGGCAGCAGCAACAGGGGCGGCGGGTGGCCCCGGTTGACGAGCCGCAGCGCGCCGCCGTCCTCCCCGATCTCGACCAGCACGGCCGTGGTGAACCCCTCGAACTGGTCGAGCCCCACCCGCCGGTCGCCCTCCCGGTCCAGCGCCCGCTCCAGCCGGTCGGCCAGCCCCTCCAGGGACGGCTCCTGCTCGGCGGCCTCCCGGAAGGCCCCGATGACGACGGCGACGGCCTCCACGGCCTCCAGCCCCTTGCCCCGTACGTCGCCGATGATCGCCCGCACGCCGTGCGGTGTCTCCTGCACCGCGAACAGGTCACCGCCGATACGGGCGTCGGTCTGCGCGGCGACGTAGCGGGCGGCGACCTTCAGGGGCCCGATACGGGCCGGGGGCGCGGGCAGCACGGCGCGCTGCGCGGCCTCGGCGACGACGCGTACGGTCGCCAGTTGGCGGAAGTTGCGTCGCACCACCAGGTTGATCGCCAGCGCCAGCAGCGCGACGGTGCACACGGTGACGACCTCGGTCACCGACAGGGCGTGGTCGCCGCCGCTGTGGAAGACCGCCAGCAGCACCGAGCTGACGGCGGCCGTCGCGGCCACCGCCGACGTCGCGCCCAGCGAGAACAGCGGGGCGGCGACCAGCGGCGCGGCCGACAGGAACGGCGAGGCCGTGTAGTGCGTCGGCATGAGCACGTCGAAGATGACGCCGCCGACCAGCAGGAACGCGGGCAGCCAGCGGGCGATCCGACGAGCCCGCGCGGCCCGTGGCGACTCCGCGCCCGCACCGGCCCACCCAGCACTCCCCACGCGTCGCTCCCGCTCTCGACTGGCCCGCACCCGGCACAGCGCCCCGCCGGATGCGTCCGTCCCAGCGTCCGGCCCACGCGGCGGGCGGGCGACCCGGAGGCGGCCAAGCGGGCGTACGCCACGCCGGGGCGCGGCGTACGCACCGGGTCAGAGCTCGACGCCCAGGGCGCGGGCGTGCCGGTCCGCCGCGCCCTCGGCGGCGGCCTCGTCCAGGTACACCTCACACACCAGCCGGCCGTCCGGCGTCAGGTTGTGCTCCAGCTCCCACAACACCAGCTCGCCACCACCCACCAGCAGGAACGCGTGCTCGTAGAACCGGCACCAGGTCGTGTCCGGGCCGGCCGTGCGCAGCCGGGGCTTGGTCGCCAGCGCGATGTCGTGCGCGAACGCCGTGGCCAGCAGGGCGCGTACGTCCTCGCCGGGACGGTCCGGGTTCTCCGCCCTGCGCAGCACCCGTCGCGCGTGGTCGGCGGAGTCGTCGATCGCGTACGTTCGCTGCGGCCCGAACGACCCCACCGTCGTACGTAGTTGCTCCGGCAACCAGAAGGGGGCGCTGTCCAGCTCGTCCCACAGTGCGCCCCCGATGCGCTCGTGCACCCGCCGCTCGGCGACCGTCAGTGAGCGCTCGTCTGCGTACAGCTCGTAGCACACCTGGGAGGTGCCGGCCGGCTCCTCGCCGGCCTCGGTCGGCGCCTCGCCCCGCGCACCGGGCTGACCGGCGGAGACGCGCCGCTCCCCGCGCGCCTCGGCGTCCGCTCGCGGCTCGCCGGTCGTGGGGGCCGGGCACGCCTTCGTGTCCGGCGAGGTGTTGTGCTCCAGCTCCCACAGCAACTCGCTGCTGCCGTCGGGGAGCAGGAAGACGTGGCGGTAGGTGTTGCACCCCACGGGGGCCGAGCGCCCGTTGCACTGGCGGCAGGAGCGCAGCTCGGACTGGTGCATCAGCGCGCCGCGCAACCTGGCGGCCAGCGCGTCGTCGATCTCGAAGCCGTTTTGAGCCCGGGTCAGCAGCCCGTCGAGGTGCGCGGCGGAAGGTTCTCCGCCTGGTTGTGCGTGCCCCACGTCCCTCTCCTCCCGAACATTGCCACGCCGCGCCCCCCAGCGACTCCCTCGCCACTTACGGTAGCGAAGTGAATACGGCAAGCGCGGTGGGTTTCCCGGAAGCCGTTCGTGAGATGCGCTCGTGCGTCGGTTCCGCGCCACCCACGCGCCATGCCACGCCCCCGGCCCCACGACCGGCCCGTCATGCTCCACCACGGGCGTCGCATGCGCCGGCGCATGCTCTCGCTGCTCTTTGCGCTCCCCGTGCGCCCGGAGATTTGCCCGTACTCACCCGCAAATCCGCACCCCCGGGTCGCCTGCCCGGGCTCCCAAGTCTGACGTGAAATAGACGCTCCACCGCGCAACCCACGGTGCCGCTCTGATATCGGGCGGCGGGGACGTACCGCCCGGCCACCGGGCGCTGGCGAGCCTCCCGCGACCGGTCGGGCCACGCGGCGCGGCGCGGCGGGTGCCTCGGTACGCCCCGAGACGCCCCGGTACGCCCCGGGCGGCGAACGGTTAGGGCGACACGGGGCGCGGGGGCTCAGCTCCCGTGCGGCGTGGCGGGGTCGGCGGCGGTGGCGGTGGCGGTGGCGGCGAACGGGCCGCCGGGGCCGAAGGCGAGGTGGGCGAAGCGTTCGCCGATGCGGCGCTGGGCGGCGTCGTCGGGGTGGATCTGGTCGGGCAGCGGCAACTCGGCGAAGTCGCGCTCGCCGTACAGGGCCAGGCCGTCCAGGTAGTACAGGTGCCGGTCGCTCTGGGCCCGCTGGGCCACCACGCGGCCGAGCTCGCGACGGATCGAGGTGAGCGTGAGCGCCCCGCTGGCGACCTGGGCCGGGTCGCCGTAGCCCCGGTAGCTGACGCCCGGGCCCGGCGCGTCGGGGTCCGGGTACATGGGCCCCGGCACCCGCTCGACCACCGGCGCGTGCAGCGGCGAGACGACCAGCAGCGGCGCCGTCGGGTGCCCCTCGCGCACCGTGTCCAGGAAACCGTGCAGCGCCGGGCCGAGCGTCCGCAGCCGGAAGGCGTCGAGCGCGACGATGTTGATGCCCACCTTCACGCTGATCAGGTCGGCCGGCGCGTCCCGGATGGCCCGGGCCGTGAACGGGTCGAGCAGCGCGTTGCCGCTCAGCCCCAGGTTGACCAGGTCCGCGCCGGCCAGCCGGGCGGCCACGGCCGGCCAGGCCCCGGTCGGCCCCGCCGCGCCGGCGCCCTGGCTGATCGAACTGCCGTGGTGCACCCAGCGCGGCGACGGGACACCGACCGCGCGCGGCGGCCGCAGCGGCGCGTCGGCGCGCAGCGCGACCAGTTCCACGATCGCGGCGTGCGGCAGCCAGATCTCCACGTCCTGCTCCCGCCCGGAAAGCCCCTCGAACCGCACGGCGACCACCCCATCGCGCGCGGGCACGCCGGGGGCGGGGGCGGGGGCGGGGGCCGCATCGGGGCCGGGGCTCACGTCGGGGTGAGGGTTCGTGTCGGGCCGTACGCCGGAGGCCGGGCCGGGGCCGGGGCTGACGTAAGGGTGAGGGCCCGCGTCAGGCCGTACGCCGGAGGCCGGGCCGGGGCCGGGGCTGACGTAAGGGTGAGGGCCCGCGTCAGACCGTACGCCGGAGGCCGGGCCGGGGCCGGGGCTGACGTAAGGGTGAGGGCCCGCGTCAGGCCCGGCATCGGGGGCGAGGTCGAGGTCAGGGCTCACGTCGGGGTCAGGGCCGCTGACGTAGGGGGCGGGGCTCGCGTCGGGTCGTGTCCTGTGTCGCGCCTCGGGACGCGTCGGGGGCCGTACGGCGCGGGGCGCCTCGGGGGCCGTTTCGGGGCCGGCTCCCGAACACGCGGCGGGGCGGGCGCCCGGGGGTTGACCGGGTGCGTCGAGTGGGGCCGCGATCCGGGCCGTAAGGCGGCCGTCCACGACGAGGTCGTACACGCCCGCGCGGCCGACCGGCGAGGCCGGCGGCTCGGCCGCGTCCGGGGCCGCGGGGTCCGCCGCGCCGGACGCGGACGCTCCGGGGAAGGGCACCACGTCGAGTTCCACGACCGTCGCCTCCGTACGGAACGCCAGCCGCACCCCCGACGGCTGGGCCTCCGCCAGCGCGCAGAAGCCGTCGGAGACCTGGGCCCGCGCGGCGGCGGGCAGCCGGTGCGGCAACACCCCGCGCGCGGTGGCCTCGACCTCCAGCGCCCCGCGCAGGGCGACGGGCCCACCTTTGGTCAGGGCCGTCGTCGTCCACGTGCTCACCGCCGCACCCACCTCTCACGGGTCCGCCACCATCGGAGTACCAGCCAAGCCGCACCCGACCTCGGGAGGCAAGGAGCCCGCCTCCGGCCAACCCCCATGCGCCTCCCGTCCGCCCCACCGCCCCGGCCCCACCCGACGCCGGGCACCGGTCTCCGCGCAGACCGCGCCGCACCGGTCCGTACCGCGTCGGCCTCGGTCGCTCAGGCGGGCAACCTGGTGTCCACGACGAGGCTGATCTCGACGACCTGGCCCGGGAAGGTGAGTCCGGCGACGCCGACGACGGTGCTGACCGGCCGGTGGTCGCCGAAGTACGCCAGGTTGCCGGCGGCCGTCGCCGCCGCGTGGCGCGGCAGGTCCACCACGTACAGCTGCTGCGAGACGACCTGGCGGCGCGCGGCGCCGTAGTGCGCCAGGACCTTGTCGATGTTGGCGTGGGTCAGCCGGAGTTGGGCCTCGAAGTCGTCCGCGTGCCGGAACGCGCCCGCCGCGTCGAACGCGAGCTGACCCGACACGTGGACCAGATCGCCCGACCTGATCGCCTGCGCGTAGCCGAACTCGTGCTCGGCCGGCACGTGGTGGTGGAAGACGTCGGTCGCGGCCATGGTTCGTGTCCCTCGTGTCTCTCGTGTTCCTCGTGCGAGCGGATGGTCGGTGACCGCGAGGCGAGCACCCCACCGGGCGGGGCGGCGGGAGGAGCCCCCACGCGGGCCAACCCCCACCCGAGGTGAGCCCCACGCGGCGTGAGCCCCACGCGGGGTGAGCCCCACACGGGGTGAGCCCCAACCGAGGTGAGCCCCAACCGAGGTGAGACTCACGCGGCGTCAGCCTTACGCGACGTCAGGGTTGCCAACCCCCACCCAACGTCAGCCCCACGCGGCGTGAGCCCCACCCAACGTCAGCCCCACGCAGGGTGAGCCTCACCCCACGCGAGCCCCGCCCAGCGTGCACCCCACTCGACGTAGACCCCGCACGGGTCGGGCCGACCACGCCCCCCGGCGCCCCGACCCGACCGCGCCGTGCTCTCTTGCGGTTACTCGGGAACTGTAGGAAAGTGGCCACTGAACTGGAAGAACGCACTTTTTGGTGACGGGGGAACCTCATGGTGACCGAGCAGCTCACGGGCCTGCCCGAGGGCGCGGACCTGCGGCGCGTGGACTCCCTCGCGCGGGAGATCTTCTCCGACATCGCCAACAAGTGGGCCCTGTTGATCATCGAGGCCCTCGGCGACGGCACCCTGCGCTTCAGCGCCGTGCGCCAGAAGGTCGAGGGCATCAGCCACAAGATGCTCACTCAGAACCTGCGCATGCTGGAGCGGTACGGCCTGGTCGAGCGGACGGTGCACCCCACCGTGCCGCCGCGCGTCGAGTACACCCTCACCGAGCCCGGCCGGGCGCTGCGGGCCACCGTTGACGGCATGTGCGGCTGGACCCACCGCTACCTCGGCCACATCGAAGCCTCCCGCGACCGCTTCGACGCCTGAGCCCCACCCGCCGCAGCACCCTCACCGGCCGCGCCCCCACCACCCATCGGCACCGGGCCGCCGCACCACACTCGGGCCCCGCACCACACTCGGGCTCCGCCCGGCCCCGCCCAGCCCGAGACCGCGCCCCGGCTACGTCAACTCGCGCCCGAAGCACCACGAGCCCGGCACACCCACGTACGCCCCGAAGTTCGGTATCCGCTCGTACCCACACCGGGCGTAGAAGCGCACGGCGGCCGGCTGTCGGTCGCCGGTCTCCAGCCGCAGACCGCGCCACCCGCGCCGGCGCGCCCACTCCTCCAGCGCGACGAGCACCGCCTCGGCGACTCCCGTGCCCCGCCAGCCCGGTTCGACGTACATCCGCTTCAACTCGCCGACCCCGCCACCCAGGTCCCGCAACCCGCCACAGCCCACCGGCTCGCCACACCCAACCCCGGACCCGGCCTCCCCGTACACCTCCCGGGCCTCGCCCGCCCCGTGGGCCTCCCGCGCCGCGTACGCCACCACGAACACGGCGCTGTCGGCGGCGGACGGCGGGATGCCGGGCTCGCTGTCCGCGGTGCCGTACATCTCGGCGATCTCGGCCCGCTGCCGCGCTCGCAGCGCGACGGCGTCCGGATGCGTCCAGGGCACCTCGACGACCGCGTACCGGAGCCCGGTCCCCCACGGGGGCGCGACGTCCCGAGCCGCCGGACGGTGCGGCGATCCCATCGGGCGGCGCGCGTCCCCCGGGTGGTGCGGGGCCGCCGCCGGGCGGTGCGGGATCTCCGGGTCGGGTGCGCGCTCCGCACGCTCGACGTGGTGTCTGTCGGTCATGGGCGGATTGTGCCGACCCTCTGTTTCCCCGGAGTTACGCCGCTGTGGCCCACCGCGTCCGTGGGAAGAAGCCGGCGTCCGATGCTCGGACCGGGGGGCCACGGCGGCCCCGATTCGGATAAATTCCGGTTCCCGCGTGACGTTCGGGGAAGCGGGGGGTCCAAGTCCTCGTCGCCGTCCACCGATCGGCCACCGCCCCGAGGGCATCAGGCCGACGTACGGCGACGGACAGACGAACACGGCAGGAACACGGCAGGACGACGCATCGAAGCGCCCCCGACACACGTCGCGGGCGGCGGAGAACAGAACACACGACAGCAGCCGGCAGCACCCGGGCCGTCCGGAGCGGACCACGACCCCGTGGCCCGCCACCACGGCCCTCACGACTCCGAGGAGAGGACCCCATGTCGACCAAGACCGCCACCCCCGCGATCAACGAGCCCCGCACCGGCGACACCAAGCCCGCCACCGGCACCACCACCCTCACGGACTCCGCCGGCGCCGACAGCCAGCCCGCCACCCGGGGCAAGACCTCGATCGCCGACGGCGTCGTCGAGAAGATCGCCGGCATGGCGGCCCGCGAGGTCTCCGGCGTGCACGCCCTCGGCGGCGGCCTCGCCCGCACCCTGGGCGCCGTCCGCGACCGCGTGCCCGGCGGGCGCCCCAACGTCGCCCGTGGCGTCAAGGTGGAGGTCGGCGAGCGCCAGACCGCCATCGACCTGGACATCGTCGTCGAGTACGGCGTTCCCATCACCGACGTCGCCGCCGACATCCGCGAGAACGTCATCGCCGCCGTCGAGCGCATGACCGGGCTGGAGGTCGTCGAGGTCAACATCGCCGTCATCGACGTCCACCTGCCCTTCGACGACGACCACGACGACGAGGCCCGCGTCCAGTAACCCCCGCCCCACCAGCCGCTTCCGGCACGCACCGCACGCCGGCCCCCGCCCCCGGGCCCCCCGGGGGCCGGGCCCGCCACCCGCCCCGGCACCGCGTCGGGGCGACCGTGGGGCGACCCCGCTCCCGCGTCGGGGCGCCCCCGCGTACCGGGACGCCTCCGTCCCCTGCGCCACCCAAGGAGTAGGACATGAGCACAGCGATCGTGGGCCTCGCGGTCGGCATGGCCCTCGGATTCGCCGGCTACTTCGGCGGGTTCACCGCCTTTCTGCTCGTCGCCGCGCTCGGCGCCATCGGCTTCACGATCGGCAAGCTGGCCGACGGCGACCTGCACTGGACCCAGTTCGCCCGGCCCACCCAGGACCGCACCGCCCCCCGCGTCAAGAGCACCCAACGCAGCAGGCTCAAGTGACCATTCCCGCAGCCCAACGAGGCGCCACCACCATCGCCGACCGCGTGATCGGCCGCACCGCCAGCGCGGCGGCCCGCGAGGCCCTGCACGACCTGGCCCACCCCACGGCCACCGCCCGCGCCACCGGCACCACCCGGCGCGGAACGGCCCGCCTGGTCCTCGCGCTCGACCTGCCCTATCCCATCGACATACCCGCCACCACGCACGCGGTGCACGACCACGTCGCGCACCGCACCGCGGCCCTCGTCGGCCTGCCCGTCTCCAGCGTCCGCGTCCGCGTGGAGAACCTCCACCTTCCCGAGGCCGCCACCACCGACGGCAGGCAGGTGCGGTGAGCTCGGCATCCGAACCCAAGCCGACCGGGCCGACCCACGGCCGGGTCCACCGGCCGTGGTCGGCCCGGCGCGGCCCGGCCGCCGTCCTGGCCCTGCTCGGCTCCGCCGCCTGCGGCATGCTCCTGTACGACCAGGTGGCCATGGAGTACGGCCGCCCGGCCGCGCCCTGGCGCACCCACACCCGGGACTGGCTGGCCGACACCCCCGGCACCAGCGGCTGGGTGATCGCCGCCGCCGGCATCCTGGCGCTCCTCGGCCTGTACCTGATGGTGCTGGCCCTGACGCCCGGCGGCCGGCGCAGGCTCCCGATGGCGCCCCCCGCACCGGCCGTACGCGCCGTACTCGACCGGGCCAGCGCCACGGCCCTCCTCCGGGACGCGGCCCTGCACACCCCCGGGGTCACCGCCGCCCGGGTGCGGATGCGCGGCCGGCGCGTGGCACGGGTGCGGGCGACGGTGGCGTACGGCGAGGGCGAGGCGGTACGCGCCGCGCTGCGCGCCGAGTTGCTCGCCGCGACCCACCGTCTCGGCCTCGCCCGCCCGCCCCGGCTACGCCTGCGCCTCACCCTGGACGCGGCCACTCAACCCCACCCCCAGCCGGCCCCCAAGCCCCCCTCCCCGCACACCACGCCCCCGGCCACCCCGGCCCCCGCACCGCGCGACACCACCGTGCCCCACACGCCGGCCCCGGCCCCGCACGAGCAGGGCCCACCACCGGCCGCGACACCGGACACGACGGCCAGCGCGACGCGGGACACGACGCGGGACGAAGCCGGGGACGCGGCGCGGGACACACCCGAGGACACGACGCGACACGAAGCCGGGGACGCGGCGCGGGACACAGCCCGGGACACCCGGCGCGAGGCCACCGCCCCCGGCGTCGCACCAGCCACCACGCCCGACCCTCACACCCCGCCCGTCGTCCCGTCCGGCCCCGGCGCGCCCGCCGCGCCACCCCGCACCCCGCCGGCCGCCCCGGCCGGCACCGCGCGCACCGAGTCCCCCTCGGCGGATTCGACCGGGCCCGACGGCCCAGAGCGGGACGACCGCGCGAAACCCTGAACCGGTCGCCCCGAACCGGTCACGCACCACCGGTCACCCGCGACCACAGGCCGATCACGCGAGGGCACAGGCCGGTCGCGTACGGCCGACAGACAGCCACTCCCCGCCGCGAACCGACCACACCCGGGCCGCCAACCGGCTGCCCCACCCGCCCCGGGCCCGAGCGGCACGGGCGGCGCCGGTACGACGGAAGCCGGGTGCCACCGCGCGTCGGCCACCCGCGCGGCAGCCACCTAAGGAGACGGAGACGATGGACGTCAGCCCCGGACGTCACTGGTTGAACCGGCCGCTGCTGGCCCTGCTCGGGCTCGCCGCCCTGGCCGTGGGAGGTTGGGTGGCGATGACCGGGCTCGACGCCCGCGACCGGCTGCCGTTCGCCCTCCCCTCCTGGTGGCCGCGCTGGCACCCGCGTACCGAACTCGTCGACTGGCTCGACTCGACGGGTCTGCGCGAGCGCGACTGGTGGCCGGCCGCCGTCCTCGGCTGCCTGACGCTCGGCCTGCTCCTCCTCGCGTGCTGGCTGCTCACCCAGGCCGGCCCGCGCGAGCCGCGCCACCTGCCGCTGACCAGCCCCGCGCCGCACACCACGGGGGACGCCCGGCTCACCGCGCCCGCCCCGAGCCGCTCCGTACTGCGCACCGCGGCGCTGTCCCGGGTGATGGCCGCGCAGGTGGCCGGCCTGCCGGGGGTACGCCGGGCGCGCGTCCGCCTCAGCGGCGGCCCGCGCCGCCCCCGCGCCCGTATGACGGTGGTGCTCGACGCGGGCGCCGACCCGCGCGCCGTGCTGGCCGCCGTGTGCGGCGGCCCGCTCGCCCAGGCCCGGCACAGCGCCGACCTGCCCCACCTGCGCTCGGGCCTGCGCCTGCGGGGGGCGAACCCGTCCCCGCGCCGCATCCGCTGACCGACGGCGGGCCGGGCAGCGGACCCGGACAGCGCGGCCCGACCTCGCCGACGCGGTCCGCCGCGCGCCGACCCGACGGTGGCGCCACCAGCCCGTACCCGCCGGCCCGGCCCGGGTCTGGGCCCGCCACGGAACACCGACCGCCGGCGGGCCCGTGGGTCACCCGGCCCCGTGCACGACGCCGGCGCGCCACGCGCCCACCTACCGTCCCGGGCACCGACGACCATCCGGGCGGCGACGGGCCTTGACCTCAACCCCACTTCAGGTTCCAGAGTGATCCACATGAGCACCGAAACCGCTGACATCCGGGCCATCGAGGAGATCGTGGCCACCGTCGAACGCACCCAGCGCGCCAAGGACGCCGAAGGCTTCCTGGCGCTCTTCCACCCCGAGGCCCTGTGGACCACCGCCCACGGCAAGGTCCTGACGGACTTCGACGCCATCGCCGAGTTCACCCGCGCCGTGTTGCCCAACAGCACCTGGGACGGCAAGGTCAGCTACGAGGTGGCCGAGATCCGGTTCCTGCGGCCGGACGTGGCGGCCGTCAAGGTCCGGCAGACCTACCACTCGGCCGACGGCGACACCCACGGTTCCCCGCTCTACGTCGTGACCAAGCGGGATGACGGAGCCTGGCTGCTGCGCGTCGGCCAGAACACCGAGGTGCGGGAGGACTGACCCGGCCCCGGCACACCACACGAAGCCGGCCCGCCCTGGCCGCCTGCCCTGGCCGCCCGGCCAGGCCACCGGCCGCGTACGGGCGCGCGCCGGCCCGTCGGCCAGCCGACAGACCGACCGCGCGCCACCCCGCCCGCCCCCTGCGCCCCGGCCGGCCCCCGCCACACACGCGGAACCGGCCGGGCCTAGGGTGGCCCCCACACCACCGGAGCCGGCGTGCCCCCTCCGGGCGACGGGGCCCGGGCCCGCGCCGGCCGACGGCCGGTCAACTGGGCGTACGGTCAACGGCGTTGGCCGCCTGTCCGCTACTGCCGAGGCGCGCGCCGGTGTGTCGAACGGTCGCCGACCGCGACCGTCACCAGCCCCCGTGCGGGCGCCATCGCGTCACCGGGGCCGGTATCCGGTACGCCGGAAGGGATCGTGGCATGTCCAGCGACCGTCTGATGCGCATCCACAGCGCCGAGTTCCAGGCCATGGCCGACCGGGTCCGCCAGGTCACCGAACTCACCTCCCGTCTCAACGTTCTGCCCTTCGACGACGAGGCCGGCAAGGCGGAGCTGTTCACCCGGATTCTCGGCAAACCGCTCCCGGAGGGGGTCACGATCTACCCGCCCTTCTACACCGACCACGGGCTCCACCTCGACCTGGCCGAGCGGGTGTTCATCAACCAGAACTGCACGTTCCTGGACTACGCCGGCATCCGCGTCGCGCGGCGCGTGATGATCGGCCCCCGGGTCACCTTCATCACCAGCGGCCACCCGGTCGACCCCGGCGAGCGTCGCCTGTACCTCACCGGCGCCCCCATCGACGTGGCGGAGAACGTGTGGATCGGCGCCGGCGCCACCATCCTCCCCGGCGTCACCATCGGCCGCGACGCGGTCGTGGCCGCCGGCGCGGTCGTGGCCGACGACGTCCCCCCGGCCACCCTGGTCACCGGCGCCAAGGCCACCGTCCACCGCCAGTGGTGACGCTTCGGGTACGGCGGGCGCCCCGGCCGACGGGGCCGCGGACGCGTCGGCCGGTGCCCGTGACCCAACGGGAGAAGGCGCAGGTCAGACCACCTTCGGCACGGTGAGCGCGCCCGGTCCGGCCGACCGGGAAGCGGCGGGCGACGTCGTATCGGCTCGTGTGGTGACCACGGAAGCGGAGCCCGCCAGGGCGCCCGCCCGCGACGGCCCGGATCCGCGGCCCCGCCCGTCGGGGCGGGGCCAAGCGCGCACGACAGTGCCCCGTACCGGCGGCGCGCCCGCGTGACGCGGCGGGAGGCGAGAGCGCTGAGGGCAGCGGGCGTCGTACCGCCACTCATCCCCTCGCGGGCCCGGGGCCGACCCGTCGCGAATCCCGGCGCACCACGCTGACCTGGGAGGACACGCACGAGACGGTGACCGCCGGCCCGGCGGAGCCTAACGCGCCGCCAGCCGGCCCGCCCTGGCGGCGAGGGTCCACCACACCGGGCCGGGCGCGGCGGACGGGGCGGCGCCAACCCGGCCGAGGGCCGGTGCGGAGGTCCGCACCGTCCGCTGACCGGTCGGGGTGCGGACGCGGTCTACCGGTTCGCGGGTTCGCGGGAGGTGATCCGTCGCGTGCGACCGACCGCGCGGCCCACCGCGTTGCGCACCGCGAGGCCCGGCCCGGTACGGGGCACCAGGAGTCTGGAGAGCGGGCCGACGCGTCGTTGCCGTGGGCCTATCTCGCGGCGGAGCCGCGACTCGTAGGCGGCGAAGGCGCGGGCGTGGTCGCCGGGGTGGGCGGCGAGTTCCTCCGCGAGGGCGTACGCGCCCGCCATCGCCATGCTGGACCCGTCACCCAGCAGGGCGGTCGCCGCCGCCGCGTCGCCGAGCAGCACGACCCGTCCGCGCGACCAGGAGGGCACCCGGATGGTGGTCACGGGGTCGAAGAACGGGGCCGGGTGGTCGAGGAAGGCCGCCACGAGTTCCGGTGCCCGCCACCGCATGTCGGCGTAGGCGTCGGCCACGGTCCGCTTGTGGAGGGCGAGGTCCTTGCGGTCGTGGGGTGCCGGTCGGGCGGCCCGGAAGGTGAAGATCGCGAGCGGGGTGGTCCGCGAGGGATGGAGGACCAGCATCCGGTTCGGCGCGGTCAGCATCGTCATCTCGCTCGGGTCCTCGACGGCGTCGGGTGCCAGCGGCACGGTCGCGTTGTACAGGCCCAGGTCACCCGCGAACCGACGCTCGGGGCCGAACACCAGGCGCCGTACGGTGGAGTGCGCCCCGTCGGCGCCGACCACCAGGTCGAAGCGCCGTGGCGCGGACCGCCGGAAGGTGACGTCGACCCCACCCGCGTCCTGGTCGAGAGCGGTGACCGTGTCGTCGAACAGGAACTCGGCCTCGGCCCGCGCCGACCGGTGGAGCACCTCGGACAGGTCGGCTCGGGTCACCTCGACCGTCCGCGCCCCGTCCGAGGCGAGCGGGAGTCGCAGGACGCGCCTGCCGGCGGGGTCGAGCAGGGTCAGCGACCGGTTGCGGGTGGCCAGCTCGCGGAGCCCCGGAAGGATGCCCATGTGGTCGGCGACCGGGATCGCGGGCCCCTTCACGACGATCGCGCTGCCACCGGAGCGCAGGTGCCGGGCGTGTTCGACGACCGTGGGCCGGTAGCCGTTGCGGGCGAGCCAGTAGGCGACCGCGGGCCCCGCGATTCCGGCACCGACGATCAGCACCTCGGGTTTCTTCATGACGATGACCTCTCGGGGCGTCGATGACCAGGTCTGCGGCGGGGTGCCGGGGCCGGTTCCAGGGCACGGCGGCACGGCGCGGCGCGACCCCGCCAGGTACGAAAACTTTCGTACCTCAGTGGAGCACACCCCTCAGGTACGATTCAAGCCGTACCTGAAGGGGGTGCCGCGTGCCCGCGAGGAACCTGGTCGGCCCGGAGGCCGACGCGCTCGATCTGGGTGCGGTGTTCCGCGCCCTCGCCGACGAGCACCGCCGTTCGGTGTTGACGCAGTTGGTCGCCGACCACGGCGACACCGAACGGGGCTGCAACTCGTTCGACCTTCCGATCTCGAAGCAGACCCAGACCCACCACTTCCGCGTCCTGCGCGAGGCCGGCCTCATCGACGAGATCGACTACGGCAACCGCAAGGGCATCCGCCTACGACGCGCGGACATCGAAAGGCGCTTCCCCGGGCTGCTCGCCCTCCTGAAGGCAGAACCTCCGCGCGATTCCGCTCCTCACTAGCCACACATGGGGTACGCGCCCGACACCCCCTCGACTCCAGGGCCGCGCCCCCGACCCACCCGCGCGCGGACACCGCCTGTCACACCGCGAGCCGTACGCCGCGTCACCGCCGACGCGACCGGACCGGCCACGGGACCACTCGCCCCGCGAGCGAGGCCCCGGGGCGGGGCGGGGCTACCCGACGGGCCGGCTGAGAACGCGGTCGAGGGCCGCCCGCGGCGGGGAGCGGGCGCGCCGACAGGGCCCGCTGCCCCCGCCGACCGCGCGAGCGCGGACGCCGAGGGACGCGCCCACTCCGCCAGCGCGCCGGCTCGCTCATGTGCTCGGCCCGCCCGACGATCTGGCCGTGGCCCGCGTCGCGCACCACTGCCCCCAGCCGCCGCCCCGGCCGGGACCCGCACCCGCCGGCCGCAGCCACGGTGACCGTTGGCCTCTCGCCAGCATCAGACCAGCTGGTGATCCACCAGGCGGGCGAAACGTCCCCGCCCTCCAGGCCGAACGACTCTCGACCTGGTTCTTCCTGGTGGGCCATCAGGGGCTCGAACCCCGTCGGCGAGTTGCCTCCGCATGGCCCGCCCGCAGGCTCTGACGTTCGGCTCGCTGCCTTCGCCGCACGCGGGGACGCCAAGACCGGGGTATGGGTGGAGGGCCGCGCACCGGCGGGCGGGAGAGTCGGCGAGCTACTTACCGATGGTGACCGACGGACTGTCGAGCAAGGCGGTGTGCGTGGCCGCGGCGGCACAGTAGATGACGATGAGGGGGGTGACAGGCCCGGACGCGGGGTCCAGCGCTGGATGCCTGTTCGACGCGACCAGGATGATGACCAGCCCGAATGCCAGGTACGCGCCGGGGACCCAGGGCCGTACAACACGCTTGTTCGTGGCGATGACGAACGGTAGGGCGGCCAGGAAGGCCACATAGTAGGGCGCGAACATGGCGAGGGCGAGAGGCAAAGTGATCCACAGGGCCTTGTCCACGGGGCCGTTGAACATCCTGGGAAAGCTCCCTGGCCGAAAGCTGGGCTGAGGCGGAACGGACATGGCTGCCCCCCGGGTGAGTGCGCTTGAGCGCGTGGAACGGGGGGTGGGCTCGCACTGTAGCCAGTGCCCGAGGGGCGCAGGAGCGGTTTCGGTACGGGCTTCATCTGATCGCGACGGAAGTGTGGTGACCGCGAAGCGTCCCCGCCCGTGGGCGGGAGCACTTCGTGGTGTGGGGTGCGATCTCGGCGGGGTCAGGGGCCGCGGTGGCGTGTGCGGGCCTCCGCCAGTCGGTGAGTGCCACAGGCACCCCCGGGGCGTAGTGGCAGGCGGGCTCGGAGAGGCTCCAGCCGGTGGTGGCGATGGCCCGCGGGACGCGAAGGAGATGCTGCGGCCCTTCACGGCCGTGCTCACCACGGGCCCCTGTATGCCGCTGTTCGCCGAGACCAGGCAGGAGCTGACGGAGCCTGCCGCCGTGTTGGTGCCCAGAGCTCGCCGGCAGGCATCTTCCGACACCGCCGCGCACGCATCGCTCACGCGGAAGCCCGAAGACGACGAGGGGCCCCGGCCCTCCTGAGCGGACCGGGGCCTTCCCGCGCTGGTCAACGCCACGACGTCGGAGACCTGTTCGGTGGGCCATCAGGGGCTCGAACCCTGAACCAATGGATTAAAAGTCCACTGCTCTGCCAATTGAGCTAATGGCCCGCACCACGCAGCATAGCCCGGCCGTCCGCCGGGCCCCGAGCCCCCGGGGAGTTCGGGGCCACACGGGGTCGTACGAGGCCGTGCGCGTGGTGGCGGTGCGCCCGCCGGGCGCACGGGGCGGGGCCCGTACGACACCACCGTGCCGTTCGGGCCCCGCCCCGTCACTCATCGATCAGCCGTTGCGCTTCCAGCGCGGCTTGTCGTCGCGGCGGCCGAAGGAACCGGTGCCGGCGGCGCCGCCACGGTGGTCGTCACGGCGGCCGTGCGGCCGGTCGCTGTTGGCCGGGCGGTGACCGCCCGAGGGGCGCTCGTCACGACGGTCGCGGTTGTACGGGCGGTCCGAGCGGAAGCCGCCGGAGGGACGCTCGTCGCGGCGGAAGCCGCCCGAGGGGCGCTCGTCACGACGGTCGAAGGAACGACCACCACGGTCATCCCGACGCTCGTCACGACGGAAACCACCGGAAGGACGCTCGTCACGACGGAAACCACCCGAGGGACGGTCATCGCGCCGGAAACCACCCGAGGGACGCTCGTCACGACGCTCACGGCGGTCGAAGTTGCCCCGGTCGTCGCGGCGCTCGTACCCGCCGCGCTCCTGCTCCGGGCGGCTCGGCGCGGCGTCCACGGGCTGCTCGGCGCGCTCCTCGGCCGCGGGGGCGGCGGGCGCGTCCGCGTCGCCGTCCCGCGCACCGGCCTCGGCGACGGGCTCCGCCGCCGGGGTGGCGTCGGCGGGCGCCGCCGCGGCCACGGCCGCGGCCGGGTCCTCGCCGCGCTCGCGGGCCGCGCGGGCCAGCAGGCGGTCGGCCTCCTCACGCAGCTCGGTCGCGCGCCGCTGCACCTGCTGCAACTGGCGGGTGAGGTCCTGGACATCGCGCTCGGCCTGCTTGGCCGAGTTCGCCGCCGACTCGGCCTGCACCTCGGTGAGGGAGCGGGCGCCGGTGATGCGCGCCACGTCGTCGTCGAAGGCGCCCGCGCCGCCGACGATGTGCCGCGAGGCGTCGACGCCCGCGTCCTCCATCAGTCGGAAGATCTGCCGGCGCTGGTGCGGCAGGGCCAGCGAGACGACGGTGCCGCTCTGCCCCGCGCGGGCCGTACGGCCGGAGCGGTGCAGGTAGTCCTTGTGGTCGCCGGCCGGGTCCACGTTCAGCACCAGGTCGATGCCGTCCACGTGGATGCCGCGCGCCGCGACGTCCGTGGCGACCAGGACGTTGACGTAACCGTCCTTGAAGTCGGCCAGCGTACGGGTCCGCGCGCCCTGGGTCATGCCGCCGTGCAGCGCGTCGGCGCGCACACCGGCGTCCACGAGCTGCTCGGCGACGCGGTCGGCGCCCATCTGGGTGCGGACGAAGATGATGGTGCGGCCCTTGCGCGCCGCGATGGCGGCGGTGACCGGCGCCTTGTCCTTCGGCTTCACGACGAGCACGTGGTGCGTCATGGTCGTGACCGCGCCCTGCGCCGCGTCGACCTCGTGCGTGATCGGGTCGGACAGGTAGCGCTTGACGAGGGTGTCGATCTCGTTCTCCAGCGTCGCGGAGAACAGCATCCGCTGGCCGCCGGTCGGCACCAGGTCCAGGATCTCGGTGACCTCGGGCAGGAAGCCCATGTCGGCCATCTGGTCGGCCTCGTCGAGCACGGCGACCTGCACCCGGTCCAGGGTGGCGGCGCCGCGGTTGATGATGTCGCGCAGTCGGCCCGGAGTGGCGACCAGGATGTCCACGCCGCGCTCCAGGGCGTAGATCTGGTTGCCCATCGAGGTGCCGCCGCAGACGAC
The DNA here is from genome assembly GCF_042799315.1 of Streptomyces sp. NPDC057702. Lineage (NCBI taxonomy): Bacteria > Bacillati > Actinomycetota > Actinomycetes > Kitasatosporales > Streptomycetaceae > Streptomyces > Streptomyces sp. NPDC057702. The sequence continues at coordinate 142,381 of NZ_JBHVJC010000011.1, read as the reverse complement.
CTTGAGCTTCAGGCCGAGTACGTCGCCGTACGGCTGGAGCGCGTCGGAGACCTGCATCGCGAGCTCGCGGGTCGGGGTCAGGATCAGGCCACGGGGACGCTTCTTCTCCGTGAAACCACCGGAGAGTTGGGTCAGCAGCGGGAGGCCAAAGGAGAGGGTCTTGCCGGAGCCGGTGCGGCCTCGGCCGAGGATGTCCTGGCCCGCCAGCGCGTCCGGGATGGTCGCGGCCTGGATCGGGAACGGGGTGGTGACGCCGTTCTGCTTCAGCTTGCGGACGACCTGCTCGGGCAGCCCGAGGTCGGCGAAGGTGATGGTCTTCTCGGCGTCCTCAGCGTCCTCGGCGACCTCGTCGGACGCCTCGGGGAGTTCCTCGCCCTGCGCGTGGGACGCGCTGACCTCGGCGGACTCGCCGGCGACGGCGGTCTCGGCCGGCTCGGCGACGGCGGGGGTGACCTCGGCCACGACGGCCTCGGGAGCGGCGGTCGCCGCGGTGTCCTCGGGGATCATGCCGGTCTCGGTGACCTCGGGCATGACGGTGTGCTCAGCAGAAATGGACATGCGAAACGCGAAACCTTCCGGAGTTACGGCACGCGCCCAGACTCCGTGTGATTTCGCAAACGACCGCCTCGATGCGGTCAGCCACGGCAAGGAAAGGAACGCGCCACGCGGCGCGCTCCGGGAGAGGTTCTCCGAAGTCGGCCGGGCAAATGGGATCAAACGATCTACCACCATACGCACCCCGCCCCCCGGAAGGCAAATCCCCGCCCCCGGCCCCCGCGCTCCCCCGCCGGACCCACCTCGTCGCCGACCCACCCGCACCCTCCCCACCGGTCGCGGCCCCGCCCCCAACAGCCCCACCGCGCCCGCCGCTCCCGGCTTTCCGCTCGCCGAGAGCCCCGTCACACCCACCCGGCCGCGCCCCTCCCCACACCCGACAGCCCGCCCGTCGTCCCACCGGGACACCACGGCACCGGGCGCCGTCCCGCCGCCCCGACCTCGGGCGTCGCCCCCGCCGCCTCACCGCTCCCGCAGGGGTCTCGGCTGCGGGGCGGACCCCGCCCCCTCGGTGGGTTGCGGCGTGGTCGGGGGTGGCGAGGTGGTCGGCTCGGCGGTCGGTACGGGCACGCTGGGCTCCGGCGGCGGACTGCTCGGGCGCGGCGTGGTCGGCCGGGGGCGCGGCACCGAACCCGTGGCCGTCGGAGCGGGCACGTCGGGCCGGGGCGCCGGATCGGCGGCGGGCGGCGTGCGCGACGGCTCCTTCTCGCCCCTACCCGGCTCGGCCGGCCCCTCGCCGTCGTCGGGGTCGCGCCGCTTGTCCGGCTTCTCGTCGTCTCCGCGTTCGGGCGACGGCGAGGCGTCGCCCGAACCGTCCGGGCGGGGCCGCGCGTCCGCCCGGCGGGCCCCGTCGGGCAGCACGGCGCCGCCGTCGTGGCCGGGCAACACCCCGTCGGGCTGGCCGCTCCGCCCCTCGCCGCCGGCCGGACGCGTACGGTCCGGTTCGGAGACGCTCATGCACCCCGCCAACGCCATCGCGGCCAGCACCACGGCCGCGACGCGCGCCGAGGCACGCGGCACCGTGCGCGCGAGGGGTCGCGGCACGCGAGCGTCCCGGGACATGTGTGAGGCGTGGGTGGCACGAGAGTCACGGGGGAGGCGAGAAGCTCGGGAGCCCTCGGGAACACAGGCGGACATGTCAGGCATGGGTGGGCTACCTTCCGGCGCACGGTGCGGGCCTCCTGCCCAACTGGCCCCGCCCCACCCAGGACACGCGCCCCACCGGCCACGCCCTCCCGTCGGCCCCCGAATCCGTCCGGCCCGCGCGGAGCGCGTACGCGGGGCCAACTGCCCTCCCCGCGCGGCGCGAGCGCCCCGCCCCGGCGGCCGCCGGGCCGAAGAGGCCGCTAGCCCCAGCCGAGTTCGTGCAGTCGCTCGTCCTCGATGCCGAAGTGGTGCGCCACCTCGTGGACCACGGTCACGGCCACCTCGTCCCGCACCGCGTCCCGGAAGGCCGCCCGCGAACCGGTCGCCGGCTCACCACCCGGCGCGGGCACGTCGCCGGCCGCGAACCCCCCGGCCGCCACGGGCGCACCGCGCGCGGCGGACCCGTCGCCCCCTCCCAGCGCACCCTCCCCCGTGGGCCCGTCCGCCTCCGGCGTCACACCCTCGTGGTGCGCGCACATCCGCACCGTCGGCCCCCGGTAGATGGTGATCCGGTCCGGCAGCACGCCCGCGTACCACTCGCCACGGTCGGTCAACGGCGTCCCCTCGTAGAGCCCGAGCAGCTCCGGATCGTCCGCGGGGGGCTCGTCCTCCACGAACACCGCCACGTTGTCCATGAGCCGCGTCAGCTCGGGCGGAATGCGGTCCAGGGCTTCGGCGACCAGTTCCTCGAACTCCTCGCGCGTCATTTCCAGCACCCGGCCATTGTCGGGCAGGCGCCCCGCCCGCGCCCCACGCGCGCACCGGACACCCCCGCGCACCCCAAACCACCCGGGCCCCGAGCGCCACCACGACGCCCCTGGTCACCCCCGCCCCCACCGCGCGGGAAACCGTTTTGGCGATCCCCGTCGGCATCCCATATGCTTCTCACGTCCCCGACGGCGCCGGAAGGCGCCCAGGTGGGCCATCAGCCCTCATCGTCTAGTGGCCCAGGACGCCGCCCTTTCAAGGCGGTAGCACGGGTTCGAATCCCGTTGGGGGCACCACTCTTACAGTCTCCCTGACCAGCGGAAACGCCGGCCAGGGGGACTTTTTGTGTTGCGGACGTCCGCACCGCGTCAGCGGCGGTCCGACGCGCGGTACGCCGCGTGGCGCGGACGGGACACGGGACGCCGCGAACACGGACAGGCGATCGCCGCCAAGGTGGTACCGCCAGCCGTCCAGGTGCGCCCCCGACCCGACCCACCCCCCGTGCCCCCGCACCCCGACGCAGGCGCGGAAGGACGGTCCGGCGGTGGGTGGACCCGCGCCACAGCCGAACGGACAGCGGGCGACCCGGCGCCCGCAAAGCGGGCATATTGCTCATTTCTTCTCGTCGGCCTTCGTCGGGTATAGTCATCAATCAGTTCGGGCGTGAGCGCCGGAACCAATCCCCAAGCACTACACACTCCCCATCGGGTGTGCCGTGCGCGAGGTCCTGTGGAGCAGTTTGGAGTGCTCGCCACCCTGTCAAGGTGGAGGCCGCGGGTTCAAATCCCGTCAGGACCGCTGAAGTTCCTCGTGAACTTCGTGGCTGGGTAGCTCAGTTGGTACGAGCGATCGCCTGAAAAGCGATAGGTCGCCGGTTCGACCCCGGCCCCAGCCACAGCCAAGGCCCCGATCCTCGGATCGGGGCCTTTTCGTGCTTCGCTGTGCCGTCCTTCCCTCATCGAGCACGCTCGACCGCTTCGGCGTCCGCCGACCTGTCACGCCCCGGGGCCGGTGCGGGCACCCGGCGCGCGAGGCCACTCATCCGCGCGCCCGGCAGCGCTCGTGATCAGTACAGCTAGGCGCGGGCGTCGTCTACCCGGGTGAGGAGGGTGAGCAGGGCATCGGCGGCGGGTCCGGAGGAGGCGGGGTTCTGACCGGTGACGAGCAGGCCGTCGGTGATGACGTAGGGCTGCCAGTCGCCGACCTTGGCGTAGTCGGCGCCCAGTCGCTTCAACTCGTCCTCGACGAGGAAGGGGACGACGTCGGTCAGGCCCATCGCGGCCTCCTCGCCGTTGGTGAAGCCGGTGACCCTCCGACCCCGGACGAGGGGGGTGCCGTCGGGGTTGGTGGCGTGGCGCAGGGTGCCGGGGGCGTGGCAGACCAGGGCGGCGGGCTTGCCCGCGCGCAGGATGGATTCGATGAGCCGGACGGACGTGGGGTCTTCGGCCAGGTCCCACAGGGGGCCGTGGCCGCCCGGGTAGAAGACGGTGTCGAAGTCGTCGGCGGAGACGGAGTCCAGGCGGACGGTGTCGGCGAGCGCCGCCATGGCCTCGGCGTCGGCCTCGAAGCGGTGGGTCTGGTCGGTCTGGGAGGCGGGTTCGTTGCTCTTCGGGTCCAGCGGCGGCCTGCCGCCCTTGGGGGAGGCGAGGGTGACCTCGGCGCCGGCGTCCCTGAAGCGGTAGTAGGGGGCCGCGAGCTCTTCCAACCAGAAGCCGGTCTTGCGGCCGGTGGTGCCGAGTTCGTCGTGCGAGGTGAGAACGATGAGGACCTTCATGGCGTGACTCCTTTTAGTAGACCGGTCGTCTCCACGTGGTGCGGCAGACGGCCGGCGTTCGGGCGGGTCTTCGGGGTTGAGGTGTGGCCGGGTGCTACAGGTGCAGGAGTTGACGGGTGACCGTCGTCGTGGTGTCCAGCGGGGCGATGTCGCGGTGGATCTTGGCCATGACGCTCGCTCCGAGCCACATGTCGTACAGGACCTGCGCGGTCTCGCGCGGGGTGCCGTCGACGGCGACCGAGCCGTCTTCCAGGCCGGCCGCGATCATTCGTTCCAGGCGGTCGACGATGGCGGTGGTGCCCTCCTTCAGGGCGAGCCGCATCGCCTCCGACAGGTCGGAGACCTCCGCGCCGAGCTTGACGGCCAGGCACTTGCCCTGGCACTCGTCGACGCTCTGCGTCTCGCGCCAGTACTGCCAGTAGTTCATCAGCCGCTCCCCCGCGGTCAGGCCCGGCTCGGCGAGGACGCGGTCCATGTTCGCCAGGTAGTCGGCGAAGTAGGCCCGCATCATGGCCTCACCGAAGGCGTCCTTGGAGGCGAAGAAGTGGTAGAACGACCCCTTCGGCACCCCGGCCGCGGAGAGGACCTCGTTGATGCCCACCGCGGAGAACCCCTTGCGGGACATGATCTGCTGGGCGACGTCGAGGATGCTGCGGCGAGTATCGCCCTGCGTGGCTGACATGCCTCGACCCTACCGTCCATTAGACCAGTCGTCTATACGATTATCCGCGTCCACGGCTCGGCCCGGCGCGTCAACGGCCGAGGAAGTCCAGGAGGATCTCGTTGACCTCGGCGGTGTGGGTGGTGAGCAGCCCGTGCGGCGCGCCGTCGATCTCGACGTACCTGGCGGCGGGCAGGGCCTTGGCGAAGCGACGTCCGGTGGCGTCGACCGGCAGGGTGCGGTCGCCCGTGCCGTGCACGATCAGGGCGGGGACGTCGATCCGGGGGATGTCGGCCCGGAAGTCGGTGGGCCAGGTCAACGGGGCGGCGGCCGAAGCGATCGGGCCCGCGCCCGCCGCGACGTTCCAGGCGTGACGCACGGCCTCCTCGCTCACCCGGGTGCCCAGGTTCTCGTCGAGGTTGAAGAAGTCGGCGTAGAAGCTGGTGAAGAAGGCGTAGCGGTCCTCCTTGACCGCCTCGGAGACGCCTTCGAAGAAGGAGAGCGGGGCGGCGCCGTCGGGATTGTCGTCGGTGATCGCCAGATACGGTTCCAGTGACGCGAGGAACACGGCCTTGGCGACCCGGTCGGAGCCGTAGACCGACAGGTAGCGGGCGACCTCGCCGGTGCCCATCGAGAAGCCCACCAGGACCGCGTCGCGCAGGTCGAGGGTCTCCATGAGGGTGTTCAGGTCGGCGGCGAAGGTGTCGTAGTCGTAACCGGTCGCGGGCTGGCTGGACTTGCCGAAGCCGCGGCGGTCGTAGGTGATGACCCGGTGGCCGGATGCCAGCAGGGCGGGGACCTGGCCTTCCCAGGAGTTGCCGTCCAGTGGGTAGCCGTGGATCAGGACGACCGGCTGCCCGGCCCCCTTGTCCTCGTAGTGCAGCGTGATGTCGGCGCTGTTCTCCGTACCGACCGTGATACGCCCCATGATGCCGTCCCCTTCCGGGAGTTCGGTGGCTGTCGTGTTCCGACACCAGGACTATACGACCGGTCTACTCGAAGCGCCACCCCCTCCGCCACGATGTCGGCCGGGAGATCGCCGCACGGACCGGCGGCGGCCACGGCCGGCCGCGTCCGGGGCTCGTCGAGCCGCCCTCGTCGGGGGCAGGCCCGCGGATGGGGGAGGAGGGACGCGCGGCGGTGACGACACGCCTCCCCACGCTGACACGTCGGCACGGGGGCGGGGCCGGGCGGGCCGAGCTCGACGCGGCCTCCGGAAGGACGTGACGACCGGGATCCCGCGCATCTCCGCGAGCCGGGAACGTAACGGTGTCGGGCCCGAATCCCGTTGGGGGCACGCGAGACCGTGTGCGAGACTGGTGCTCGCACGTGAGCCTGGTCCTGTGGAGCAGTTTGGAGTGCTCGCCACCCTGTCAAGGTGGAGGCCGCGGGTTCAAATCCCGTCAGGACCGCCGCAACCGCGAGGTTGCGTGGCTGGGTAGCTCAGTTGGTACGAGCGATCGCCTGAAAAGCGATAGGTCGCCGGTTCGATCCCGGCCCCAGCCACCGTGGCGCGCGGCGGTGAGGTCCCGACCGGGCTGACGGTCGGGGCCTCATCGCTGTGCGGACCGGCTCTTGGCGGCCCGCCGCCCGCCGCGTCGTACCCGCGCGTGCGCGACGGCCCGCGTCGGGGGCTCAGTCCACCGTCACGACCACCTTGCCGCGCACGTGGCCCTCCGCGCTCAGGCGTTGGGCGTCGGCGGCGCGCTCCAGGGGGAAGGTCTGGGCCACCGGGACCGTGAGGGCCCCGGCGTCGGCCAGGGTGGACAGGGCCGCGAGGTCGGTCGCGTGGGGGCGGACCCACAGGTAACGCCCGCCCAGCGGGGTCACCGCGGGGTCCACGATCGAGGCGATGCGGCGCGGGTCCCGCGTGAGCTCGGCCGAGACCGTGACCGCGTCCCCGCCGACCAGGTCGAAGGCCGCGTCCACACCCTCGGGGGCCAGCGCCCGCACCCGCTCGGCCAGCCCGTCCCCGTAGCTGACCGGCTCCCCGCCCAGGGAGCGTACGAAGTCGTGACCGCGCGGGCTGGCCGTGCCGATCACGCGGGCGCCCAGGTGGCGGCCGATCTGCACGGCCATCGAACCCACCCCGCCGGCCGCCGCGTGCACCAGCAGCGTGTCGCCCTCGCCCACGCGCAGCGCCTTGGTGAGCGCCTGGTACGCAGTGAGCCCGGCCAGCGGCAACCCCGCGGCCTGCTCGAAGGTGAGACGGGCGGGCTTGCGGGCCAGGGTGCGCACCGGGGCCGCCACGTACTGCGCGAACGTCCCGCCGGACAGGGTGTCCTTGCGGACGTAGCCGATGACCTCGTCGCCCTCGGCGAACTCCGGGGTGTCCAGGCCGCCCCGGACCACGACGCCGGCCACGTCCCAGCCGGGGACCACCGGGAAGGTCACGTCCAGCAGCGAGTTGAGGTGACCGGCCTGGGCCTTCCAGTCCACCGGGTTCACCGCGGCGGCCCTGACCTGGACCAGGACCGAGTCGGGCCCGACCTTGGGTTCGGGCAGGTCGCCGTACTCCAGGGCCTCGGGCCCGCCGTACGCGCGGTAGCTCACAGCCTTCACGGTGCTCCTCACTCCATGGGGGTCGCCCCGGCCCGGCCATGTGGTCGGGGGCGCGGGGTGTGTGCGGTGTGGGGTCGGGGTGCGTGCGGGGTCGGGGTACGTGCGGGGTCGGGGTACGTGCGGGGTCGGGGTACGTGCGGGGTCGGGGTACGTGCGGGGTCGGGGTACGTGCGGTGCGGCGGCCCACGCTAGGCCGCCGGCGCGGCGGCGGGGGCCCGCGCCGCACGGCCGCCCGGGTGGCGATGCCGCCAGAACCAGAAGACCGCGCTGGCCACGACCGCCCAGCCGGCCAGCACCAGGAAGGGGAAGGCGTGCTGGTGGCCGCCGAAGTAGACCGCCGTGTGCTGGGCGTTGACCGACGCGCCGGGTGGCAGCCAGCGGCCGATGTGGCCGAGCACGGAGGGCAGCAGCGGCCAGGAGACGGCGCCGCCCGACGACGGATTGCCCAGCAACACCATCAGTCCCCAGGTCGGCAGCATGGCCCAGCGGCCGACGAGGGTGTTGAACATCGTGAAGACCATGCCCGAGGCGAACAGCGTCAGCGCCAGGATGAGCCACGACTCCACGAACGGCAGCTCCAGCGCGCCCAGCAGCCAGTCCACCACCGCCGCGATGGCGAATCCGCCGAGCAGCGCGTACGCGGCGGTGAAGGCGATCCGCTCGGCCGGGTCGAGCGAGCGGGCGTGCACGCTGAGCTGGATCGCGCCGACGAAGCCGATGATCACCGCCGCGAGCGACACGTAGAAGATCGCCAGCCCGCGCGGGTCGCCCCGCTGGAGTGGCTTGATGTCGCGCACCGTGACCGGCACCCCCACCCGCGCGCCGACCCGTGGCCCCGCGCTGGCGAACACCTCGGCGACCGAGGCCCCCGACGCGCTGGAGATGTCCAGCTCCACGCGGTCCCCCGCGCCGCCCGGCCGGCTCCGGGGCGGGCGGCGCACGTCCAGCACGGCGAACACCCGCTGCTCGTCCACGGCCCGCTTGGCCTGGGCGTACGTCGCGTACTCGCGCAGTTCCAGCGAGGCGTCCAAAGCCTCCTCCATCCCCCGCACGAACGCCCTGCCGCGCGGGCTGTCGCTCGCGCCGACCACCGCCGTCGGCACGTGGTGCGGGGTCGGGTTGGCCATGACGTAGGTGTACGAACCGGCGAACAGGCCGGCGGCCGCCGCCAGGATGATCACCAGCACCGTGGCCGGAAAGAACGGGGAGTCCTTGAACGCCGCCCAGCGCGAGACCGGCCGCCCCTCGGGGTGCGCTCCGCCGGGCGCGGGGCCGGCCGCCCCGCCTGCCACCTCGCCGGTGGGCCGGCCGGGTGTCGCCTCGGGCGCGGCGTCACGCGGCGGGCTCGGGGCGCCCGCCGGCCGGGGCGGGGTCGGGGCCGAGGTCGAGTCCGGGGCTGGCTCACGGCCCGGGGCTGGGCCGGGGGCGGGAGCTGGGCGGGGGTCCGGGGCTGGCTCGCGGCCCGGGGCTGGCTCGCGGCCCGAGGCTGGGTTCGGGTCGGGGTCGGGGTCGTCGGGGACGGGCCGTGCACGCGGGTCGTCCATGACGTCACGCTAAGCCACGCATCACGGACATTCCTCCCGAGTCGCCCGCCCCGCACCCCGCGGGGCCCGCCTCGTCCCCCGCGAGGCCCGCCCCGTACCCCGCGCAGCCGGCCCGGCGCGACGCCCGCCGCGCTCGGCGTACCGCTCCCACCGGACCGCCCCCAGCGGACCGCTCCGCCCCCACCGGACCGCTCCGCTCCCACCGGACAGCGCCGTCCGCGCGTCGGACCCGCCGGCCCCGATCCGGCCGAAGGTGGCTGTTCCTCGGCCCTGTGCGAGCGGCGACGCACAAATGGTTCGCCAGCTCTTTCGGCGAGGTGAGATCCTTGGTCGCGTATGTCCACTCAGCCTGCCCCCGCCCTGCCCGCCCTGCTGGAGCGGCTGCCCGAGCTGATGCTGCGCGACGAGCAGCGGCTGGGGCGCCGACTCGACGGCGCGCGCCGGATTCGCCAGCCCGAGGCCCGTGCGGCCGTGCTCGCCGAGATCGCCGACCAGATCGAGCAGGCCGAACGACGCGTGGCGCACCGCCGCGCCGCCGTCCCGAAGATCAGCTATCCCGAGTCGCTGCCGGTCAGCCAGAAGAAGGACGACATCCTGGCGGCCATCCGCGACCACCAGGTGGTGATCGTCGCGGGCGAGACCGGCTCCGGGAAGACCACCCAGATCCCCAAGATCTGTATGGAGCTCGGCCGGGGCGTGCGCGGGCTCATCGGGCACACCCAGCCGCGCCGGATCGCGGCCCGTACGGTGGCCGAGCGGATCGCCGACGAGCTGGGCACCCAGCTAGGCGAAACGATCGGCTGGAAGGTGCGCTTCACCGACCAGGTCAGCGGGGACACGCTGGTCAAGCTGATGACGGACGGCATTCTGCTGGCCGAGATCCAGACCGACCGCGAACTGCGCCAGTACGACACGATCATCATCGACGAGGCACACGAGCGCAGCCTCAACATCGACTTCATCCTCGGCTACCTGGCGCAGTTGCTGCCCCGCCGCCCCGACCTCAAGGTCGTCGTGACCTCGGCGACCATCGACCCCGAGCGCTTCTCCCGGCACTTCGCGTCCTTCGCCCGGGTCGGCGACAGTCCGCCGGGCGCCGGGACCGGCCGGGACGCCCGTGGTGGCCGCCCCCGGCGCGGCGCGGGCCGTCGCTCGCCGGAGGCCGCGCCCGGCGCCGCCGACGTACCCACCGAGGCCCCCGCCGCCCCCCGGCCCGACGGCGCGGCGCCCGAGCCCGACCCGGCGCCCGCGACCAGCCCCGCCCTCGCCGCCGGCGCGACACCCGCCGCCCGCGCCGACGCGACGGCGCCCGCCTCCGAGCCCACCGCCTCCGAGCCCACCGGCGCGCCGATCATCGAGGTCAGCGGCCGTACGTACCCGGTCGAGGTGCGCTATCGGCCGCTCCTCGAAGAGGGCGGCCAGGACGGCGACCGCGACCAGGTCACGGCCATCTGCGACGCCGTGGACGAGCTCCAGCGCGAGGGCGAGGGCGACATCCTCGTCTTCCTCTCGGGCGAGCGGGAGATCCGCGACACGGCCGACGCGCTGGAGAAGAAGAAGCTGCGGAACACCGAGATCCTGCCGCTGTACGCGCGGCTCTCGCACGCCGAGCAGCACCGCGTCTTCCAGCGGCACACCGGCCGCCGCGTCGTCCTGGCCACCAACGTGGCGGAGACCTCGCTGACCGTCCCCGGCATCCGGTACGTCATCGACCCCGGCACCGCCCGCATCTCGCGCTACAGCCACCGCACCAAGGTGCAGCGGCTGCCCATCGAGCCGATCTCGCAGGCCAGCGCCAACCAGCGCAAGGGCCGCTGCGGCCGGACCAGCGACGGCATCTGCGTCCGGCTGTACTCGGAGGACGACTTCCTCACCCGGCCCGAGTTCACCGACGCCGAGATCCTGCGCACCAACCTCGCCTCGGTGATCCTCCAGATGACCGCGGCCGGGCTCGGCGACATCGAGCGTTTCCCCTTCATCGACCCGCCGGACCGGCGCAACATCAAGGACGGCATCGACCTGCTGCACGAGCTGGGCGCCATCGAGGCCCAGCGGCAGGCCACCGATCCGGACCGGCCGGACGGCGACCGCGAGCCCGACCGCGCCCCCGAGCGGGCCGCCGACCAGGAGCGCGGGCGCCAGGCCGACGAGGGGCGCGCGACGGAGGACGACAGCGAGCAGGACCGGGAGCCCGGGCGGGGCGGCCAGCGACGGCAGTCCCGGGGCGGCGAGCGCGGACCCGGCCGCAAGGGCCGTGGCCAGCGGCTGACCCCGCTGGGCCGCAAGCTGTCGCAGTTCCCGGTCGACCCGCGGCTGGCCCGGATGATCCTGGCCGCCGACCGCAACGGCTGCGCGCGCGAGGTGATCGTCATCGCCGCCGCGCTGTCCATCCAGGACCCGCGCGAGCGCCCCGCCGACAAGCAGCAGCAGGCCGACCAGCAGCACGCCCGCTTCCGGGACGAGACCAGCGACTTCCTGGCGCTGCTGAACCTGTGGCGCTACGTCAGGGAGCAGCAGAAGGCGCTGTCCTCCTCCGCCTTCCGCCGCATGTGCCGCTCGGAGTTCCTGAACTACCTGCGGATACGCGAGTGGCAGGACATCTACAGCCAGTTGCGTACGGTCGCCAAGTCCATGGACATCGAGGTCTCGGCGACGGACACGGAGATCCCCGCCGACCAGGTGCACCAGTCGCTGCTGGCCGGCCTGCTCTCGCACATCGGGCTCAAGGAGACCGCCGAGGACGCCGCGAAGGCCGGGCAGAAGGGCCAGTCCAAGAGCACCGGCAAGCCCGGCGGCAAGGGCGACTACCTGGGCGCGCGCAACGCCAAGTTCGCGGTCTTCCCGGGCTCCGCGCTGTTCAGGAAGCCGCCCCGGTGGATCATGTCGGCCGAGCTGGTGGAGACCTCGCGGCTGTGGGCGCGGGTGAACGCCAGAATCGAGCCGGAGTGGGTCGAACCCCTGGCCCAGCACCTGGTCAAGCACACCTACAGCGAGCCGCACTGGGAGCAGAAGCAGGCCGCGGTCATGGCGTACGAGCGGGTGACGCTGTACGGCGTGCCGATCGTCGCCCAGCGCAAGGTGAACTACGGCAGGATCGACCCGGTCACCAGCCGTGACCTGTTCATCCGCAACGCCCTGGTCGAGGGCGACTGGCGCACCCACCACCAGTTCTTCCACGACAACCGCAAGCTGCTCGGCGAGGTCGAGGAGTTGGAGCACCGGGCACGGCGGCGCGACATCCTGGTCGACGACGAGACGCTGTTCGACTTCTACGACCAGCGGGTGCCCGAACACGTCGTGTCGGGTGCGCACTTCGACTCCTGGTGGAAGCACAAACGCCGGGACGAACCGGAGCTGCTCAGCTTCGAGAAGTCGATGCTCATCAACGAGCGCGCGCAGGGCGTCTCCAAGGACGCCTATCCGGACACGTGGTGGCAGGGCCGGCTGAAGTTCCGGGTGACCTACCAGTTCGAGCCGGGCGCGGACGCGGACGGCGTGACCGTGCACATCCCGCTCCAGGTGCTCAACCAGGTCGAGGCCCACGGCTTCGACTGGCAGATCCCGGGGCTCCGCCAGGACCTGGTGACGGAGCTGATCCGCTCGCTGCCCAAGCCGATCCGCCGCAACTACGTGCCCGCCCCCGACTACGCCCGACGCTTCCTGGAGCGGGTCACGCCGACGGCCGGACTCAGCGGCGGCGCCCCGCAGGGGCCGCTGACGGAGGCGCTCGGCCGGGAGCTCCAGCGCATGGTGGGCATCAAGATCACCCCGGAGGACTGGGACGCGGCGAAGGTCCCCGAGCACCTGAAGATCACCTTCCGGGTGGTGGACGAGCGGCGCCGCAAGCTCGCCGAGGACAAGGACCTGATCACGCTCAGGGCGTCCCTCCAGCCCAAGACGCAGGCCGCGATCACCAAGGTGTTCGCCACCTCGAAGGAGAGCGCGGGCATCGAGCAGCGCTCGGGGCTCACCGCCTGGACCATCGGCAGCCTGCCGCGCACCTTCGAGACCCGGCGCGGCGGCCAGCCGGTCAAGGCGTACCCCGCGCTGGTGGACGAGGGCGCCTCGGTGGCGGTCCGGCTCTTCGACACCGAGCCGGAGCAGGCGCGCGCGATGTGGGCGGGCACCCGTCGGCTGATCCTGCTCAACCTGCCGTCAAATCCAGCCAAGTTCGCGCAGGGAAAGCTGGACAACGGGGCCAAGCTGGCGCTGTCCCGCTCCCCGCACGGCAGCGTGCAGGCGCTCTTCGAGGACTGCGTGTCAGCCGCCGTCGACCGGCTGATCGCGACGCGCGGTGGTCCGGCCTGGGACGAGGAGTCCTTCCGCAAGCTCTTCGACGCCGTCCGCGCGGACGTGACCGACGTGACGATGGACACGGTCAGCAAGGTGCGCGAGGTGCTCGCCGCCTGGCAGGCGTGCGAGCGCCGGCTCAAGGCCACCACGAGCATGGTGCTGGTGCCCTCCCTGACCGACGTCAAGGAGCAGCTCGCCGAGCTGGTCAAACCGGGCTTCGTCACCGAGCACGGCGTACGCCGGCTGCCCGACCTCATGCGCTATCTGGTGGCGGTCGACCGGCGGCTCCAGCAGTTGCCCCACCACGCCGAGCGGGACCGGACCCGGATGGCGAAGGTGCACGAGATGCGGGACGAGTACCTGTGGCTGCTCGAACAGCTCCAGCACAAGCACCCGGGGCGGCCCGTGCCACGGGAGGCGCTGGAGATCCGCTGGATGATCGAGGAGCTGCGGGTCAGCTACTTCGCCCACGCCCTGGGCACGGCCTACCCGATCTCCGACAAGCGCATCGTGAAGGCCGTGGACGCCGCGGCGCCCTGACGCCCCCGCCCGATCGGACTCCGGCACGACCCGCCCACCTCGGGCCGCGCGCCGGCTCGGCTCCGGGGCGTACGCCCAGGAGGGCGGGTGCGTGCGGCGGCGCGTTGGCGCGTACGGAAGTGGGCGGGACGCTTGGCGGGGCCGCGCGACGCGGTCGGCGGGGGCCCACGGGACGGCCCGGGGGCGCGGTTCGACCCCACCCCCTGACCTGCTGTAGAGTCTCGTCTCGCAGCCGGGCAGCACAACAGCGCGGCGCGAAAGCAAGGTCCTGTGGAGCAGTTTGGAGTGCTCGCCACCCTGTCAAGGTGGAGGCCGCGGGTTCAAATCCCGTCAGGACCGCAGTAAGCGGTGAGGCCCGTGTCCCCCAGGGACGCGGGCCTCACCGCTTTTGTCGTCTCCTCACCCCGAGGCCCACCGCTCCCCCACGCCCCGAATTCCGCCGCGCCCCGGATATGGCCGCGCCTCGAATTTCGCCGCGCCCCGCGCCGGGCCGCGCGCCGTCCACACCGGCTCAGCGCCCCCGCTGGCGGCGGCCCCCGCCACACCGGCCCCGTGCACGCCTCACGCGCCCAGAGCCGCGCGGAGCGCCGCGCCCCAGGCCGCGCGCCGGAGCCGCCCCGCACCGGCCGCCCCGGCCCGCGTCGGGCGCGATCAGGCGGTAACCCGCCGCCCGCCGCGCGAGACCGCCACTCGGCCCGTACGGGGCGCTCGGCGGGAGCTGACCCGGCAGGCAAACGGAGGGGGCACGCGGGGCGGGAGGGGCCGTGGGCGCGCGTGAGCGGGCCGAGGCCGCAGGGCCTGGGGCCGATCGGGGTGGGGGCGTGCGCGCGGCGTTCTGGAACCCTTTCCGCAACCTCCCTGAGCGCCTTCCAGCAGCTCCGGCGCGGCCCGACCGGCGCGCTCCGGCCGACCGGAACGTACCGGCCCGCATGTGTTCGCGCCTCTGTGCGCCTTGACTGCGGCACGCGCCGGCGGTACCCAGTCAGGGAGGCCGTGGGGGCCGGGAGGTACGCATATGGCGACGTCGGTGAAACACGAAACGAGGGCGCTGCTGCGCGCCCACCTCTCCGCAGCATCCGGATACCGGCACCTGACCCGGCACTGCCCGGTCTGCCACCGCCTGTTGCGGCTGGCCCTGGAGCAGCCCGGACAGCCCGACCCGACCTCGGCGACCCGGGGCGTGGAGTTCACCCGTGGCCGGACCTCCGGGGCCGCCCGGCCGACAGGGGACGAAAGTCCCCCGGAGCGATGACCAACGGCGCTGTGTACGCCCCGTGTCCGGTGACAGGGTGGATGCGTCCGAATACGGGGATCGCATATCGCACTTGAGGCATAGCAGACAAGTGCGGCGGACTGTGACGGGAGTCACCGAAAGAGTTTCCGCGCCGGGGGAACTTACGCCCCGCCTACACCCTCTCAATTTAATATGTGCAATTGCACCCCGGTGCGCGGGTATCACCGCGAGCCCGCAAAACCGGGCTGGTTCGGTCGGTATGCCACCCCGAACCGTCACGACGGAGCAGGCTGCCGCCCGCCGGGCCCGGCGGAACGAGCGGCCCGCAGAGGCCGATCAGATGCCCGGCCGGGGGCCGGGACCTCCGCGAAGCGGTCGGATACGGGCGCGTTCGGGCATAAAAAAGACCGCGCTGGACCCGGCGGAGTCCAGCGCGATCGACGACATGCCCAAGTCACGCAGGCGTGGCGCCTGTTGGGGCAGACGCCGGTCGTGTGGAGCGAGACGGGCGAGTTCTGGATTGGGGGACCCAGAAATGCCCGGTTATGCGGTTATTTCAGGCTTCGCTGCGCTGCTGCGGAATGCCCGCCAGAAGGGCGCGGACCTCCGCTTCGCGGTAGCGCCGGTGTCCTCCGAGCGTGCGGATGGACGTGAGCTTGCCAGCCTTGGCCCACCGTGTGACCGTCTTCGGGTCCACGCGGAACATCGTGGCAACCTCAGCCGGGGTCAGCAGCGGCTCGGCATCAGGGGTGCGAGCGGTCATGAGCGGCCTCCTCGGGAGAACCGAACCATCACGGTTCTTTCCTCTAAATTCTGCACCTTGACCCGCGTTGCCCGAAATGGCGGACGCGGGCCGAGTCGGTTATAGGACGAACGGCTTGTCCTCGGCACTACAACTACACCATCTGTCCAGCCACGTCGGCCAAACCGATGGAATTGCCCTCTCAGGTGTTCAACCTCGACGGAAGCCGATGGACCATGCCATAGCGGACAGTCACGCCGCCGTGACGATCAGTCACAGAAGGACCACGCGTCACCAGACCCACCAAGGAGCGCAATACCGATACATCCGCCCTTAGTTGGACGGACGGAGTCCGTCGTGGACTCCTTGTCCTATTTTGACACGAGGATGGGGGATGGCCGCAAGGCCCGAACTCAGTGCTTTAGATCACGGTTGAGGCAATCGCCCGGATCAGGACCTACGTCCCGATCTGACCACGCCGCCGCCCGTCTCCTCGTGACAGCGCTCCCAGCTTGACCCGCCGGCGCCACACGCGACACCCCGTAACGGCCCTGAACCGCTGTCTGTGACGTTACTTCAGCTAGATCGTTGCCGATCCCGTACAGAGCTCCAACGTTCCGTCAGACGCTCATACGCGACTCCGGCCCGCGCCCCGTCGCCGCTGCGCAGCGCGGCCAGCCCCTCCGCGACGTCCGCGGCCGAGTGGTCCTCGTCCAACTGCTCCTCGGGCAGCGCGTGCACCAGACCGCCGTAGTCCAACTCCACCAGTGAGCGCGGATGGAACTCCTCAAGCCAGCGCCCCACGTCCAGCAGGCCGTCGATCAACGGACCCTCCTCCAGCGCCTCCTTGAGCGCCTTCAGCCCCCGGGCGACGCGACGCCGGGCCTCGACCATCGGCGTGCGGTAGCGCAGCAGCAGGCCGTCCTCGTTCTTGGCGTACTCCCGCTCCGCGTCGGCGAACAGGACGAACCAGCGCACCGGCACGTGCCAGGTGGCGCTGCGGATCCACGGCCGGGCGTCCGGATTGCGCTCCAGCCACCGCTCGAAATCGGCCACCGCCTGGCGGCGCACCACCGGCGGCAGGGCGGCGTCCACCAACGGCCCCGGCAACTGCTCGGCGACCTCCTCCAGCGCGAGCCAGCCGCGCAGCCGGGTGCGCCAGGGGCAGACACAGGTGACGCCGTCCACGGTGGCCACGAACGCGTCGTCGCTCTCGTGCACCGGCACCGGAACCGGCGGCACCGGAAGCAGGTCCGCCAGCGAACGCCGCAGTTCGTCTTGCGCACTGGGCATGCGCTCCCGGCGCGCGTACTCCGCCCAGTGGCTGCGCTCCGGCTCGGGAAATGCGGCCAACGGCTCATAGACCCGTAGATACGCCGCGTACGGGACAATCACCGAAGACGCCAAGGTCACGCCCGCTCCCTCACAGCCGAAACTCGTCACCGAAGAGCGCCGTGCCACGCCTTACGGCCGCTCGCATCGTCCCACGCCCACGGCCCCCGAGTGAGTGATCCTCCGCACTGTGCCCAACCTCTGGCGTCACAGGTCTTACGCTCTTGCCGTCCGGCCCTCCCCCACCCCCCGGAGGGCACTCACCCGCGACATATGGGAGTCACCACCGTGACTGACGTACGTCCTTCCGTCAGCGTCGACGGCCCGACCGTGCGTGCGAGCGATCCGCTCTCCGTGCTCTTCCAGTCGGATCAGGGCGGCCACGAGCAAGTCGTGCTCTGCCAGGACCGCGAGACCGGCCTCAAGGCCGTGATCGCCATCCACTCCACCGCCCTGGGCCCGGCCCTCGGCGGCACCCGGTTCCACGCTTACGCCTCCGACGAGGAAGCCGTCCTGGACGCGCTCAACCTCGCGCGCGGCATGTCGTACAAGAACGCCCTCGCCGGCCTGGAGCACGGCGGCGGCAAGGCCGTGATCATCGGCGACCCGGCCAGCACCGAGCGGGGCGGCCTCAAGAGCGAGGAACTGCTGCTGGCCTACGGCCGCTTCGTGGCCTCGCTCGGCGGGCGCTACGTCACCGCCTGCGACGTCGGCACCTACGTGACCGACATGGACGTGGTGGCCCGCGAGAACCGCTGGACCACCGGCCGCTCCCCCGAGAACGGCGGCGCGGGCGACTCCTCCGTGCTCACCTCCTTCGGTGTCTTCCAGGGCATGCGCGCCTCCGCCCAGCACGTGTGGGGCGAGCCCACGCTGCGGGGCCGCCGGGTCGGCGTCGCCGGTGTCGGCAAGGTCGGTCACCACCTGGTGGCGCACCTGGTCGAGGACGGTGCCGACGTGGTGATCACCGACGTGCAGAGCGCCTCCATCGACCGCGTACGGGAGCGGTTCCCGCAGGTCAAGGTGGTGGACAGCACCAGCGACCTGATCACCGGAGAGCTCGACGTCTACGCCCCCTGCGCGCTGGGCGGCGCCCTCGACGACGTCAGCGTGCCGGCCCTGACCGCCCAGGTGGTGTGTGGCGCGGCCAACAACCAGCTCGCCCACCCCGGCATCGAGAAGGACCTGGCCGACCGGGGCATCTTGTACGCGCCGGACTACGTGGTGAACGCCGGTGGCGTGATCCAGGTCGCGGACGAGCTGCACGGTTTCGACTTCGACCGGGCCAAGGCCAAGGCGACGAAGATCTACGACACGACGCTGGCCATATTCGATCGCGCCACGTCCGAGGGCATCCCGCCGGCCGAGGCGGCCGACCGGATCGCCGAGCAGCGGATGGCCGAGGCGCGCCGGGACTAGTCCCGCCCGGGGCGGACGACCCCGTCGCGGAAGCGGGGCGCGGGCCACGGCGCCATCCCTGCCGTGGCTTCCGCCGCCGCCTTCGCCCACCCCGGCGCGCGGGTACGCGGCAGCCGTACAACACCCCGGTTACGGCGCCGCCCCGCCCGCGCGCCACGGGGCCCGCCCCTCCCGGCGGGCCCCGCCGACCAGCGCCCCGCGCTCCTCACGGAGGCCCGACGAACGCCGCCGACCGGCGCCGGTTGGCCCTACGGAGGCCCCTGGGCCGCCGCGCCCCCGCCGGCTCCGTGGCCTCCGCACGCCCGCTGGGCGACAGAGGACTCGTCACTCACATCAGCCTCACGGGCCTCCGACGGCCGCTCGCCCCGGCCCGTGCCCGGCCGATCCACTGGCTCGCACACGGCTGGAATTCGCCTGCCCGCCCGCCCGGGCCCAGGGGACGCGACCGGCTGGCCAGGCCGCTCCGCGTGGGCCTCGGGTGGCCGAGTCCGAGTGGGCGAAATCCGGCATCCGCCCCGCCTTCGGCGCCGCCGCCAGGCGCGGGGCGGGCGGGTCGGAGGCCGCCCAGCGTTGGGCCGGGTGTCGCGGCGACGTCACCCGGGGGCCGTCGCGCGGCCACCGGCGGGCGGCGGAAGGCACCCGGGACCCGGCCACGGCGCCTGAGCGCACGCCTCGGAGGCCGCGAGGGAGAGATCCCTCACGGCCCGCCGGCGGGTCGGCGCCCAAGACGCGTTAAAATCGCTGCTGACCAGCGAGGACGGGGCGCCTCGTAGGTTCTGCCAGGTGGCACGTGCCGTGGGCGACGTACCGTATGGCCAGAGAAACAGGTACCGTTGAAGCCCTACGGACCGGTCTCTCCGTCGAGAGTCCGCTCCGACTCATGAACGCGTGTCAAGACTCTGGGGCCGTCGAGCCCCGTCACCGAGGGGGTCGAGCCATGGGGCGCGGCCGGGCCAAGGCCAAGCAGACAAAGGTCGCCCGCCAGCTGAAGTACAACAGCGGTGGGACGGATCTCTCACGCCTGGCCAACGAGCTAGGCGCATCGACGACGAAGCAGCCGCCGAACAGCGAGCCGCTCGACGATGAGCTGGAAGAGGACGATCCGTACGCGGAGTACGCGGATCGTTACAACGACGAGGGCGATGATGAGCCCTCGGACTCTTCAGCTCACCGTCGGCGTGCTTGACGTCTCGCGTCCACGGCACGTCTACGGCGTTCACAGCACCAACATCAACCCGGTCCAGGGCCCGCCGCCCCGGACCGGGTTCTGTGCTGCCCTCACTGGCCTCAGCTCGCGTAGTCACCGGTCAGGGTCACGGCTTCGGTGCGGTCGCCGCGCTCGGTGACCTCACCGGCGACCCAGGCGTCCACGCCCCGGTCGGCCAGTGTGGTCAGCGCCACGTCCACGGACTCCTGCGGCACGATCGCGATCATGCCGACGCCCATGTTCAGGGTCTTCTCCAGCTCGCCGCGCTCGACCGAGCCGGCCTGGCCGACCACGTCGAACACCGGGTCCGGCGTCCACGTCGAGCGGTCGACGGTGGCGTGCAGCCCGTCGGGGATGACCCGGGCCAGGTTGTTCGCGAGCCCGCCGCCGGTGATGTGTGAGTACGCGTGGACCTCGGTGGTGCGGGTCAGCGCCAGACAGTCCAGGGCGTAGATCCTGGTCGGCTCCAGCAGTTCCTCGCCCAGCGTGCGGCCGAACTCCGCCACCTCGCGGTCCAGGCTCCAGCCGGCGCGGTCGAACAGCACGTGTCGGACGAGCGAGTACCCGTTGGAGTGAAGTCCGGAGGACTCCAGGGCGATGGCCACGTCGCCGGGCCGGATGCGCTCGGCGCCCAGCAGCCGGTCGGCCTCGACCACGCCGGTGCCCGCCCCGGCCACGTCGAACTCGTCGGCGCCCAGCAGGCCCGGGTGCTCGGCCGTCTCGCCGCCGACCAGGGCGCAGCCGGCGAGCACACAGCCCTCGGCGATGCCCTTGACGATGGCGGCGACCCGGTCCGGGTGGACCTTGCCGACGCAGATGTAGTCGGTCATGAACAGCGGCTCGGCGCCGCACACCACCAGGTCGTCCACGACCATGCCGACCAGGTCGTGGCCGATGGTGTCGTAGACGCCCAGGCGGCGGGCGATGTCGACCTTGGTGCCCACGCCGTCGGTGGCCGAGGCGAGCAGCGGGCGCTCGTAGCGCTTGAGCGCGGAGGCGTCGAAGAGGCCGGCGAAACCGCCGAGGCCGCCGACGACCTCGGGGCGGGTGGCCTTCTTCACCCACTCCTTCATCAGCTCGACGGCGCGGTCGCCCGCTTCGATGTCGACACCCGCGGCGGCGTAGCTGGCGCCGCCGCCGACGGGAACTGTCTCAGGCATGGCTGGAACCTTCGGATCGTGATGTGGGGGTGCGGGTCACGGGCGACGCAGCGCGTCGGCCCCGCCCACACCCGCGGTCAGCGTCGCGACGCCGTCCGCGTCGGGCTTGGCCACCCCGGCCGTCTCCGACTCCAGGAGGTGCTTGCCCAGCAGCTCCGGGTCGGGCAGGTCCATCGGGTACTCGCCGTCGAAGCAGGCGCGGCACAGCTTCGGCTTGTCGATCGTGGTCGCCTCGATCATCCCGTCGATCGAGATGTACGAGAGCGAGTCCGCCCCCAGCGACTTGCCGATCTCCTCGACGGAGAGCCCGTTGGCGATCAGCTCGGCGCGGGTGGCGAAGTCGATACCGAAGAAGCAGGGCCACTTGATGGGCGGCGAGGAGATGCGGATGTGCACCTCGGCGGCCCCGGCCTCGCGCAGCATCCGTACCAGCGCGCGCTGGGTGTTCCCACGGACGATCGAGTCGTCCACGACCACCAGTCGCTTGCCCCGGATGACTTCCTTGAGCGGGTTGAGCTTGAGCCGGATGCCGAGCTGCCGGATGGTCTGGCTCGGCTGGATGAACGTACGGCCCACGTAGCTGTTCTTGACCAGGCCCGATCCGTACGGAATGCCGCTGGCCTCGGCGTATCCGACGGCCGCGGGCGTGCCCGACTCGGGGGTCGCTATCACCAGATCGGCGTCGGCCGGCGCTTCGGCGGCCAGTCGGCGGCCCATCTCCACGCGGGAGAGGTAGACGTTGCGGCCGGCGATGTCGGTGTCGGGGCGGGCCAGGTAGACGTACTCGAAGACGCAGCCCTTGGGGCGGGCGTCGGCGAACCGCGAGGAGCGCAGTCCGTCCTCGTCCACGGCGATCATCTCGCCCGGCTCGATCTCGCGGATGAAGCTGGCACCGCAGATGTCGAGCGCGGCGGTCTCGGAGGCGATCACCCAACCGCGCTCCAGGCGGCCGAGCACCAGCGGCCGGATGCCCTGCGGGTCACGGGCGGCGTACAGCGTGTGCTCGTCCATGAAGACCAGGCTGAACGCGCCCTGCACCTTCGGCAGCACGCGGCGCGCGGCGTCCTCGACGGACAGCGGCTTGCCGTCCTCGTCGACCTGGCCCGCGAGCAGCGCGGTGACCAGGTCGGTGTCGTTGGTCGCCGCGACCTGGGTGGCCCGGCCGCCCTCGCGGGGCAGCTCGGCGACCATCTCCGCCAGCTCGGCGGTGTTGACCAGGTTGCCGTTGTGGCCGAGCGCGATCGAGCCGCTGGCGGTCGCGCGGAAGGTGGGTTGCGCGTTCTCCCACACCGAGGCACCGGTGGTGGAGTAACGGGCGTGGCCCACGGCGATGTGACCGCGGAGCGAGCCGAGGGAGGTTTCGTCGAAGACCTGCGAGACCAGGCCCATGTCCTTGAAGACGAGAATCTGGGAGCCGTTGCTCACTGCGATGCCCGCGGACTCCTGTCCACGGTGCTGCAGCGCGTACAGCCCGAAATAGGTGAGTTTGGCGACCTCTTCGCCGGGAGCCCAGACACCGAAGACGCCGCAAGCGTCCTGGGGGCCCTTCTCGCCGGGAAGGAGATCGTGGCTGAGTAGTCCGTCACCACGCACAAAGAACACTGTACCCGCGGACGAGAGTCATACGTTCGGTGACTCCGGCCGGGAAACATCACTCTCCGCTGTCACCGGCGCCCCCTCGACCACCGGAACAGGCCCCTCACACGGGCTGTACGTCGCGCTCGCGCCGCCACGAGCCGCCCGCCGAAGCGTTCCCGATGGCGTCAGATGAGACGAGGGACACATCAGGCCCCGCCGGGCCGGGCCGTTGTGGGCAGGCTGTTCCGGGGTGGCCTCGCCGGGGTGGCCTCGCCGGCCGGGCGCGCGGGGGCGGAGGGCTCGACTGGTCGGGCTCGCGCGGGGTGGCCCACCGGGCGTGGCCTCGCCGGCCAGGGCTGTCGGGGCGGAGGACTCGGCTGGTCAGGCTCGTGCGGGGTGACCCACCGGGTGGGGCTTGGCCTCGCCGGCCGGGGTCGTGGCGTACGCGTCGGCGTGGCCCGCGCGTCGGTGTCGCGCGCAGCACCCGGCGGCGGCATCCGATCGCCGGACGGCCGTCGGGCAGCGGTGTGACACCCCGGCCGCATTCGCGCTGCGTGTCAGGAGCAACCCACAGCGTCAGCCACGGCAGGGTGTCTCATCCGAGGTGGACGCCAGGCCACGCCACCCGCTGGCGGGGGGAGGGCGCCGTGAGCGAGGCGTCGCCGGCGTCGTTCTTGGGCGGGGGGTCGGAGTTCTTGGGCCGGAGGGGGCGGAGTTCTTGGGCCGGAGGGGGCGGAGTTCTTGGGCCGGAGGGGGCGGAGTTCTTGGGCGGGGGGGGCGGAGTTCGCGTGCGGGCAGCCGGGCCCGGCGCGATGGGCACACGCCGCCCACGCGCTCGGCGAGCCCGGTGACGGGTCACTCCCCTCGTCCCCGCGGGTGCGGGGGTGTCCCCGAGTCGTACGGCATGGCCGGGGTGGAGGCGCTGTCGTCCCCGCGTGGGTGGGGGTAGGGCCAGGTGCGTGGCGTCGCCGTCCGCGACGGACCGCTCGTCCCCGCGGGTGCGGGGTTCCGGGGCCACGGATTGGGTGGGTCTCCGCCACCGGCTGTCTGCCGGGCGGGGCCGGGCCTCGACCGTCCCGGTCACGCACTGGGTGGGTGGGGGGTGAGGTGGGTCAGGTCCTGGGGGGAGAGGGTGAGGGCGGTGGCGGCCATGTTCTGGGTGAGGTGGGTGGGGTTGCTGGTGCCGGGGATGGGGAGGACGTGGGGGCCCTGGTGGAGGGTCCAGGCCAGGCGGATCTGGGCGGGGGTGGCGCCGTGGGTGTGGGCGAGGGCGCGTAGGGGCGCGGTGGGCTCGGGCGGGGGGCCGGTGTCGCGGCCGGGGCCGGCGAGGGCGTAGAAGGGGACGAAGGCCAGGCCGAGTTCGCCGCAGCGGCGCAGGAGGGCTTCGTCGCGGTTCGGCAGGTCGATTCCGTACGGGTTCTGCACGCAGACGACCGGGGCGATGGCCCGGGCCTCGGTCAGTTGCTCGGTGGTGACGTGGGAGACGCCCAGGTGGCGGATGAGTCCCGCCTGGCGCAGGTCGGCCAGGGCGGCGAAGTGGTCGCCGATCGACGCGGTGCGTCGGCTGGGCGGTACCCGCAGGTTCACCACGTCCAGGTGGTCGCGGCCGAGTTGGCGCAGGTTCTCCTCGACCTGGCCGCGCAGTTGGTCGGGGGTGGCCCACCACCACGCGCCCGAGGGGTCGCGGGCCGGCCAGACCTTGGTGGCGATGACCAGGTCGTCCGGATAGGGCGCCAGCGCCCGGTTGATCAGCTCGTTGGCGGAGCGCGTCGCGGAGAAGTAGAACGCGGCGGTGTCGATGTGGTTCACACCCAGGTCGACGGCCTGGCGCAGTACGCCGATCGCCCGCTCGCGGTCGCGCGGTACGCCACGGTCGAAGGGCGCGGTGCCGGTCAGGCGCATCGCGCCGAACCCGACGCGGTTGACGGTCAGGTCGCCAAGCCGCCACGTTCCGGGGGGCGGGTCGCGGTGGGGCGGCGGGCTGGTGGTGGCGGGCTGTTCCGGTGTGGGCATGGCTCTTCTCTCGTGGCGGGGTGCCGCGGGCGGGAGGGCTCGCGGGCGGGAGGGTTCGCGGGCAGCGCTCTCCCGGGCGGGGCGGGGGAGAACCGGTGGGCTGGCGAGGCGGGTTCGGGGCCGCGTGCGGGAGTGCCCCGCCTGGTGGGCCCGGCGGTGGCGGGGTGGGGCTCGCGCCTCGCGTCGCTGGTCCGGGGCATGAGAAAAGCCTCCCCGGGGGATCGGAATCCGCGCCGAGAAGGCTCAGTCTGCTGGCCGGGACACTAGCAGGAAGTGGCCCCGGCCCGCGCGGCGTACGCCCATCTCGCCGCCTCCCCGCCGCCGGGCCGCCGGGCCAACCCAGCTCCCCCGCCATCCGGCCACCGGGACCGGAACACCGTCCAACCCGGCTATCCCCACACCGGGCCGCCCCGCCCCCAGCCACCCGGCCAACCCGGACACGCCACCACCGGCCACCCGGCCCGGTCACACCACCACCGGGCCACCGGCCCCCGGCCCCCGGCCAACCCCGCTACCCCCGCCCCCAATCACCGGGCCAACCCAGTCGCCCCCGTGCCGAGCCACCCTCCGAGCGTGGCTCACCCGCGCACCCACCCACCTCACTACGTGTCCGTACGCACCTTTCTACGCGTGTCCGTACACACCCACGCCCTCGCCCTCGCCCGCACCATCACCCGGCACCCCCGCGCCCACCCACCCCGCGGACCGTTCCCACCCACCGCGCGGGTCGCCCCACTCACCGCGTAGGCCCCGCCCCGCCCGCGCGGGGGCGTTCTCGGCCGCATGGGCGCTCTCGGTCGGGGCGGCCCCGGGGCTCCCGGGGGAGCCCCGGCCTGTCGGTCCCGCTCACGCGAAGGCCCCGCTCAGGCGGGGCGGCGGATGGCCGTGGCCTCGAACTCCACCAGCACCTTCGGGCTGATCGTCGCCGAGGTCAGGGCGTTCCAGTTGATGTTCCAGTCCTTGCGGTTGAGGGTGGCGCTGCCCTGGAAGGTGGCCCAGAGGTTGCCCTGTGCGTCGGTGTCGCTGTCGGTGAGTTCGACGGTCAGGAGGGTTGGTCTGGTGGTGCCGCGCAGGGTGAGGTCGCCGGTGACCTCGTAGTGGGACGCGGTGGACTGGAGTATGTGGGTGGAGGCGAAGGTGATGGTCGGGTGGTTGGGGACATCCAGGAACTTGGCGCGCACCAGGTCGTCGCGTTGGCGGTTGCGGGTCTGGATGTCGTCGGCCTGGATCACCAGGCGGACGGTGGACCGGGTGGGGCGCTCGCCGTCCACGTACGCGCTGCCCTCGAACGTCCCGAACCGCCCGCGCACCCGCGTGGACAGGGTGTGTCGGGCGACGAACCCGATCCGGGTGTGGGCGACGTCCAGGACGTAGTCGCCGGTCAGCTCGTTGAGGCTGGTGATGGGCATGCGGATCACTCCGAGTTCGCGAAGGGGGTGGGTGGGCGGATGCCTTCCGCCCGGGACGGCCGGCCCGGTGACCACCGGACCGCGAGCGACCCGTCACGGGTCGTGGGCCACCGGGCCCGACCGTCGTCGTCGCCGGCCTCGGGCGGCCGGCGTCGGGGGGCTCAGCCGAACTGGCCGGGCTGGTAGTCGCCCGCGGGGCGCCGCGTGATGACGTTGAGCCGGTTGATGGCGTTCATGACGGAGATGAGCGAGATCAGCGCGCCGAGCTGGTCGTCGTCGTAGTGCTTGGCGGCGTTGGCCCAGACCTCGTCGCTGACGCCGTCGGGCGCGTCGGCGATACGGGTGGCCTCCTCCGTCAGTTCCAGCGCCGCGCGCTCAGCGTCGGTGAACACCGTGGCCTCGCGCCAGACGGCGACCAGGTGGAGGCGCTGCTGCGTCTCGCCGGCGTGCGCGGCGTCCTTGGTGTGCATGTCGACGCAGAAGCCGCAGCCGTTGATCTGGCTGACGCGCAGCGCGGTCAGTTCCCGCGTCGCCGCCGGCAGCGTGGAGTCCGCCAGCGGTCGGGCCGCCGAGACGAGCTGCTTGAGGAACTTGCCGGAGACCGGGTTGCCGAAGAAGTCGAAACGTGTGCTCATGGCGCTGTTTCCCTTTCCTGCTGGGCCGTTTCGCCGCGGTGGCGCGACGGCGGTACGCGGGACCGTGTGCGTCCCAGCTCTCCGACGAGACAGCCACGCGAAATGTGAGGCGCCCGCCCCGACCACCGGCGCCCCGCGCCCCACCGCCACCCACCCGTGCCGCACCACCGCCCCGGCCTCGGGCCCCCGCCGACGCCGCGGCCCCTCGCCCCGGGGGCCCGCGACCACCACCCCGCGCGACGCCCCGCCACCTCCCACCCGGGCAACCCGCCGTCACGACACCCGCACGCCCCGCCACCACCTCACGTTTCGGCCGGCCGCGTCGTCGTAGGGGGAAGGACAATGCGCGGGCGCGGCACGCGCGACGAGAAGGTGGGGCGAGACATGGGCAGCCAGAACGCGTCGGAAGCGGGCGCACCCGATCCGAGCCTGGGCGCGATCATGAGCGAGCGGCGTCAGCTGATCAACCTCGCGTACCGGCTGCTGGGCTCCCTGGCCGACGCCGAGGACGCCGTACAGGAGACGTACGCCCGCTGGTACGCCATGTCGCCCCGGCAGCAGGCGGCCATCGACTCGCCCGGCGGCTGGCTGACGAAGGTCGCCAGCCGGATCTGCCTGGACCAGCTCGGTTCGGCGCGGGCCCGGCGCGAGCGCTACGTCGGGGAGTGGATTCCGGAGCCGCTGCCCGACCCCGCGGAGTGGGCCGACGGACGGCCGGGGGGCCGGGCGGCGGACCCGGCCGACCGGGTCACACTGGACGAGTCGGTGAACATGGCCTTCCTGGTGGTGCTGGACTCGATGACGCCGGCCGAGCGGGTCGCGTTCGTCCTGCACGACGTGTTCCGCTACTCGTTCGCGGAGGTGGCCGACATCGTGGGCCGTACGCCCGCGGCCTGCCGGCAACTCGCCTCCTCCGCCCGGCGGCGCCTGCGCGGCTCGCGGTCGGACACCACACCCGCCGCCCAACGCGCCGATGTCGTACGGGAGTTCAAGGAGGCGTGGGACGCCAAGGACATCGAAGCCCTGGTCGGCCTGCTCGACCCCGACGTCACATCGGTCAGCGACGGCGGCGGGCTCGCCAGGACCGTGCCGTACCCGATCGAGGGCAGCGAGCAGGTCGCACGCCACCTGGTCGCCATCGCGACCCAGGTGCCGGACCTGCTGGTCGTGGAACGCTCCGTCAACGGCCAGCCCGGCCTGACGCTGCAACTGGACGGCGACGTCACCTCGGTCATGTCGTTCGAGATCAGCGGCGGCCGGATCACCCACATCTGGGGCGTCCGCAACCCGGAGAAGCTGCGCCCCTGGACGGCGGGTTGAGGTCGCCGGCGGGCGGGCGAGCGGCGGATCGCGGTCGGCGGCTCGCGGTCGGCGGCGGGTTGGGCGTGGCGGGAGGCGGGTCGGCGAGTTCAGCCGAGGCGGGGTGGAGGTGGCGGGGTGGGCCGGGCGGAGTGACGTCCCGCTCCGCCCGCGAGCGCCCCCGCCCCAACAGCCCTCGGCCCGCGCCCCACCGGCCACCGGCCGACCTCACCGGTCTGGCGCGGCCGCACGCCCCACCGGCCACCGGCCACCGCCGGAACGCCCCGCACCACGCGGCGGCTCGGCAGCACGCGGCGGCCCGCACCCGAGGCCCCGCGCGCGGTCGCGCGACCCGGACCCGCCGCACGCGACGCACCCCGCCCCGGCGGCGCCCACGGCCCACGCGGCGCACAGAGCCCGCGCGGTGTCGGGGCGTGCTCAGCGCACCACGTCGAAGACGTTCTTCTGGATGCCGTTCGCGTACGCCTCGTGCTCGACCAGCTTCAGCTTCTGCGCGTCCTTGTCCGTGGTGCTGAACAGGCGCTCGCCCGCGCCGAGCAGCAGCGGGAAGACCATCAGGTGGTAGCGGTCGATCAGGCCGGCGTCGGAGAGGCTGTGGTTGAGCCTGGCGCTGCCGTGCATGATGATCGGGCCACCCTCGGTCTCCTTGAGCGCGGCCACGTCCGCCAGCGAGCGCAGGACCGTGGTCGGCCCCCACCCGGTGACCAGGTCGGACTCGGCGAGGGTGGTCGAGACGACGTACTTGGGCAGGTCCCTGTAGCCGGTGAACTCCTCCATGTCCGGCCAGACCGGGCTGAAGCCCTCGTAACTGACCCGGCCGAACAGCATCGCCGTGGCCTCCTCCTGCTCCCGGCCCTTGATCTCGAACGCCTCCGGCAGGAACTCCACGTCCTTGAACGTCCAGCCGGCGTTGCGGTAGTCGGACTCGCCGCCCGGGGCCTCCATGACACCGTCGAGCGAGACGAAGGCGGTGCTGATCAACGTGCGCATATCGCGTATCTCCTAGCGGGTCGCTACAGCGTCCGGCGACGGGTTCCCGGTGACGGGGCACGGCCCGAACTGGCCGGATTCCGATGCTCCGACTCCACGAACCCTACGGCGGGGCACTGACAACGCGGCGGCGTACGGCGGGCGCACGGCGGCCCTGCCTGGGCGGAGCGGGGCCCGTGGGACGCGCGGGACACCCGAAGCCGCCAACCCTTCACGTGGGCCGGGCCAAAGCCCCCACGGCACGGACCAAACCGTCGACCCTTCACGCGAGCACGAACCCGCGACCCGCGACCCGCGTAGCGCGCGGCACCCCGCGCGGCGGCGACCCCGTCAGCGGCGGCCCGGCCGCACGGGGCGTGACGCGCGAGGCGTGGGAGACGACTCCGGCCGCCGCGCGCCCGGTTGGCGTGCCCGGGGTGGGCACGACGCGGGGCACGCGGCGGCGGGGAGCGGGGGCGGCGTGGTTCACCCGGGGGCGGGCGCCGCCCCGGCGGCGGTCAGCCGGCCGCGTTCGGGAACGCCTTCTTCAGGTTCTCCTCGGTGGCCAGTTCGTCCTCGGCGGTGCCGGGACGGTCCTGGGCCTCCTGTCGGTTGCTCTGGGCCTTGTCGACGCTCTTCAGGTCCTTGTCCAGACCGAGGGCGGCGCGTACGTCCTGGTCCTCGTCCAGGTTGAACTGGCTGGTCACGCGCGCGAAGACCGCGGCGCGCTCGAACGCGTCGGTGCCGGTGACGCTGTTGAGCCGCTCGGCCGCCCGGCCGGTCAGCCGCACCGGGGAGTCCAACTGCACCTCGCGTTCGGTGACGTTGAGCGACTCGGACGAGATGCGCGGGCTGCGGGCGGCACCGAGCGCGATGGTCTCGGAGTCGTTGATCGAGGCCAGCACCGCCCCACGGGTCAGGTCGCTCTCGAACTCGGCCAGCTCGGCGACCTCGCGGGTCTTGGTGTTGACCACGGCGAGGCCACGGCCCTCGTACAGCACCCGGCCGCCGATGCGGCCGTCGACGTTGGTGACGACGCCGCTGGTGACGTCGAGTTGCACCGGGACGCCGGCCGGCACGGCCTCCCGGGTCTGGCCCTTGGCGTCGATGCGCGTCAGCCGCAGGTCGTGCTTCTGGAGCTGCGCCACGGTCTGCGGGGTGACGGTGAACTGCGTGGCACCGTCGACGACCGCGATGGCGCCACGGGGCGGGCCGGCCGGGGCGGCCTGCGGGGCGTCGGGGGCCGCGGTGGCGACACCGGGGGTGATCGCCAGCCCGACGGCTACGGCGGCGGTGGCGAGGGCGGCACCGGTGCGGCGGGCGACGGAAGTGGCTCGGACAACGGACGTGGCGGGGAGTGAAGACATCGCGTGACGTTCCTTTCTGAACGGTCGGATCGCAATGCCAGACAAAGCGACTTCTCGTGAGCGCGCGACTTCAGTGTGTGATTCGGGTGGCGCGCATCACCCGCTTGCCCAGACATCCCAGTACAGGGCCGATATCCCGGGCGTGGCTCCGCCACCATTGACAGGCGTGCCCACCGTCGGACAGGCTCCAGGACCATGCCGCTCGTCCCCGATCCGTCGATCTTGCTGGTAGCGCGCCGCCACGTTGACCTGGTCCGTGTCGCGAGCGCGATCTGTCGCCACGCCTGAACGGCCCCGCCGCGCGATGCGCCGGGCTGTCCCGGCACGCGCCACGTGCCGCGCGTGGCCCCTGCCGTCGGTAGCGCACACCGGGTGAGCGTCCCCGTGCGCCGGGCATTCCCGGACGCCGGGCCTTTTCCCTCCCTCCGGAATTCACCGCGCCCCACCGGATTTCCTCGAATTCCCCGACCGCTTACGGGATTTCGCGCCGCCTCGACGGGTTCCCCGCCGCTGTAGGGGAGTTCCGAGGTACGGGAGCTCCGGCGTAGGGGGCTGGCGTACGGGAGTCGGCGCCCCGGGCCTGTGTCGTAGGGGACGTGCGGCGTACGGAGTGGCCCTCGCACGGGGCTCGCGGTGCGGCGGCCTGTCGGTGCGGCGGCCCACCGGGCGCCTCGGGCCGGCCCGCACCCCGGACGCTCCGGCGCTCTACGCCTCCCCGCCACCCCTTTCCTCCCCTTCTCCCCCGTTCCCGCCTGCTTCTCCCCGTTGCCTCGTACTCCCTGAGCTCCCTGAGCCCCCTGAACTCCCTGTCGAATGTTCGGTGCCTGACGGTGCCGTCCCGCCGTCGGGCCCCGCCGGGTCCGCTCGTGCGCGGGTGGCCGCCGTCACGTGTGCCGCCCCAGCGAAGGACTCGCCGTGACCACCTCGCAGCAGCCGATCCCCGCCCCACGCCCGGAAGACCGCCGATCCGCCCGCGACGCGGCGGGCCGCGCCGACGCCGCTTCCCAGGCCGCCGCCGACACCGGCCGGCCCCACGACGACCAGGCCGACGACCACGCCCACGACCACGCTGGGGGCGAGGTCCGCGCGGCAGGCGCCGGGGGCGGCGCGACCGGTCGCCGGCTGAGCCGGCGCGCGTTCGGCGGTGTCGTCGGTGCCACGGCGGCCACCGCCGCGACCGTGGCGGCGACCGGCTCCGCCGCTGCCGCCACCAGCCGCGCCGTGCGCGACACCGGCGCGGCACCGGCCACCGCCGGCCCGGGGCGCGCGGGCCACGAGGCCGAGGGCGAGGCGGAGTTCCGGGCGGCGTCGGACCGCCGCTCCCGGCGCCCCAACATCCTGTTCATCCTGGCCGACGACCTCGGCTGGGCCGATCTGTCCTCGTACGGCTCGCCCGACATCCGCACCCCGCACCTGGACCGGCTCGCGCGCCAGGGCGTGCGGTTCACCCAGGCGTACTCCGGATCGGCGACCTGCTCCCCCACCCGGTTCAGCCTCTACACCGGCCGCTACCCGGGCCGTACCAAGGGCGGGCTGGCCGAGCCGATCGCCGACCGGAGCGTCGGGCTCGACCCGGGCCACCCCACGCTCGCCTCGCTGCTGCGCGAGACCGGTTACGCCACCGCGCTGATCGGCAAGTGGCACTGCGGCTACCTGCCCGACTACAGCCCCACCGCCTCCGGCTGGGACGAGTTCTTCGGCAACTTCGGCGGCGCCCTGGAGTACTACTCCAAGCTCGGACTCAGCGGCGAGTACGACCTGTACGAGGGCGACGCGGAGTACAAGGACCTGCGCTACTACACGCGGATCATCACCGAGCGCGCCAGCGAGTACGTACGGCGCGGGCACGGCGGAAAGCCCTGGCTGCTCAACCTCAACTTCACCACCCCGCACTGGCCGTGGATAGCCGAGGGCGACGAGGAGGAGAGTGCCCGGCTGACCGCCCGCATCCGAGCCGGCGAGAAGGGCGTGCTCAACCACCGCGAGGGCGGCTCGCTCGCCAAGTACCGCGAGATGGTCGAGGACCTGGACGCCTCGGTCGGTACGGTCCTCGCCGCGCTGCGCGACTCCGGCGAGGAGCACAACACGCTGGTCGTCTTCTCCAGCGACAACGGCGGCGAGCGCTGGTCGTACCAGTGGCCGCTGTCCGGCAACAAGTTCACCCTCGAAGAGGGCGGCATCCGCGTTCCCAACATCGCCCGCTGGCCCGCCCGGCTGCGTGGACGCCAGGTCAGCCACGAGCCGCTGGCCACCTACGACTGGTCGGCGACCCTCCTGGAGATCGCCGGCGCCCGGCCGCACCCGGCCTACCCGCTGGACGGTACGAGCCTGGCCGGCTACCTGCTGCGCGGCGAACGGCTCGCCGAGCGCGATCTGTTCTGGCGTGTACGCGGTGAGCGCGCACTGCGGCGCGGCGACTGGAAGTACTACCGGGGCACGGACGGCCGGGACAAGCTGTTCCACCTCACCAACGACCCGCGCGAGCAGGCCAACCACGCCACGACCGACCGGGCACGGCTGGCCCGGTTGCGCGCCGCCTGGGAGAAGGTGGACGCGGGCCTGCTGCCGTACCAGGACTGAGAGCGCGCGTGCGGGCGGGGCGCGCCGGGGGCTCCCCGCCCGCGTGCGCCCTGGGCCGGACAGCTAGCCCAGCACCGGCAGGTACGCCGACAGGTCGGCGCGCTCGCCGCTGGCCGTGACGGTGGCCTCGGCCACCTCGCGCTCCCACGTGGTGCGCCCCGAGGCCAGCCGCAGCCAGGTGAGCGCGTCGGTCTCGACCACGTTGGGTGGGGTGCCACGGGTGTGCCGGGGGCCCTGGACGCACTGCACGACCGCGAACGGCGGCACCCGCAACTCGACCGAGCCGCCCGGCGCCCGCGCCGCGAGCGCGTCGGCCAACAGCCGCGCGACGGTGGCCAGGGCCTGACGGTGGTGGCTGACGGCGGTGCCGGTGGCGGCGGTCAGGTCGTCGCCGTGGACGACCAGTTCGAGGAGCCGGGTGACCAGGAAGTCGTCCACCGTCATCCGGCCGTACCGGGTGCTGACCAGCGCGGAGCCGGCCGTGTCGGCCACCGCCCGGGCCAGCCGCGCGGCGGCGGCGTCGTAGCGGGCCACGAGTTCCTCCGGCGCGCCGGCGCCCGACAGGTCGTCCGTCTCGTCGACGGCGGCCCGGGCGATGGCCCCGGCCTGCGAGCTCAACGTGGCCAGGTAGCCGCGCAGGTCGAGGTCGGCGCCGGCACCCGGCGGCACCGGGTCGGCGGCCAGCCGGCGCGGCAGGGTCTCCAGGCAGACGGCGATGTGCACGACCAGTTGCCGCACTGTCCAGGCGGGCAGCCGCGACGGCGCGGCCAGCAACAGGGGAGCGTCGGAGGCGGCACAGAGCACCGCGACCGCGTCCCGCACGGCCCGGACCTGCCCGTCGAGCCCGGCCCGCACCTTGTCGGGGTCGTAGCTGCGAGCGCGGGGGGTACGCGATGCGGAAGCCATGATCCACAGGGTAGGGCTTCACGCCCCGCGTGCGACCGGCGCGTGGAGTGGAGAATCTCCGCGTGCGGGGGCGCCGGCACAGCGCGCCGGTACCGCGTCCGCGGCGCCGGGTACGCCGGAGGGCCCGTACGGCGCGTTCCGTACGGGCCCCCGGTCAGGCGAGCTGGGCGGGACTCAGGCCAGCAGGCCCGGGATCGTCGCCTCGTGCACCTGGCGCAGCTCGGCCAGCGGGATGTCGAACTGGCCCTGCACCTCCAGCGCGTCCCCGTCCACGACCCCGATCCGGGTCGCGGGCAGGCCACGGGCGCCGCACATGTCGGTGAAGCGCAGCTCCTCGCTGCGCGGCACCGCCACCACCGCGCGGCCGGCGGACTCCGAGAACAGCGCGACGAACGCGTCGTCACCGGCGTCACCGGAGGCCGCCAGGCCCTCGGGCAGCACGATCCGGGCGCCCTTGCCGCCGCGCAGGCACGACTCGACCAACGCCTGCACCAGGCCGCCGTCGGAGAGGTCGTGCGCCGCGTCGATCATGCCGTCGCGGGAGCCGGAGATCAGGATCTCGGCCAGCAGCCGCTCGCGCTCCAGGTCCACCTTCGGCGGCAGCCCGCCCAGGTGGTCGTGGACGACCTGGGACCAGGCCGAGCCGCCGAACTCCTCACGGGTGTCGCCGAGGAGGTAGAGCAACTGGCCCTCGGTGCCGAAGCCGATCGGCGTGCGGCGGGCGACGTCGTCGATGACGCCCAGCACGGCCACCACCGGCGTGGGGTGGATGGCCGCCTCGCCGGTCTGGTTGTACAGCGAGACGTTGCCGCCGGTCACCGGCGTGCCGAGCTGCTGGCAGCCGTCGGCCAGCCCACGGATGGCCTCCACGAACTGCCACATGACGTCCGGGTCCTCGGGGGAACCGAAGTTCAGACAGTCGGAGATCGCCAGCGGCCGGGCGCCGGCGGCGGCCACGTTGCGGTACGACTCGGCCAGCGCGAGCTGCGCGCCGGTGTACGGGTCGAGCTTGGTGTAGCGGCCGTTGCCGTCGGTGGCCAGGGCCACGCCGAGGCCGCTCTCCTCGCTGACCCGGATCATGCCGGAGTCCTCGGGCTGCGCGAGCACGGTGTTGCCCTGGACGAACCGGTCGTACTGGTCGGTGACCCAGGACTTGGACGCCTGGTTGGCCGAGCCGACCAGCTTCAGGACCTGCTCGCGCAGTTCGGTGGCCGAGGCGGGGCGGGGCAGCTTGCCCGCGTCGTCGGCCTGGAGCGCGTCCTGCCAGGCGGGGCGCGCGTACGGGCGCTCGTAGACCGGGCCGTCGTGCGCGACCGTGCGCGGCGCGACGTCCACGATCTTCTCGCCGTGCCAGAAGATCTCCAGCCGGTCGCCGTCGGTGACCTCGCCGATGTCGGTGGCGATGACGTCCCACTTCTCGCAGATCGCGAGGAAGCGCTCCACCTTGTCCGGCTCGACGACCGCGCACATGCGCTCCTGCGACTCGCTCATGAGGATCTCCTCGGGCGAGAGCGTGGAGTCGCGCAGCGGTACGTCGTCCAGCGAGACGCGCATGCCGCCCGAGCCGTTGGAGGCCAGCTCGGAGGTGGCGCAGGAGAGACCGGCGGCCCCCAGGTCCTGGATGCCGACCACCAGCTTCTCGGCGAACGCCTCCAGGGTGCACTCGATGAGCAGCTTCTCCTGGAACGGGTCGCCGACCTGGACCGCGGGGCGCTTGGAGGGCTTGGAGTCGTCGAAGGTCTCGGAGGCCAGGATCGAGGCGCCGCCGATGCCGTCGCCGCCGGTGCGGGCGCCGTACAGGATGATCTTGTTGCCGGCGCCGCTGGCCTTGGCCAGGTGGATGTCCTCGTGCCGCATCACGCCGATCGCCCCGGCGTTGACCAGCGGGTTGCCCTGGTAGCAGGCGTCGAAGACCAGCTCGCCACCGATGTTGGGCAGGCCCAGGCAGTTGCCGTAGCCGCCGATGCCCGCGACGACGCCCGGCAGCACGCGCTTGGTGTCCGGGTGCTGGGGGTCGCCCATCCGCAGCGGGTCCACGACCGCGACCGGGCGGGCGCCCATCGCGATGATGTCGCGCACGATGCCGCCGACGCCGGTGGCCGCGCCCTGGTAGGGCTCGACGTACGAGGGGTGGTTGTGCGACTCGACCTTGAAGGTGACCGCGTACCCCTCGCCGATGTCCACCACGCCGGCGTTCTCGCCGATGCCCACCAGCAGCGCGTCGCTCGCGGGGGCCTTCTCGCCGAACTGGCGCAGGTGCACCTTGCTGCTCTTGTACGAGCAGTGCTCGGACCACATGACGGAGTACATGGCGAGTTCGGCGCCGGTCGGACGGCGCCCGAGGATCTCGCGTACGCGCGCGTACTCGTCCTCCTTCAGGCCCAGTTCGGCCCAGGGCAGCTCGACGTCGGGCGTCTCGGCCGCGTGCTTGACGGTGTCGAGGGTCATGCGGAGACCAACTTCCTCAGGATCGAGGTGAAGAATCCGAGGCCGTCGGTGCCGCCGGTGCCGACCTGCGGGTCCACCGCGTGCTCCGGGTGCGGCATCAGGCCGACGACGTTGCCGGCGGCGTTGGTGATGCCGGCGATGTCACGCAGCGAGCCGTTCGGGTTCACGTCCAGGTAGCGGAAGACGACCCGGCCCTCCGCCTCCAGCTCGTCCACGGTGCGCTCGTCGGCGACGAACTGGCCGTCGATGTTCTTGAGCGGGATCTGGATCTCCTGGCCCGAGGTGAACTCGGTCGTCCAGGCGGTCGCCACGTTCTCCACGCGCAACTTCTGGTCGCGGCAGACGAAGTGCAGGTGGTTGTTCCGCAGCATCGCGCCAGGCAGCAGATGCGTCTCGGTAAGAACCTGAAATCCGTTGCAGATACCCAGCACCGGCATGCCGGCCTTGGCCTGTTCGATGATCGATTCCATCACCGGCGAGAAGCGGGAGATCGCTCCGGCCCGGAGATAGTCGCCATACGAGAAGCCGCCCGGCAACACCACGGCGTCAACCTGATGAAGATCCTTGTCCCGGTGCCACAGCGGCACGGCCTCAAGTCCCGCGATACGCACGGCGCGCTGAGTGTCGCGATCATCGAGGGTGCCGGGGAAGGTGACAACTCCCACGCGTACGGTCACGACTCGACCTTTACGACGAAGTCCTCAATGACGGTGTTCGCGAGGAAGGTTTCCGCCATCTCGCGGATACGGGCGAGGGCGTCGTCGTCGACCGGTCCCTCCACCTCAAGTTCAAAGCGCTTGCCCTGACGTACGTCGGAGACCCCGTCGAAGCCCAGGCGGGGCAGCGCGCGCTGCACGGCCTGGCCCTGCGGGTCGAGGATCTCGGGCTTGAGCATGACGTCGACTACGACGCGTGCCACTGGCACTCCCGGTGGTGTGGTGCGGCTGTGAGTTCTGGGGAGCGAGCCCCAGGGACCCGAAGGCAGATGACATAACCCTACATCCCCTCAAAATCTACGCGCATAGATAAGGTGAACCGCCGGTCACGTTTAAGCATCGGCGGTGCCGAACCCTGGGGAAAGCCGAGGGGAAAACGTATCGTCCGGATTGCGCGGGGACACGCGGACAGAATTACCGGGGCTTCACAATGCAATGCCCGTCGCTGTACAAATAGAAAAGCATTGAACCCGACCTCCGGAACCCATGCATCGCGGCACGTCAACCAGCGGCACCTCGGCGACAGCCAGGCGATGCAGCCCGAAAGGACCGATATCCGTGGCACAGCGTGTAGTGGTCACAGTCTCTGACGACATCGATGGCGGAGAAGCCTCGGAAACGGTCGCGTTCGGTCTCGATGGCAGGTCGTACGAGATCGACCTGAACTCTGCCAATGCGAAGAAACTGCGCGGCGCCCTCGCCCCGTACGTGGAGGCGGGCCGCAAGCGGTCCCGCTCCGGCAAGACCTACCGACGCACCGCCGTCGCCCCCGACCCCGCCACCGTGCGGGCCTGGGCCCAGTCGCACGGCATGGAGGTGCCGCCCCGTGGGCGCATCCCCAAGAAGGTGTACGAAGCCTTCAACGCGGCGAGCTGATCCGTTTCCGGGGCGGCCACGTCGACCGTCCGCCCCGGAAGCGCCCGCTCCACCCCGGGTGGCCCACCCGGGCCGCACCGCTCGACGGGACGGCCCAGGTGAGCCGCCCACATCGACCTCGGACCCGGAGTTGCCACGCACCCCCGTTGATCCGCTAGAGTCTGGAGCACGCCGAAGGGGACGGGCCGAAAAGCCCAGAACCTCGATCATGCGGGTGTAGCTCAGTAGTAGAGCGCCCCCTTTCCAAGGGGGAGGCGCAGTGTGCGATCCCTGTCACCCGCTCCACTGCTCTACCGGCCCATTCGGGTCGGGTAGAGTGGTTCACGCACCGATGAGTGAAAGCTGATCGGCGGCAAACGCGGACGTGGCTCAGTTGGTAGAGCATCACCTTGCCAAGGTGAGGGTCGCGAGTTCGAATCTCGTCGTCCGCTCAGGGAATATGCCGAAGGCCCCGATCACTTCGATCGGGGCCTTCGGCATAGGTGCGTACGTCTCATGCGCGCCTCTCTCCCCCCCCCGCTTCTTCGCGCACACGGAATGACACACGCGAGGGCCGGGGCGAGGCCGTTCGCTCTCCCCGACACCCGTGCCCCGACCCGTCGGGCGTCGACCGGGCCGCACGACGCGGGGCGGGGTCCGGGCAGGGCGGCGTTCGGGCGGGGTGGGGTTCGCGCGGGGCGGAGGTGCGGTGGGGTGTGGCGATGGCCACAGTCTCGCGCGGTGACCGTCCGGCGTGGGCGCTCGGGCGAGAGGGCGGCGGTGGCCCGTCCAGCGGGGCCGGCCGGGGTGTGGGGCGCGCGGCGACGAACCGGTCCGGCGGGGCGCGCGGCGACCCGACGGGCGGGCCGAAGCGAGGTGCTCCACGACCGCGTGCCTCGCCCGCCCAAAACGTTGGCTATAGTAGGACCCGCACCACGCGGTAACGCGCGGCGCATGCGGACGTAGCTCAGTTGGTAGAGCGCAACCTTGCCAAGGTTGAGGTCGCGAGTTCGAGCCTCGTCGTCCGCTCGGTTAAGGCCCCCGATCCCTGATCGGGGGCCTTTCGCGTGCCCGGGGCCCGGCGCCCCCGGCCGACCCGCCGGAGTGACCGGGTGGGGTGGGCCGGGGTCGGCTGGTGGGGCCGCCGGGGCCCTGGCGTACGCGTACGGGCCGGCTTTCGCGGGCCTGTGGGCGGGCCTGGCCACGGGCGGGGCGCACGGGCTTCGCGGGCGGGGCCGCTGACCGGGGCCCGCGGGTGGGTGGCGCGCGGGCTCGGCTGGGTGGGCCGGAGGGGGCCGGCCCGGGGTCGGCGGGGTGGGGGCGTCAGGACCAGGTCAGGCCCGTCAGCCGCTCGTACGCCTCGATGTACTTCGCGCGGGTCTGGTCGACGACCTCGGTGGGCAGCGGCGGCGGGGGGCGCTCGCTGGTGCGGTCCCAGCCGGAGGCCGGGGAGGTGAGCCAGTCGCGGATGAACTGCTTGTCGAAGGACGGCTGGTCGCGGCCCGGCTCCCACTGGTCGGCGGGCCAGAAGCGGGAGGAGTCCGGGGTCAGCGCCTCATCGGCGAGGACCAGCCGGTCGCCGTCGTAGCCGAACTCGAACTTCGTGTCGGCCAGGATGATGCCGCGCTCGCGGGCGATGTCGCGGCCCCGGCCGTACAGCGCGAGGGTGGCCTGGCGCAGCTCGGCGGCGCTCTCGGCGCCGACCTGGCGAACGATCTCCTCGTAGCTGACGTTCTCGTCGTGGTCGCCGACGGCGGCCTTGGTGGCCGGCGTGAAGATCGGCGCGGGCAGCTCGGAGCCGTTGCGCAGCCCCTCGGGCAGGGCGAGACCGCAGACGGTGCGGTTGGCCTCGTACTCGCGCAGACCGGAGCCGGCCAGATAGCCGCGCGCGACGCACTCCACCGGGGCCATGCGCAGCGCCGTGCACACCACGGTGCGGCCGGCCCAGTGTGCGGGGGCGCCGGCGGGCAGCTCCCGCGGGGTGTCGCACGCCCGCACCACGTGGCTGGGCAGCAGGTCGGCGAGCTGGTCGAACCACCACAGGGAGAGCTGGGTGAGGACCCGGCCCTTGTCCGGGATCTCGGTGGGCAGCACCCAGTCGTACGCGGAGATCCGGTCGCTGGCGACCATCACGAGCTCGCCGGCCGCGTTCCGGTAGAGCTCGCGGACCTTTCCGGTGTGCAGATGCTCCAGACCGGGCACCTGCACGGGCTCGGGCTTCTCGACGAATCCGGACACGGTTCCTCCCGGTGGGTTGGTCCAAGAGCCTCGATTCTCGCGTATCGGGTCACGTGGGACCGACCTGGGCCCGGCCGCGCCGGGCCGAGCGGGGCCGGCGCGGCGGTCGGGACGGGCGGGGGTGCGCGGGAGCGGGCGGGCGCGGCCGAGGGGGGCGGGCTGCGGGCCGGCGTCGTCCCGGCGGACCAGCCCGGGGGCGCTGGGGCTCCGGGGGTGGGTGGGTCAGTCGCGCTTGCAGATGCGGTCGAGGAGGTTGGCCGTGGCGCGCTGGATGCGGGTGTCGACGTGGCCGGGTCGGTCCAGCGCGGGCGACCAGGCGAAGGTGCCGGACGCGAAGACCAGGGCCCCGCTCGGCGCGCGGTAGAGCGAGGTCTCCTGGTGTCGCGGCACGCCGTCGCTGTCCTCGTACGGGGAGTGCGCGAGCAGGATGCGGCGGACGTGCTGCGGCAGGCTGGTGCGCGGGAAGTAACGGTCAGCCTCGCCGGCGACCAGGCCGGGCAGCTCGTCGCCCTCGCTCGCGCCGGTCGCCTCCCACAGCCAGTGGTCGGCGTTGCGGACGACCAGCGGGGCCGGCTCCGGCACCCGGCCCGCGTACTGGATGCCCATCAACTGCTGCTCCGGGCTGGCCATCTCGCGCCACAGGGCGGGCTTGCCGGGGCCGCGTCGCTTACGGCAGGACAACAGCCGGTCCGGGCCGGCCGGCGAGGGCGTCAACTCCACCTGCCAGTACATGGTGTTGGCGGAGAGGAAGACCAGCGAGGTGCCCGCGTCGCGGGCCTGCTCGGCGGTGCGTCGCATGGGCACCGACCAGTACTCGTCGTGTCCGGGGAAGACCAGCCCCCGGTACCGGGTCGGATCGACCCGACCGGCGTGCAGGTCAAGGGTGTTGGCGTACGCGACGTCGTAGCCGTACCGCTCGGCCCAGCGGATGAAGTCGTACGCGTGCCCCACGTGCAGCGGCAGGCCGGCGCTCGCGTACGGGCGGTCGAAGGACAGCGTCATGGCCGCGTCCTCCTCGCCGACCAGCCGGCCGTCCGCGTCCCACGCGTGGTAGAGGCTGGCGCCCGTACGGCCGTCCTCCGGGTAGAGGTTGTACGCCTGCCAGGTGACGTCGGGCAGGACGAGGAGCAGGTCGGCCGGGGCCTGGTCACGCACCGTGAAGGGGATGTGGCTGCGGTAGCCGTCGCGGGTGGTCAGGACCGCGACGTACGCGCCGACCTGCCAGTACGTGGGGACCTGGAGGCGCCAGGAGAGCCACCAGTGGTGACAGGAGACGGTGCGCTCGACGGCCAGCGGGGCCGGTTGGACGATGCCGGCCAGCCGGGGGCTGGTGGTCAGCTTCGAGGCGCCCTCGCCGGCGTAGTGGCCGATGCGGTACACGTCGACGCCGAACTCCTGCGGCGGGTTGACCGTCACCCGGAAGTCGATGGCCTCGCCAGGGGCCACGGCGCTGGCACTGGCGAATCCTTTGATCTGCCGGTGCACGTCGTCGGCCATGCGCGGACCGCTACGGTTGCCGGAGCGGCCCGTACGACGCGCGGCGGCGTACGCGCCCCAGCGGGCGTGCAGGCGGTCCTCCGCGCTCCCCGAGCCCGCGTCGTGCACGCCACGGGGCAGCGGGAAGGTGGTCGCGCCGGGCGCGTCCACGTGGTCGACGTACCAGGGCACCACGTGTCCGGTGTCGTCGAAGTAGTGCTCGCTCCCCCGCAGCCAGGGCAGCGGGCCCTGTCCGAACGGGTCCGAGACGGCGTGTGCGACCGCGCCGGACTCCCAGCGCCGGATGTGCTCCGTCCCCACGTGCGCTCCCTCCCTGCGTACCGCATCCGCGTCCGCACGACCGAGCGCGCCGCACTGTCGGGTCATGCGAACCGGGCCCCCGTGTGGGAGTTGCTCACTCCCCGTCATCCGGTGGGGGGCGCTCCGTCCACCGGTCGCCCCTGCTGGCCCCTGCGCTTATCCCTCGAATGACAACGACTGATCCCAGCACATCACATTTAGCGTCCACACCATCACTGTTCGTCGCGAAATCGCGCAGGGAACTGGCGGATCGGTGCCCGCCGCGACCCGTACGCCGAGCGGTCGGGGGCGCATCCCACCACGGCCGCGACGCCCTCGGGTGCCCGCGACGGCGACGCGCTCCCCACGCCCGACGCCGAGCCGCCGCGCGTCCGGTGGCACGGGCGCGCGTGGGGGCGGCTACGCCGACGCGTGGGCGAACAGGGGGCCGGGTGTGCGGCGTGGGGCGGGTGAGGCGGGGGCGCGGGAGCGGGGCCCGGTGGGGTGGGGGTCGAGCGAGGTGGGGGGCCAGGGGGGCGAGGGGGGCGAGGGAGGTGGGGCCTCGTCCCGGTCGGTGTTCCTGGTCCGGCCGTGTCGCTTGGCTGTCGCTGTTTCTGGCCTGGCCGTTGCCGCTTCCGCTGCCCGGGGCGGGAGCCTGCCGACTTGTGGGGTGTGGGGCGGGGCGGGCTGCTGGCTTTCGGGGGCGTGCCGGCCGGGGCCGGGGGCGGTGCTGCCGGCCGGCTTCGTGGGGCCGATGGTGGGGCGCCCTACCGGCTGGTGGGGGTGTGGGGGGGCGAGGTCGGGTGGGGTTAGACCAGACGGATGGGTTTGTCGGGGCGGACGCCGACGTCGCCGAGCCAGGTGCGGAGCGGAGCGGGGTCGCCGTCCTCGATGAGGCTGAGCACCGGCGCGCTCAGGTCGGTTCCGCGGCGGCCGTCCACCAACAGGGTGGGGCCGTCGAGCCAGTCGAGGCCGGGGGCCGCGCCAGCGGTGTCCATGGCCGCGCAGCAGACGACCGCGGTGACGTGGTCGGCCAGCAGCTCGCGGCCCGTACGCGGCGGCTGGAGCGGGAAGAGCGGGGCCAGGCCGTCCAGCCAGGGTTCGCCCGCCGCGCCCGTGCCGGGCCCGCTCGTCGCGAGGCCGGCCGCGCCGGCGGCGGCCGATGACCGGCGCTGCGCGGCCTCCTCGCGGGCCAGTGCGAGGGTGAGTCGGGCGGCCAGGCTCTCGGCTATCGCCGACGGGCCGTCGGGAGCGCCGTCGGGGGCGCTCAGCCGGTCCATCACCCGGTCCAGGGTGGCCTCCGCGCCGAGGTCCGGGCCGAGGTCCTCGCTCAGTGCCGCACCGGGCGGGCGGCCGGAGGTGGCCGTACCCGCGGCGGCGGCGGCTCGCGGGGCCGGTCCGGCCTGGGGGCGTGGCAGGGTGTCCAGGACGGCGTGCAGCCGGGCGGCCTCCAGGCGCCACTTGCGGTCCACGACCTCCTCCGGGTACGCGCTCCAGTCGACGGGCGACCAGTCGGGCCCCGGCGTCGCCGGGCCGCCGTGGAAGAGCCGGGCGGCGAGCAGCGAGATCGCCTCGTCCGCCACGCCGGGCTCCTCCAGCAGGTCGCAGGCCGCCCGCTCGCCGAGCCGGGAGGCGAAGCCCTCGGCGAGGCGGTCGCGGCGGGAGAGTTCGGTCAGGGCCGACACCACGCCCGCGTCGAGCTGGGCGGGCCAGCGGCCCATGCGCCAGGCGGGCAGCGCGACGCGCGTGAGCAGCCGGTCCCAGCCGGCGTACGCGAGGCCGACCTGCTCCTGCGCGGTGATCCGCAGCCCGTAGTCCACGCTCTGCGCGCGTTGCGCCGACGCGGCGGCCACGCCCCGTTCCATCTCGGCGGCGTTATCGCGGCAGGCCCGCAGCAACAGCCGCGCCACCCAGCCGACGAAGGCGAGCCCGGGGCGGCGCACGCCCCGGCCGAGCGCGGCCAGCGGGGCCGGGCGGCCGGCGGCCCGGCCCGCCGCGTCCGCCTCCCGCGCGACGTACTCACCCTCGCGCGGTTCGCCGGCGGCGGCCGGACCCGACGTGGCCGGGGCGGGGGCGGTGCCGGTCGGGGTGGCGCCGTTGGTGGCGCCGGCGGGGTGGTGGCGCGGCGGGGTGTCGCGGTCGGCCGCGCGGGGGGCGGTCGGGCGGACGGTGGGGGCGGGCTCGTCGGACCGGGGAGCGTGCGCCGGGGGCGCCGCCTCCGCGATACGGACGGACCCGGTCGCGTACGGCTCCCGCTCGTGCTCGGCGGCCCACGGCGCGCGGCCGGACCGCGCGCCGTACGCGGCCGGGTCGTGTCGCAGCGGATCGCGGGGCGGATCGTGCTGGGGCGGGGAGTGCGCGGGGGCGTGCGGGTCGGACGCGTACGGCCGGGGGTCGCGCGGGTCGCTGTGCTGGGGCTCGACGGCGAGCGGGTGGGGGGCGGGCGGGTCGGCGAGCGGGACGGGGTCCGGTGCCACGGACCGCCGCGGTCCGGCGAGGCCGTCGCGCTGAGCGGCGGCGGGCCGCGCGTCGCTGGGCGGGGCGTCGTGGGTCAGCTCGTCGCCCGGGTGGCCGCCGCCCGGGTCGTCGCCGCTCGGGTCGCCGTCGGGTC
Organism: Streptomyces sp. NPDC057702; assembly: GCF_042799315.1. Lineage (NCBI taxonomy): Bacteria > Bacillati > Actinomycetota > Actinomycetes > Kitasatosporales > Streptomycetaceae > Streptomyces > Streptomyces sp. NPDC057702. The sequence continues at coordinate 98,083 of NZ_JBHVJC010000011.1, read as the reverse complement.
CCGGGGTGGCGTACGGGCCGGCCACGAGGTCGGCGTACGCGTCCGGGTCGGGCCGGGTGTCGCGGGCGGACAGGGCCACGGCGGCGTCCAGCGCGCGCACGAAGCGGCGGGCGGCGGCCACGTCCGGGTGGGCGGCCGGGCCGGTGCCCGCCACCACCGGGGCGAGCAGCGCGCGCAGCTCGGCGACGCGCATCCACCACAGGAACGGCGAGCCGATCACCAGCACCGGGGCGGCGGGGCCCGGGGCGCTCGGCCGGCCGGGCGTCGCGGCCTGGACCGATGCCTCCAGGCCGAGGCCCGAGGTGCGGGACGGGGTGAGCCGCACACGGCCGAGCAGGGCATCGCGCTGCTCGGCGGCGCCGGCCCGCACGCGACGACGGGTGCGCGCCCGCCGCGCCTCGTACGTACGGTCCTCCAGCCAGCTGTCGCAGTCCGGCGTCAGGGCTATCGCCGACGGCGGCGGTACGCCCAGCCGGTCGGCGAGGTCGCGCACCAGGCGGTAGAGCTCGGGGGCCGCCGCTTCGGGGACGGGGACGGTGGGGCTGAGCGCGGGGCGTGCGCGGGCGATGACCACGCCGACGATCACGGCCACGGCGAGGGTCAGGGCGGCGACACCGATCGCCACCCAGCGTGCCGTGTGCCAGCCGGGCCCCTCGATGTGGCCGGTGGAGCCGCCCGCGACGAGCACGACCGCGACAGCGGTCGGTAGCAGTGCCACGGCCTGCGCGGTGCCGCGCACGCGCAGCACCGCGAGCGCCCGTGCTCGGGCCCCGGGTGTCTCCGCTTTCGGACCTGCCATGTGTCTGACCACCCCCTACTGCCCTGCGGTGAATGCGACAGCGGATGCCGCCGGCGTGTGTACCCCCACCACTGTCGCACCGGCTACTGACACCGCAATGTCGGTGTGCGAAGGGCCCCCGGTCCGCACGGAAGCCGCTGCGCCAGTTGCCGCAGCGTGGCTCCGCGGCACACTAGTTGGGGCGGGGAAACGCGTCACCCAGATAGCCAGGCGCTCACTCGATGGAATGGCATCGGCCAGGGGTAGGAACCATTCCGGTCACGCGGCCGGACCTTTGCCCACTGGCGGAACGAGGCGGCGGGACGAAGCGGTCCCGCGCCCCGGTCGGCGGGCGTCAGCGCAGGCGGGAGGGGGTGCACGGGGTCCTGTCGGGCCCACTTCGCCGGCTTTGCGCCCCCGCGGGCGTGCGGGCGGCGCCCGCACATCCCGGGCGTGGGGACCCGGCGCGCCGGCGCCCCAGCGCACAAGCGGAGTGCGGGGTGGCCTCGCGGCCGGCCCGACGGTCGGGGGTGGGGTCTCGCGGCCCGGCCCGCACACGGCTGGGGGCGCGCACCACGCGCGCGGCCCGGCCGCGCACCGCCTCCGAACGGCCGCGCGTGCCCGGGCCCCCTCGGCGGGGCCGCCCCGCCAGCCCCCCGGCGGCGCCCCGCACGGAGGGCGCCGAACGGGGGGCGCCGAACGGAGGGCGCCGAACGGAGGGCGCCGAACGGGGGGCGCCGACAGCGTCGCGGGACGGCGTCTCGTACGGCGGGAGCTCGTCGGCGAGGTCTCGGCGGCAGCGTCGGCGCGGCGGAGCCGCAGGCAGGGCGCGCCACCACGCCCCCGTACGCCCGCCCCCGTGCGGCCGACCCCGTACGCCCGCCCCCGCACGGCCGGCCGACGGCAGCCAGGCCGCGCCAGGCGCCGGCCCCCGCGCCGGCGGTCCCGGACCGTGGCCCCGCCCCTTACCCGCCTCCGGCCCGTGTCCGGCCGGGGTCCCGCGCCGCGTCCGGCCGGACCCGCACAGCCGGCGTGCGACGCCGCCCCCGTATCGACGCGTCCGCCGCGTCGAGCAAACCTCGGGCGGCGGGCCCACCCGTCGCACGCCTCCACACGCCCGGCGGCCCGTAGCGGCTACGCGCACGCCCGCGACGCACCGGCGCACGCTGAACGGCGAACCATCCGCCAGCGGCCCGTACCACCACTCGTCGCCCCGGCCCCACGGCGACGACCCCGAGCGGCGGCCCGTACGAACCGAGCCCAGCGGCGACCCGTACCGGCGACGCCACCCGGCCGCCCCACGGCGACGGGCCCCGGGGGCGTGGGCCGTCGCGCCCCCGTCGGGCGGGGGCCCGCGGGGCCCCGGCACGGCGCGCCGCACGCCCCGCCCCCACACGCGACGGGACACCGACGGCGACCAGCACAGCGAGCCGAGTAGCCGCCCGGAGCGGCGGCCCCATACGACCGAACCCGCCGGCCCCTCCACGAGGCGCGCCCCCGGCGGCAACCGACCGACACGGCACGCGTCCGGCAGCCGCACGGAGCAGCGGCCGTACGACCATCCACACCGGTCCGCCTCACCGGCGACGGACAGCGGCGGAACCCCGCCAACAGCCCGCCGCGCCACAGCTTCGTAGGGCAGCGCCCACAGGACCCCGTAGCGCACGGCCCGCGCGCGTACGCGTACGGCCCGCCCGCGGCGACGGACACCGACGGCGCCCCGTACAGCGACGGTCTCGGGACAGCCGCGCGCAACGGTGGCCTCGTACGACGACGCGGCCCCGGCAAGGGCCAACCGACACGGACGCGGCCGGTGGCCACACGGAACAGCGGTCAGACGAAACGGCGACCGTACGGAGCGACCGAGCCGTACGGTCGCCGGTCGGGCGCGACCACTGGCCCGCACGGAACCGCTCAGGGGGGCGAGTGCCCGAGCGACCGCCCGGCGCGCCAACCGCGCCGCGCAGGCTCGACGTCGACTCCCGAGGCCCGTGCGTCGGCGGACTCGGCCATGGGTGAGGGCGCCGGCAGGCGTCCTGCGGCGGGCGGGCGGAGTCGCGGGGTCGGACGGAACCGCTTGAGCGAGCGGGCACCTGTACGCGCGCCGGCACGCCGGCCCACGCCAGCGAGCCTCGACGCCAGCTCCCAGAGCGGCATACGTCGGCGGACTCGACCGTGGGCGAGGGGCCGGGCAGGCGTCCCGTGGCGGGGCGGGCGGAACCGCTCGGGCGGGCGGGCCCCCAGCGCGTGACCTACGCCAGTCAGCCTCGACGTCGGCTCGTCGTGGCCGCCCCGCGCGTCCGACGGTCCCGGCCGTGGGCGTGTGACGGCCCGTGGCGGGAAGGGCTCGGCACTGAGCCCTACGACCGCCGGTCGGGCCGAACCGCTCAGCCGCACGGAACCGCTCAGGCGAGCGGGCACCCCAGCGAGCGCCCAGCGCGTGACCCACGCCAGCGAGCCTCGACGTCGACCCCCAAGGCCCGGTGGGTCGGCGCACTCCACCATGGGCGAGGAGGCCGAGCAGGCGGCCCAGGCGGGACGGGCTCAGCGGTGGGTCGTACGAAACCGCTCAGGCAGGCGGGCACCCCAGCGAGCACCCAGCGCGTGACCCACGCCAGTCAGCCTCGACGTCGACCCCCAAGGCCCGGTGGGTCGGCACACTCGACCATGGGCGAGGAGGCCGAGCAGGCGTCCCAGACGGGACGGGCTCAGCGGTGGGCCGTACGAAACCGCCGGGCCGGGCGGAACCGCTCAGCCATGCGGAAGCTCGGCGGGCATCCGAGCGACCACCCGGCGCCGATGTACGCCAGCCAGCCGACCCCGCGCCGGCTCCCGGGGGCGGGCGGACGGCCCGTGGCGGGGCGAGGCGGCCCGTGGCGGGGCGGCTCGGTGATGGTCAGGGTGGGGGGTGGGCTACTCGTCGTCGGCGGCCTGGGCGGCGATGTCCGTGCGGTGGTGGGAGCCCGCCAGGGTGATCAGCTTCAGGGCTCCGTACGCGCGCTCGCGGGCCTTGGCCAGGCGGGAGCCGGTGGCCGTCACGGAGAGCACTCGGCCGCCGGCGCTCACCACGTCGCCCGCCTCGTCGCGCTTGGTGCCGGCGTGCAGGACGTACGTCTTCTCGCGCTCGGCCGCCTCGGCCAGGCCCGTGATGGGGTCGCCGGTGCGCGGCGTGCCCGGGTAGTTGTGCGCGGCGATGACGACGGTGACCGCCGTGCTCTCGCTCCACCGCAGTGGTGCCTGCGCCTCCAGCGTGCCGGTGGCGGCCCGCAGCAGGACCCCGGCCAGCGGCGTCTTGAGGCGGGCCAGGACGACCTGGGTCTCCGGGTCGCCGAAGCGGGCGTTGAACTCGATGACGCGCACGCCGCGCGAGGTGATCGCGAGCCCGGCGTAGAGCAGTCCGGCGAACGGCGTGCCACGGCGGCGCAGTTCGTCGACGGTGGGCTGGAGGACGGTGGCGAGCACCTCGTCGGCCAGCTTGGGGTCGGCCCACGGCAGCGGCGAGTAGGCGCCCATGCCGCCGGTGTTGGGGCCCTCGTCGCCGTCGTGGGCGCGCTTGAAGTCCTGGGCGGGCTGGAGCGGGAGGACGGTCTCGCCGTCGGTGATCGCGAACAGCGACACCTCGGGACCGTCGAGGAACTCCTCGATGACCACGCGGTCGCAGGCCAGCGCGTGTTCCCGGGCGACGGCCAGGTCGGAGGTGACCACGACGCCCTTGCCCGCCGCGAGCCCGTCGTCCTTGACGACGTAGGGCGGGCCGAAGGCGTCCAGCGCCTCGTCCACCTCGGCGGCGTTGACGCACACGTAGGCGCGCGCCGTGGGGACGCCGGCGCCGGCCATGACGTCCTTGGCGAACGCCTTGGAGCCCTCAAGCCGGGCCGCGGCGGCGGACGGGCCGAAGCACGGGATGCCACGGGCACGCACGGTGTCGGCGACGCCGGCGACCAGGGGCGCCTCGGGGCCGACCACGACGAGGTCCGCGCCGAGCGCGGCGGCGAGCTCGGCGACCGCGGTGCCGTCGAGGACGTTCACCTGGTGCAGCTCGGCGACCTCCGCGATCCCGGCGTTGCCGGGCGCGCAGTGCAGGGCGGTGACGTCGGGGTCGAGAGACAGTGAGCGGCACAGGGCGTGTTCGCGGGCGCCGCCGCCGATGACGAGGACCTTCACGCGCCCAGCCTAGACGTCGTGGCCACGGGCCCCGCACGCGCGCCCGGGCAACGGTGGCGCGCGGGGCGTGGGGCGCCCGCCGACCGACGGGGGCGGGCGCCGCGCGGACGGGGCCGGGCGGGGCGCTCCGCACGGCGGGGCCGGTGGGGTTCGGCGACGGGTGCCGGGGGCGGCGAGGGGTGCCCGGGACACGGTCCGTAACGCGGGGGTGGCGCGGTGCGTTACGAGAGGACCGGGGCGTACGTGAGGGGCCCGGCGGCGGGACGCGGGTCGCTCACGGTGCGCTGGCCACTCTTTCGAGTGAGACGCACTCGCCCCTATTTCCGACCTAAAGCCGGTTCTGACCGGATTTTGGGGTGATGTTCCCTGATCTCGGGCGCGATGCCAGCCGTTCGGCGGTAGGAAGATGGCGGCGCTCCACCTAGGGCTGATGGGGGCGTGCCGCCCCGACCGGGTGGCCGCGCCCGGGCCCGGCCGCCCCGGAGCCACCGCTCGCGGGGCGACCGACGGTCAGCGGACAGCGGGTCCGGGCGGCTCGGTCCGGCGGCGCGCCGGCCCCGGGCCGCGAGTCCCTGGCCCCCGGTGGCCGGTCTCCGGCGTGGCATCGGCGTCGCGGCGGCGCGGACGAACGGCCGGGCCGGTCCGAGCGACCGGGCCGGGCGCGGAGGTGCGGGGCGGCGTACGGGCTCGGTGGCGTACGGGCAGGGGGACGCGGCGGCCGGCCAGGCGTCGGGTCCGGCACACGGCGGGGCGCGGCACCGGGCTCCGGGACGGACGACGACACGGGCGACGGGATGCGAGCGACGGGCAGGGGCGGCGGAGACAGGGCCGGGGGCGCGGCGGCGCGCGTATCCCGGCGGACACCGAGGGCCCGGGGGCCGGCGCCGCCGCACGCCGCAGGGCCAGCCGGTCGGCGGGGTGGCCGATCGGATCGCAGTCAGCCAGGACGCAGGGAGTGCACGGGTGAGTCAGCCGGAGATGCGACCCAAGGGGCTCCCGCGCGGTGACCACGGGCAGGGATGGGCGAAGGAGACCGGCGGCGGCCGGGCCCGCGAGGCCGATGCCGGCGGGAGCGGCACGGCGGGCGGGGCCGGTGGGTCCGGTGGGTCCGGTGGGACAAGCGCGGGTGGCGGGTCCGGCGCGGCGGGTGGCGGCGGGCGGTGCGGGGGCGGCTGTGGTGGCGGTGCCGGCCCCGGTGCGCCGGGCGGGCCGGACGGCGGGGCGGGGGACGGCGACGCCTGGTCGCACGGGCCCGGCGACGACCCGTCGGGCGCGGGGCGCGCGGGCGGCGGGCGACGGCTGTGCGGCGACTGCCGACCGGGCCACGGGCACGCCGGTGACCTGCGTGGCAGGCCGATGCCGGGAGGCGACTGGGGCGAACCGACGGAGCGGCTCGACGAGTTGTACCGGTGGGCCGAGGACGGCGCGCTGCGGGTGGCCGACTGGTATCTGGCCGACCGGGCGTGGAAGCGGCGCGCCGCGCGGGCGCTGCGCGCGGGCGCCGCGCTGGCGGCGACGGTGGGCGTCGTGCTGCCGTTCCTGGAGCTGACGCGGACGCTGGGCGGCGGCGCGGCGTGGGGATGTCTCGCGCTGGTCGTCGCCGTCGCGTGCCTGGCCTGTGACCGGTTCTTCGGCTTCTCCTCCGGCTGGATGCGGGACATGGCCACGGCACAGGCCGTGCACCGGCGACTGGAGGCGCTCCAGTTCGACTGGTCCGTGGAGAACGTACGCGAGGTGCTCGGCCCCACCGAGGGCACGGCCAGCGAGGCGGCGGAACGCTGCCTCGGGGTGCTGCGCCGCTTCGCGGAGGACGTGACGGAGCTGGTGCGGGCCGAGACGGCGGACTGGATGATCGAGTTCGGGTCGCGTTCGGCGCCGCTGGGTACGCAGTCGCTGTCGTGTGGCACCCGCCCGGAGGCGGGCACGCCGCTCAGTCGCCTGCTGCTACCGCCCGGCACTCGACCCAACATGCCGCGCCAACGCCCACCGGAGTCCCCCCGCTGACCGTCCTGGCCCCCGCGCGACGCGAGCGCGGGGGCCGGGACGGGGGCGCGCGGGGGCCGGCCCACGCGGCGAGGTGGTCGACGGAGGCGCGAGGGTGGGCCGGCGGCCGAGTCGCCGGGCCGGACCGGGTGAACCGACCGAACACTCACCGGGCCGGGCCGGGCCGCCGGGCCAGCCGAACCGACGGGCCAACCCGCTGGGCCAGCCGACCAGGCACCCACCGAACCGACGGGCCAAGCCGCCGGACCAGCCAGCTGAGCGCCCACAGGGTCGGGCACCGGGCCAACCGAACCATCGGCCAGGCGACCCGCCGGCCGGCGGAACCCGAGAAGGCCGCAAAGGCCACAGGCCCCGCGAGCCCCACCGAGGCCACGAGCCCCACAGGCCCCGCGAAGGCCACAGGTCCCACAGGCCCCGCGAAGGCCACAGGTCCCACAGGCCCCGCGAAGGCCACAGGTCCCCGCGAAACTCGCGGAACCCGGAGTGGTCACCACCGGGCCCATCAGCCAGGCGACCCGCCAGCCAGCGGAACCCGAGAAGGCCGCGAAGGCCACAGGTCCCACGAACCCCACCGAGGCCACGAGCCCCACAGACCCCGCGAAGGCCACAGATCCCACCGACCCCACGGAGGCCGCAGGCCCCGCGAAGCTCGCGGAAACCCGGAGCGGTCACCACCGGGCCACCGGGCCCACCGGCCATCCGCTCAGCCGGCCACCGGGCCAGCCGGCCACCCGCTCAGCCGGCCACCGGGCCAACCGGCCGGCACAACCGGCCGCCCGGTCAGCCAGCCAAGCGTGCGGTCAGCTGAAGACGATCATCGAGCCCTGGCCCAGGCTGCGGGTCGCGGCGGCGTGCAGCGACAGCCACACGTGGCGCTCCCGGGCGAACGGGCTGTCCTCGTACGGGATCGGGGCGGCCGGCTCCTCCAGGTCGGTGGGGCGGGCCGGTGGGGCGGGCGGGGCGGGCGGGTTGGCCGGGTCGATGCCCAGGGCCGGGCCCACCTGGAGGAGTTCGCGCAGCAGGCCGTGGCTGGAGCCGAGCGGGCCACCGCCCTCAAGCAGGCCGTCGTTGGACAGCGGGCTGGCGAAGTCGACCGGGACGTAGGCCCCGGCGTGGTCGTAGTGCCACACCAGGTGGGACTCCTGGGCCGTGCTCTCGAACATCTCCAGCAACTGCTCGTAGTCGCCACCGAGTTCGCCGACCGGTGTGACCTCAAGCCCGCAGACCTGGAGCAGGTAGGCGCGGCGCAGGTAGTGCAGGGCGTCGTAGTCGAAGCCGGCGATCGGCGCGACGGCGCCGGAGAGTCCGGGGGTGTAGCCGAAGACGGGCACCGGGGGCAACCCCGCCTCGCCGAGCGCCCGGTCGTACGCGGCGATCTCCTCCGCGAACGGGTTGTCGGGGCTGTGGCAGAGCACGTCGACGAGCGGGACCAGCCAGAGGTCACATGCCACGTGTACTCACTCTCGTTGGCGGCGCGGTCGAGCCAGCCTAATGCGCGGCCACCGCCGCGCGAAGGGGCTCGGCGGGGAAGGACCCGCGCGGACCCCGGCCCGGCCTCGATCGCCGCCCCGGCCCGCGAACGGCGTACGAACGGCGGGGAAACGGGGCTCTGTCGCCCTGACGCGCGGGCACGGCGGACGCCACGGACGGCCCTCGCGGGCCCGGTGCGGGAGGTGCCGGCGACGCCCGGCGGCCGGCACGGACCTCGGGGGCGCGGCCCGGGACGGCGGGCGGGGTGGCTCAGTGCGCGGGGGCGGGGCTGGGGGTGGGGAGGGAGTCGATGAGGGAGAGGCTGTGCGCGTTGTACGCGGCCACGATCTCCTCGGCGGTCTTGACGTCGCGCCGGGTGATCGCCTCCACCAGGTCGCGGTGGCCGGCCCACAGGCGCCCGGCCAGGTCGGGCACGCGCCGCAGGTGGGGGACGCTGAACACCCAGCTCTGCACGCGGACCCGCTCCAGGATGCCGGAGATGTAGGAGTTGCCCACCAGCCCGCTCAGCTCGCGCCAGAACCGCAGGTCGTAGCCGATGAGGATGTCCAGGTCACCGCCTCGGGCCGCGCGTTCGGCCTCCTCGGCCCGGCGGCGTACCGAGGCCAGCGACTCCGGGGTGGTGGCGGCCAGGGCCGTGGCGACCGAGCGCCGGAACATGCCCTCCACGATCAGGGTGCGCGCCTCGACCATGTCCCGGTAGTCGCCGATGGAGAACTCGTGGACCCGGTAGCCACGGTGCTCCTCCACGTCGAGCAGGCCCTGTGCGCACAGGTCGAGCAGCGCCTCGCGGACCGGCGTCGCGGAGACCCCGTACTGCTCGGCCATCTCCTTGACCGTGAACTGCTGCCCGGCCGGCAGCCGTCCCGCCAGCACCTCGTCGCGCAGCGCGTCGGCTATCTGCTGCCGCAGCGTGCTGCGCTTGACCTGGCTGGCGCCGGACATGGGTGCGTCTCCTTCCACGGCCACACGCGGGATGTGAGGATCCGCCGGCGCACGAGCCGGCGGACCGGCGAACGGCCCCCGCATCACGATATGCGAGGGCCGTTGCGCGGAGTGTGGAGGTGTTGCACGGAGTGCAGTGCTATGGCCCAGGGATGGGCGTTCTGGCGAAGAATTCCGTGGGATTCTGTGCGAAATCGTGTGGAGAACGTTACGTCCCCCGGACCGAGCGGGGCGCGTACGCCGGCGAGGGGGCCCGACGGACGCGTCCCCGCGCACCGCCGGCGCGCACCCGCCGAGCGGCCGGCACGCCGTTCCGCGCGGCCGGCGTGCCTCCGCCGGGCGGTCCGCCGGCTAGCCGACGACGTGCGCGTCCGCCGCGGCGAGCGCCTCGTCCAGGGCGGCCAGGCCGTCCTTCGCCTCCGACTCGGAGATCGTGCACGGGGGCACCACGTGGACGCGGTTCATGACCGTCTGCGGCCACAGCCCGCCGCGCTTGGCCGCCACCACGACGTCGGCCATCGGCTGGTTGGCCGCGCCGCTCGCGTTGTACGGCACCAGCGGCTCCCGGGTCTCCGGGTTCCGTACGAGCTCGACGGCCCAGAACGTGCCGAGGCCGCGCACCTCGCCGACCGACGGGTGCCGCTCGGCGATCTCGCGCAGCCCGGGGCCGAGGACGCGCTCGCCGATGGCGGCGGCGTTCTCCACGATGCCCTCCTCCGCCATGGCGTTGAGCGTGGCGACCACGGACGCGCAGGCCAGCGGGTGTCCGGAGTAGGTGAGCCCGCCCGGGTAGGGCCGGTGGTCGAAGGTGGCGGCGATCTCGGCGGAGATGGCGACGCCGCCGATCGGCACATAGCCGGAGTTGACGCCCTTGGCGAAGGTCAGCAGGTCGGGCGTGACGTCCCAGTGGTCGCGCGCGAGCCAGCGGCCGGTCCGTCCGAAGCCTGCCATGACCTCGTCCAGGATCAGGACGATCCCGTACTGGTCGCAGATCTCGCGGACGCCGGCCAGGTAGCCGGGCGGCGGCGGCATGATCCCGGCCGTGCCCGGCACGGTCTCCAGGATGATCGCGGCGATGGTCTGCGGGCCCTCGAAGGCGACGGTGTCCGCCAGGTGGCGCAGCGCGCGCTCGCTCTCCTGCTCCTGGGTCTCCGCGTGGAAGGGCGAGCGGTAGAGGAAGGGCGCCCAGAAGTGCACGACGCCCGCCGACGCGCTGTCCGAGGCCCACCGGCGCGGGTCGCCGGTCAGGTTGATGGCGGCGTTGGTGGCGCCGTGGTACGAGCGGTACGCCGAGAGCGCCTTGGGCCGGCCGGTGTGCACCCGCGCCATGCGGAGGGCGTTCTCGACCGCCTCGGCGCCGCCGTTGGTGAAGAAGATCTTGTCCAGGTCGCCGGGTGTGCGCTGGGCGATCAGCCGGGCCGCCTCGGCGCGCACGTCCACGGCGAAGCCGGGCGCGAGCGTGCACAGCTTGCCGGCCTGCTCCTGGATGGCGGCCACCACCTTCGGGTGCTGGTGCCCGATGTTGGTGTTGACGAGCTGCGAGGAGAAGTCCAGGTAGCGGTGGTCGTCGTAGTCCCAGAAGTACGAGCCCTCGGCCCCGGCGATCGCCGGCGGGTCGATCAGGGCCTGCGCCGACCACGAGTGGAAGACGTGCGCGCGGTCGGCGGCCTTGACCTCGGCACCGGAGGTGCCGGGCGCCACCGGGCGGCCGACGGACTCGGCGGCGGACGGGGCGGGGGCGGAGGGTGTGGTCGACACGGTGGGTACCTCAATCGCTCGCGGCTCGGTGGACGGTGGCAGGGGGAAAGGCGGTGGGCCCGACCGCTACGGACCGGGATGGGGGCCCGGCCCTCAGGTTAGGGAGGCGGGCCCGGAGCGGATACCGGCACTCCGTATGGCGCTCGCCACGCGCCCGGCCGACGGGCCGCCCCCGGCGGTCGCCCCCCCCTGCCGCCCCGCCGCCCCGGCGCGTACGCCGGCGGGGTGCGGTCAGGCGGCCGGTCACCGACCGGTTTGCGGGGCGTCGTGTGCCACAACTCCCCCGGTCCGGGGCGGATCGCGGGGCCGCGACCGGTTCCGGGGCGAGGCGCGGGCCCCTTTTCCCTACCCGCCCCTTATTCTCTGCGAGGCGGGGGGAGACCAGGGGGCACCGGGGCGCGGACGCGAGTCCGCCCCGACCACGGGCCGGCCCACCGCCGCGACAGGCGCGGACGGGGGTCACGGCGCGGGCGACACGACCTCACCCACCCACCGCCCGGCACCGGTCGCGACGGAGCACGACACCGTACGCACCCCGGGTGGGCCGCGTCCGGACGGCGACGAACGGGGCCGGACGGCGGCGCGTCTGACGGTACGACGGCGGCGACAGGGCAGGGGCGGGCCCGCTGACAGGCGGGCGCGGGGCGCACGACAGGGCAGCGCGCACAGGGCGTCGCGGCGGCACCAGCGGCCGGCGGCGGGCGCGAGACGAGGGGCAGGAGCCACAACAGCATGGAAGACCTGGGGGCCGACGATCCTCGCTGGATCGGCGACTACCGCCTGCTCAGCAGGCTCGGCGAGGGCGGGATGGGCCGGGTCTACCTGGCCCGGTCGGCGCGGGGGCGTACCGTCGCGGTCAAGTTGGTACGGGGTGAGTTGGCCGGCCAGGCCGACTTCCGGCGCAGATTCCAGGCCGAGGTGCGGGCGGCGCGGCGGGTCGGCGGGGACTGGACCGCGCCGGTGCTGGACGCCGACACCGAGGCGGCCACCCCCTGGGTCGCCACCGGCTACATCGGCGGGCCCTCGCTGCACCAGGTGGTCGCCGAGGACCACGGCCCGCTGCCCGAGCACTCCGTGCGCGCCCTCGCCCGTGGCCTGGCGCTCGCGCTGCGCGACATCCACGGCGCGGGCCTGATCCACCGCGACCTCAAACCGTCCAACGTGCTGGTCACCATCGACGGGCCGCGCGTCATCGACTTCGGCATCGCCCGCGCGCTCGACCCGGTCGGGGAACCCGGCCTGACGATGACCGGCGCCGTCGTCGGCTCGCCCGGCTTCATGTCGCCCGAGCAGGTGCGCGGCGACGCGGTCACGGCCGCCAGCGATGTGTTCTGCCTGGGCTCGGTGCTGGCCTTCGCGGCCACCGGGCGCTCCCCCTTCGGCACCGTCGACAGCGGCGTGCACGCCCTGATGTACCGGGTGGCGCAGGAGGCGCCGGACCTGGACGGCCTGCCGGCGGGGCTGCGGGACCTGGTCGAGGGCTGCCTGACCAAGGACCCGGCCGACCGCTTCACGCTGGACCGGGTGCTGGCCCACACCGGCGGCCCGCCCGCGCCCGGCGTGCCCGGTCAGCCCGCGGCCGGTCAGGTCAGCGGCGGCGACGCCGGGCCCTGGCTGCCGGGCGCGCTGCTGGCCCGGCTCGGCCGGGACGCGCTGCGGCTGCTGGAGGCGGAGATGCCACAGACCGGCGTGGGGTACGCGCCGCTGGGCGCCGGCGCCGCGCCCGGCACCCCGCCGCCCCCGGACCCGCACACGCCGGGCACGCCCCCGCCGCACACGCCGCCGACCACGCAGTTCGGGCCGCCGATACCGCCGGGCCCGCACATACCCGGCCCGTCGCCGCTGACCGGCGGCCACCCGGCGCACCACGCGCAGCCGACGATGGGGTCGCACGCCGCGCCCCCGCTCTACCCGAACACCCTGGGCTACCAGCCGCCCGCCGTGTGGCGCTCGCCGCGCGGACTGGCCAACGCGACCGTGGCGCTGTTCTCCGTCGGGCTGGTGTTCATGGTCCTCGACCTGATCTTCAGCATCCGCCTCTACGGCACCTACGAGGACTACTTCGCGGACGCCGCCGAGGCCACCGCGATCGAGGACGCCGAGAGCGTCACCGAGGGCCTGGACGTGCTGGGCTTCCTCGCCACCATCCCCATGGTCGTGCTGTGGGTGATCTGGTTCCGCCGCACCTACGTCAACGCGCGGGTGCTGGCGCCGGGCCGGCAGCGGTACAACTCCGGGCTCGCGGCCGGCTCCTGGTTCATCCCCGTGGTGCAGTTCTGGTTCCCCAAGCAGATGGCCAACGACGTGTGGGCGTCCAGCGCCCCGCCCCGGCCCCCGGGCTACCCGCCGCCGCCCGGTACCGGGCGCGGCGTGCTGAACACCTGGTGGGTGCTGTTCCTGGTGCTGCTGGTGGCGAGCCTGGTCAGCCTGTCGGTCTTCGGCGACGCCGAGACCTACGGCGAGTACCAGGACTCCGTCGTGTGGTCCTGCGTCGTGGACGTGATCGGCATCCCGTGCGCCGTGTTCGCCATCGCCCTGGTGCTGCGGCTCTCCGCGATGCAGGAGCGCCGGGCCCCCGGCCAGCCGGCGCCCGGTACGCCGGGCGGCTACGGCGTGCCGTACGGGCCCGGTGGCCGCTGACCGCGCGGCGGCCCGCACGGGCCGCGCGCGGGGCGGCGCGCCCCGCACACGCCAGGAGCTCGGGGCCCGGTAGCGGGCCCGGCGGGGGGCCTAGAGGAAGGAGTTGACCTGAATCGTCTCGTCCCGGCCCGGCCCGACACCGATCGCGGAGATCGGCGCGCCGGACATCTGCTCCAGCGCCTTCACGTAGTCCTGCGCGTTCTTCGGCAGGTCGGCGAAGGTCTTGGCCTGGGTGATGTCCTCCGACCAGCCCGGCAGGTTCTCGTAGATCGGCTTGGCGTGGTGGAAGTCGCTCTGGCTGTACGGCAGCTCCTCGACCCGCTTCCCGTCGATCTCGTACGCGACGCACACCGGGATCTGCTCCCAGCCGGTCAGCACGTCGAGCTTGGTCAGGAAGAAGTCGGTGAGGCCGTTGACGCGCGTCGCGTACCGCGCGATGACCGCGTCGAACCAGCCACAGCGCCGGTCGCGACCCGTGGTCACGCCGCGCTCGCCACCGATGGTGCGCAGCGCCTCACCGTCCGCGTCGAACAGCTCGGTGGGGAAGGGGCCCGCGCCCACCCGCGTCGTGTACGCCTTGAGGATGCCGATCACCCGGCTGATCTTCGTGGGGCCCACGCCCGCGCCGGTGCAGGCGCCGCCCGCGGTCGGGTTGGAGGAGGTCACGAAGGGATACGTGCCGTGGTCGACGTCGAGCAGCGTGCCCTGGCCGCCCTCGAAGAGGACGACCTTGCCCTCGTCGATGGCGTTGTTGAGGACCAGGGTGGTGTCGGCGACGTAGTCCCTGATCCGCTCCGCGTAACCGAGGTACTCCTCGACGACCTGCTCGGCGCTGATCGCGCGCCGGTTGAAGAGCTTGACCAGGATCTGGTTCTTCTCGTGGAGCGCCGCCTCGACCTTCTGGATGAGGATCGACTCGTCGAAGAGGTCCTGCACCCGGATACCCACGCGGTTGATCTTGTCCGCGTACGCCGGGCCGATGCCGCGCCCGGTGGTGCCGATCTTCCGCTTGCCGAGGAAACGCTCCGTGACCTTGTCGACCGTCTGGTGGTACGGCGTGATCAGGTGCGCGTTGCCGCTGATCAGGAGCTTGGACGTGTCCACGCCGCGCTCGTTCAGCCCACTCAGCTCGGAGAGCAGGACCGCCGGGTCGACCACGACTCCGTTGCCGATGACCGGCGTGCAGCTGGGAGAAAGGATTCCGGAAGGGAGCAGATGCAACGCGTACTTCTGGTCACCGACGACGACCGTGTGACCGGCGTTGTTGCCGCCCTGGTAACGAACGACGTAATCCACCGAACCACCGAGCAGGTCGGTGGCCTTTCCCTTGCCTTCATCACCCCACTGAGCACCGAGCAGCACAAGTGCGGGCACAGGCGTACACCCCTTCCGGGCGGGGCATGTCCCACGTGCGTGGCGGTGCGCGTCATCGCGTTTCCGCCAGCAGAGCCGTCGAACCGGTGCCCCGGAATAGACCAAGCCCCTGGCGCAATAGCGCAAGGGGCTCTTGCACCGAGATGCTACCTGAGGAAGGACCGAGGTGTCGGCTCCAGAGTCCCTCGTGAGCGCAACGCCACCGCTGCTCATGATCATCGACCCGAGCGCCCGGCGCGCCGACGGGGAGTCCGTGCGCATCGCCAAGGACGTGCTGTGCGCCCGCGCGACCACGAAGATCTGCCTGCCGGACGACCCCGACGAGCTCAGCCGGGCGCTGACCCGGCGGGGTGGCAGACGGCCGGTCGTGGTGGGTGACGACCGTGCCCTGTCGCGCGTGGTCACGCTGCTGCACCGGGAGCGCGCGCTGTCCGCGACGCCACTGGCGATGGTCCCGGTCGGGCCGCCCGGCACGCTCCGGCTGGCCAGCGCGCTCGGTGTGCCCACCGACGCGGTCGGCGCCGCCCGCGCTGTCGTCGACGGCGCCGACCAGCGCCTGGACCTGCTGGTGGACGACAGCGACGGGGTGGTGATCGGCGAACTGTGCGTGCCGCACGGCGGTGACCCGGCCGTGTGGGACCTGGCGGGCGCGCGGGAGGAGCCGCCCCGGCCGCGAGGCGACGCGGGCACCGGCGGGCCAAAGGGTCCGGACGCCGGTCGGGTCGCCGGGCCGGGCGCCGAACGGGCCCCGGAGCTGGCCCCCGACCGCCCGGCCGGGGACGCGGCCGAGGGCCGGCCGGGCGCGTGGCGCGCCCCCGACCCCGTGGCCGACGCCGCCGGTGACGAGGCCGACGGGGACGGCCGGGTGCCGCGCCAGCGGCACGGACGGGAACCGGCGTCGGGGCGGGCCAGGACGTGGTGGTCGCCGGCGGCCCGCACCGCCCGCACCGCGCTCACGCTGCTGACCACGCCGGGCGCCGGCCGGACGGGACCGGGCGGCGTGCCGGGGCGCCGGGCCCGGCAGCCGGTCGTCCGGCTGCGGGTGGAGGCGGACGGCGTGCTGCTCGCCGACCTCGACCACCCGGTGGAGCGGGTCTCGGTGGCCACCGGCCCGCTGTCCGCCGGCATCGCGGCCCGCCCGCCCGACGCCGCCCCGCGCCCGCGCGGTCTGGCCGAGGTGGTCGTGTACGGGCACGTGTCGGGCGGCCCGGTACGCCTGGCGGCCCGGGCCGTCACCGTCTCCGGCCCCGACTTCCGCTACTGGGCCGACACGGTCACCTCGGGCCCGGTCCGCACCCGCACCTGGCGCCTGCTCCCCGACGCCTGGTCCCTCACCCTCCCGCGCTGACGCGCGGCACCTCGCGTGCTCGCGGCACCTCGCGTGCCGGCGCGCGGTCCGGGCCGCACCGCCGTGGCCTTGCGCGCCGACGCGCGCCGGCCTTCGTGAGGGGGCCCACCCCACGTGGGCGGGTGCGGCGGCGCGGCCTGCGCAGGCGCGCGGCGGCGCGGCTGGTGCAGGCGGGTGGCGGCGCGGCTGGTGCAGGCGGGTGGCGGCGCGGCTGGTGCAGGCGGGTGGCGGCGCGGCTGGTGTAGGCGGGTGGCGGCGGCCCGCCGCGAGTGGGGCGGGTGCGGCGGCGCAGCTCGCGTGGGTGTGCGCGGCGGCGCAGCTCGCGCGGACGGGGGGGTCAGCGGCTCGGTCCGCGCGAGCGGGTGCAGCGGCCCGGCTCGCACCGGCGGAAGCGACGGCCGCCCGGCTCGCGCAGGCGGACACGGCGACGCGGCTCGCGTAGGCGGCTGGCGGCGGCCCGCCGCGTGCAGGCGAGCACGGCGGCCGACCCCGCGTGGGTGTGCGCGGCGGCGCAGCTCGCGCGGACGGGGGGCGACGGCTCGGGCCACGTAGGCGCGCGGCGGCACGGCTGGCGTAGCCGACAGACAACGGCGCACCCCGCACGGGACAGATGGCAGCGACCCGGCCCGCGCAGGCGGACGGCGGCCCGGTCCGCGCGAGCAGACGCAACGACCCGGCTCGCGCAGGCGGACACGGCGACGGCCCAGCTCGCGCCGGCGGACACGGCGGCGCAACTCGCACAGCCAAGGGGGACAGCAGCCCACCCCCACGCGGCAAACACGACGACCCACCCCCGCGCGGCAAGCAAGCACGACGACCCGCCCCGCGCAGGCGGTGGCGGCGGCCTGCCGCGCGTGGGGCGGGTGTGGCGGCCCGGTTCGATCCGGCCCTGCCCCGGGTGTGCGTGGGTGGCGTGCGGGACGGCGTACGACGCGGGGGCTGGGGCGGGGGCGCGTTCGCGGCCGGACGGACGGCCGGCCGGGGGCGTGGCCCGGGTCCGGGGGCGGCGGGTGGGCGGCCGGAGCGTGGTCCGGCCCCGGGGCTCGGCGGGCCGGCGTGGCGGCGGGAGCGGGGGCCCGGCGGGCGGCGGGCCGGCGTGGCGGCGGGAGCCTTCGGGGTGCGGTCGGGGTGGGGATCAGCTCGCGTCCGGGTGGCCCGCGCGGCGCTTGAGTTGCTGTGCGCGCCAACGGTCCATGATCGAGAGCAGTTCGCCCTGGAGGTACTCGAAGAAGTCGGCGGTCTCGGCCATCCGCTCCCCGGCCGGGGTGTGTCTGCCCAGGGCGTCGGCGCCGTCGCGCAGGGTCTGCTCCCAGCGGTCGAGGACCTGGTCGCGGCGGGTGATCGTCTCGTACCACAGGTCCGTGTGCACCTGGTAGCGGTCGCGGCGGGAGCCCGGTTCGCGCTCCCGGCCGACCATGTGGACCTGGGAGAGGTAGCGGATCGCGCCGGAGACCGCGGCGGGGCTGATGCGGAGCTGTTCGGCGAGTTCGGCCGAGGTGAGCGAGCCGGTGTCGGAGGCCAGCAGCGCGGCGAACACCCGGGAGGCCATGCGCTGGAGACCGGCCTCGGTCAGCTCCGCCGCGAAGCGCTCGACGAACCGGCCGACGGCGTCCTCGTTCCGCCCGGCCGGCGCGGCGTCGGCCCCGGCGCCGCCTCCGGCATCCGGGCCGGTCCCGACCGGCGTCCCGCCCGGTCCTGCGGCCGGCGTCTCAGCCGGCTTCCTGGCCGGCCCGGTCGCGGGCCGCGCCCCGCTCGCCGCCGGCTCCCGCGCCACCTGGGCCGCCCCACGTTCCGTCATCCCGCGCTCCGTCGTCTCGCCCGACACCCATCATCCCCGCTGCTCAGATCCCCCTCGCCGATTATACGTTTCCTTAACTTCACAAGTTTCTGAAAATCGAGTAGCTTCGGCGCCATGACGACGGCAATCACCGTGTCCGACCTCCACAAGACCTTCGGCCGGACGCACGCGTTGGACGGCCTCGACCTCGATGTCCGCTCGGGCGAGGTGCACGGCTTCCTCGGCCCCAACGGCGCGGGCAAGTCCACCACCATCCGCGTCCTGCTCGGATTGCTCCGGGCGACGAGCGGCGCCGTGCAACTGCTCGGCAAGGACCCCTGGCACGACGCGGTGGAGCTGCACCAGCGGCTCGCCTACGTCCCCGGCGACGTCACGCTGTGGCGGAACCTGAGCGGCGGCGAGGTCATCGACCTGTACGGGCGGCTGCGCGGCGGGCTCGACACACGCCGTCGCGCCGACCTCCTGGAGCGCTTCGACCTGGACCCGACGAAGAAGGGCCGCACCTACTCCAAGGGCAACCGGCAGAAGGTCGCGCTGGTCGCGGCGTTCGCCTCGGACGTCGAGCTGCTCATCCTCGACGAGCCGACCTCCGGCCTCGACCCGCTCATGGAAGAGGTCTTCCGCGACTGCGTCAGCGAGGAGCGCGAGCGCGGCCGGACCGTCCTGCTGTCGAGCCACATCCTCAGCGAGGTCGAGGCGCTGTGCGACCGGGTCAGCATCATCCGCAAGGGCCGTACCGTCGAGTCCGGCTCGCTCGCCTCGCTGCGTCACCTGACCCGCACCTCCGTCGCGGCCGAACTGGACGGCGAGCCGACCGGCCTGGGCACGCTGTCCGGCGTACACGACCTCGACATACAGGGCCGGCGGGTCCGGCTCCAGGTGGACGCGCACCAGTTGGGCGAGGTGCTCAGGCGGCTCAGTCAGGTCGGCGTGCGCAGCCTGACCTCCACGCCGCCCACGCTGGAGGAGCTGTTCCTGCGCCACTACCAGGCGGACGCCACCGACGCGGCCGAGGTCGCCGACGGCGCCCGGCAGCGGGCGAGCGCGCGATGACCGCCGTGGCCGACGCGCGGTTCGCGCCCTCCGCCGGGCGCCTCCGGCGCGACCTGACCGGCACGGGCACGCTGGTGCGGCTGGCGCTGCGCCGCGACCGGGTCATGATGCCGGTCTGGGTGCTGTGTCTGGGCCTGTCCGCGAGCAGCACCGTCAACCGTCTGAACAGCGCGTACGGCACCCCCGAGAAGCGCGCCGACCTGGCCGCCGACATGAACGCCAACGGCTCCACGCGGGCCCTGTTCGGCGCGGCCTTCGACGACTCGCTGGGCGCCCTGACGGTGTGGCGGGTGGGGGCCTTCCTCACCGTCCTCGCCGGTGTCATGAGCCTGCTCGTCGTCGTCCGGCACACCCGCGAGGAGGAGGAGACGGGCCGACAGGAGGCGTTGTCCTCCGGGATGGTCGGCCGGCGCGCGGGGCTCACCTCAGCGCTGATCACCGTCGGCATCGCCAACGGCGCCGTCGCCCTGCTCATCGCCGCCACCCTGACGGGCCAGGGCGGCCGGGGCGCACTGGCGCTCGGGCTCGCCGTCGGCCTGAGCGGCACGGCCTTCGGGGCGGTCGCGGCGGTCGCCGCGCAGGTCACCGAGAACGCCCGGGTCGCGCGCGGGCTGGCCGCCGCCGCCCTGGGCACGGCGTTCGTCCTGCGGATGGGCGGCGACGCGGCCAAGGACGGCTCGGCCGGCTCCAGCCACGTACTGGTCTGGCTCTCGCCGCTGGGCTGGGCGGAGAACGCCCGGCCCTACGCCGACGAACGCTGGTGGCCGCTACTGCTGTTGGCCGCGCTGACGGCGGTGGCCGTCGGCGTCGCGTACGCGCTGGCCGGCCGCCGCGACATCGGTGCCAGCTTCTTCGCCTCCCGGCCGGGTCCCGCCACCGCCGGGCCGGGCCTCGGTTCGGTGTACGGCCTCGCCTGGCGGCTCCAGCGCGGCTCGCTGCTGGCCTGGACGGCCGGTCTGGCCTTCGCGGGGGCGGTGTTCGGCGGCATCGCCGACGGCGCCGACGACTTCCTGGGCGACAGCGAGAGCACCCGGGACACCTTCCTGCGAATGGGCGGCCAGAACGGGCTGACGGACGCGTTCCTCGCCTCGATGGTCGGCATCCTGGGCCTGGCGGTCACCCTCTACACGGCCGGCTCCGTGCTGCGGCTGCGCGGTGAGGAGAGCGACCAGCGCGCGGAGCCGCTGCTGGCCAACGCGGTCGGCCGGGTGCGCTGGGCGGCCAGCCACCTGGTCGTGGCCTACCTCGGCCCGGTCGTCGTCCTCGCGGCGGGCGGCCTCGCGCTGGGCACCGCGTACGGGGCGGCCTCCGGCGACCTCGGCGGCGAGGTGCCACGGGTGCTCGGCGCCACGCTGCTCCAGGTGCCGGCGGTGTGGGTGGTGACCTCGGGGGCGGTGTTCCTGTACGGCGTGGCCCCCAGGTTCACGGCGGCCACCTGGGGCGTGGTCGGGTTCGTGGTGGCCGTCGGCTGGCTCGGCCCGGCGCTGGAGCTGCCCCGGGCGGTGATGCGCCTCTCGCCCTTCGGCCACCTGCCGAAGGTGCCCGGCGGCGACGTCACGCTCGCCCCGTTCCTGTGGTTGCCGCTGATCGCCGCCGCGCTGCTGGCCGCCGGCCTGACCGGACTGCGCCGGCGCGACATGAGCGGCTAGCGGTACGGACGAGTTATCCACAGGCTGTGGACGAGTCGGGGTGGCGGGCTGACGGGTGGCGGGTTGGCCGGCTGACGGGGTCGCGGGTGGCGCGGTGACGGGTGGGCGGGCTGGCGCGTGGTGGGGCGGTGGGCTGGTGGGTTAGGCCTCGACCAGGAGCTCGCGCAGGCCGCGCTGGACGAAGCCGGGCTTGCGGGGCGGCGCGGCCACGGGGCGCAGCCGGGGTGCGCGGCGTAGCAACTCCTCGAAGACGGCGCGGAGTTCGACGCGGGCCAGCGGCGCGCCCAGGCAGTAGTGGATGCCGGCGCCGAAGGACACGTGCGGGTTGTCGGCGCGCGTCAGGTCGAGTCGGCCGGGTGCGGCGAAGCGCCGCGGGTCGTGGTTGGCCGAGCCGAAGAGCAGGGCCACCTCGCTGCCGCGCGGGATGGCCGTCCCGCCCACCTCGATGTCGTCCAGCACCCACCGTTCGAACAGGTGCAGCGGCCCGTCGTAGCGCAACAGCTCCTCGATGGCGGTGGGCAGCAGGCCCGGGTCGGCGCGCAGCGCGGCCAGTTGCTCCGGGTGTCGGAACAGCGCCCACCAGCTGTTGCCCGTCGCGTTCACGCTCGCCTCGTGGCCCGCGTTGAGCAGCAGGACACAGGTGGAGACCATTTCCTGCTCGGTCAGCCGGTCGCCCGCGTCATGCGCCGCGATCATGGCGCTGACCAGGTCGTCACGGGGCGCCGTACGCCGGGCCGCGATCAGCTCGCGGAGGTAGTCGGAGAACTCGACGCTGGCGCGGACGGCGCGGCGGGCGGTCTCGGGGCCCGGGTTGAGCTCGTACATCGCGCAGATCTCCGCCGACCAGGGGCGCAGCGCGGCGCGGTCGGCGGGCGGCACGCCGAGAAGTTCGGCGATGACGGCCACCGGCAACGGCTCGGCGACCTCGGCGATCAGGTCGCCGCCCCCCTCGGCGAGCAGCCCGTCCACCAGGCTGGCGGTCAGCCGGCGCACGACGGGTTCCAGCCGCTCCACGGTGCGGGGCGTGAACGCCTGGGAGACGAGCCCGCGGACGCGCGGGTGCGCGGGCGGCTCCAGGTCGAGCAGCCCGTGCCCGTCGAGCGTGTGGAACGGCTCGTGCTCGGGCGGCGGCGCCGGACGACCGAACTCCTCGTGGCTGAACCGGTGCGTGTAACTCCGCCCCAGGCGGCGGTCGGTGAGCAGCGCGCGCACGTCGTCGTGGTGCGGGATCAGCCACTGGTCGGTCGGCGCGAAGTAGTGCGCCCGACCGCGCTCGCGCAACTCCGCGTAGGCGGGGTACGGATCGGCGGCGAACCGCGGGTCCCAGGGATCGAAGGCCACTGCCGCGCTCATCCCCCCACTATGGCGGGCCCACCGGGCCGCGACCAGGTGGCCCCGCGCGCCGGCGCGACGGCCGCGCGCAACGGCCGGCGCGGTGCCACGCTCGCGGACCGGACCCGGACCCGGACCGGACCGGGCTGGACCGGACCGGGCTGGACCGGACCGGGCTGGGTCGCTCCGGGCCCGGCGAGCCCGCACGGTGGGCACGCCGGCGGAGCGGGTGGGCGGCGCGGGCGTACGGCCCCGACGGGGCGGAGCCTTGGGCGTACGGCTTGGGCGGGACGGGCCGCGCGGGGGCACGGCCTCGGCGCGGCGACGCTTCGAGCGTACGGCCCCGCCGGGGGTGGGGCGCTGCGGGCCCGGTCCGACAGGTCAGACCAGGCGCGCCAGTTCCGCCAGGACGGTGTGGGCCGCCGGTGCGGCCGGGTCGATGAGCGGGAAGTGGCCGACGCCGTCGAGGCGTACGAGCCGGACGGGTTGCCCGGCGTCGGCCGCCGCCGCCACGAACGCCTCCGCGACGGCGGGTGGTACGTCCTCGTCCTCGGCGCCCTGCACCACGGTCGTGGGCACCCCGCTCGGCACCAGCACGGCCGGATCGGTGCAGGCCGACCGGTGCGCGAGCAGCGCGGCGAGGGGCGCGGATACGGAGGGGGGCGGGGTCGCGGGCGCGGGCTGGGCCACGGAGGTGGACGCGGGCGGGGTCGTTGGGCGCGCGGCGGCGGGCGGGGTCGGGGTGGCGGGCGGAACGGTGGCGGTGGCGGCTGGTGTGGCCGGTGTGACACCCGGGGAGTCCGACGCGGCCGGGGCGGTGCCCGGACCTCCCGGCGTGCCGGCCGAGCCAGCGGACGTGGGGGACGTGGCGGTCGTCGGGTCGACCGGGCCGGCGTTCGGGGTGGTTGACGCGGCCGGTCGGGCGGTCGGCGTGACCGGTCGGGTGGTGGGGGGCTCGGGTGGGGTCAGCAGTTCGTCCACGGCGTGTGAGCAGACGCCCAGGGCGCGCGAGCTCGCGAAGTCCGCGATGGGGGCGAGCGCCACCACGCCCCGGAGCGTCGGCCGGGCCGCCAGCCACCACCGCGAGCCGACCGGCAACCGGTGCCGCGCCGCCGCCCAGAGCGCGGCGTGCCCGCCGGCCGAGTGCCCGGCGAGCACCGGCCGGTCCACGTCGACGTCCCCCCACCGCACGAGGCCCGCCGCCTCGTCACCGGCCAACCCGTCGGGGCCCACGGCCTCGTAGCCGGCCAGCCCCGCCGAGCCCGGCCCCGTACGACCCGGCCCGGTGGCGAGGTCGGCTCGTTCACGGTCCGCTCGCGCGGAGCCCGTGCGCACCCGGTCGGTTCGCGCGAGGTCCGGCCCGGTGGCGAGGGCGCGTACGAGGGTGGGCAGGGCGTCCAGGGCCGCCGCGATGTCGTCGAAGGTCTCCGGCCAGCGGCCCGCGCGCGGCAGTCCGGTGGCGGGCGCCGGAGTGTCCGCGCCGGTGGCCGGGCCGCGCCGGTACTCGACCGACGCGACCGCGAAGCCGTGCGCGGCGAGGTGGGCGGCGAGCGGGGACAGGTGGCGCCGGTCGTAGGGGGCCCGCCAGGCGCCACCGTGGAACAGCACCACCAGCGGCACCCGCGCTCCGCGCCGGCCATCGCGCACACCGGCCCCGACACCGGCCGGGCCACCACCCCCGACACCGACACCGGCCTGGGCACCCACACCGACACCGGCCGGGCCACCACCCCCGACACCGACACCGGCCTGGGCGCCCACACCGGCACCAGAGCCACCCCCGCCGCCAGCCGAAGCACTCACCCCCGCCCCGGTGCCGACACCGACACCGGCACCGGCCTCCGCGCCACCCGTCCCGGTCGGGGCGATGACGCGCGCGGCGTCGGGCGGCGGGGTGCCGTCCCGGGGCAGGAAGAGGTCGACCACCTGGTCCGGGTGCGGCCCGTAGCCGACCGTGGCGGTGGGCGCCACGTCCGCGTGGCCGAACGCCGACGCCTCCTCCCGCTGCGCGCGCGTCATCGCGGGGGTCATGACGTCCGCAACACCTCCCCCAGCTCCCACGCGGCGCGCTCCACGTCGGCGTAGGCCGTGTACAGCGGGGTGAAGCCGAACCGCAGCACGTCGGGCCGGCGGTAGTCGATGACCACGCCACGGTCGAGCAGCCGCTCGGTCACCTCGCCGGCGCCCGCGCAGCGCACCGCGACCTGGCTGCCGCGCTCGGCGTGCGCGCTCGGCGTCAGCGTCTCGACCGCGCCGGGCGGCACGTACGCCGCGACGCAGGTCAGGAAGAAGTCCGCCAGGTCCAGACTCTTGGCCCGGACGGACGCGACGCTGACGCCCCGCCACGCGTCCAGGGCGCTCTCCAGCGCCAGCATCGACAGGATGTCCGGCGTGCCGACCCGGCCCCGGACCGCTCCGTCGGCCGGGGCGTACCCGGTGGCCATGGCGAAGGGGTCGGCGTGCGAGTTCCAGCCGGGCAACGGCGAGTCGAAGCGCTGCTGGTGTCGGGCGGCGACGTACAGGTAGGCCGGTGCGCCCGGGCCGCCGTTGAGGTACTTGTACGTGCACCCCACGGCCAGGTCGACGCCGTGCGCGTCCAGGTCGACCGGCAGCGCGCCCGCGCTGTGGCACAGGTCCCAGACCGCCACCGCCCCCACCGCGTGCAGGGCGGCGGTGGTGCCGGGCAGGTCGTGCAGGCGGCCCGAGCGGTAGTCGACGTGGTTGACGAGGGCCAGCGCCGTCCGCGTGCCGGCCTCGGCCGCGACCGCCTCGGCGGTGACGGGTCGCAGCACGCAGCCGGTGAGCCGGGCGGCGGACTCGGCGATGTAGCCGTCCGTGGGGAACGTGGTCTCGTCGACCAGGATCTCGTCCCGCCCGTCGCCGGTCGCGGTGTCGGCGCCCCGGGCCAGCCGTACGCCCGCGACCACCGCCTTGAGGACGTTGACGCTGGTCGAGTCGCCGACCACGACCTGCCCCGGGGCGGCCCCGACGAGTGCGCCGACCCGGTCGCCGATCCGCTCCGGCGCCGTCCACCACTGGTTGCGCGACCAGGAGGTGATGCGGTCGCGGCCCCACTCGCGCTCGATGACCTCGGCCACCCGGCCCGGCACGCTCCGGGGCAGGGCGCCCAGCGAGTTGCCGTCGAGGTAGACCGTGCCGTTCGGGTCGTCGGCCGCGTCCACCACGAAGCGTTCGCGGACCGTGGCCAGTGGGTCCTCGCCGTCCCGGCGCGCGGCCTCGGCAGCGTGCGCGCGTCCCGCGGCGGGGGTCGCGGCGGTCGCCCGGGGGGCCGGGCCCGCGAGCGCGGGCCCGGCCGGTACGTGCTCAGACATAGCTACGCGCCGTCCACAGCTCGGGGAAGACCTGCTTGCCGGCGCGCTTTTCCAGCCAGGCCACGCCCGCCGAACCGCCCGTGCCGGTCTTGGCGCCCATCGCGCGCCGGGTGGCCACCAGGTGGTCGTTGCGCCAGCGCCAGACCAGTTCGGCGACCTCGGTGAGCGCCTCGCCGAGCGAGACCAGGCTGCCGCCCGCGCCGCCCACGGCGGCGGCCTGCGCCACCGCCCGCGCGGCCTGCGGCGACAGCTCGCCCTTGGCCACCGGCGTGGGCTGGGTGCCGGTTCCGGCGCCGACTCCGGCCGGGGTGGGCGCCGGGGCGCCCGAGTAGATGAGCTGCCAGGCCCGCTCGACGGACGCGTGCGGCTCGTAGCGCTGGGTCACGTCCCGGCGCAGCACCTCGTCCGGGATCTCGTAGCCGCGCCGGGCCAGGTAGCGCACGACCTCGTCGTACAGGCTCGGCTCGGCCAGCGCCTTCTCCAGCTCGGCGTACTCGCGCGCCGCGCCCCGGTGCGGGACCAGCATCGACGCGGCCTTGTCGCCGAGCAGGAACTCCAGCCGGCGGAACATCGCCGACTGGAAGCCCGAGCCCTCGCCGAGGGCGCTGCGGTACGCGTTGAACTCGCCCGGCGTCATGTGCGCCAGCGGCTTCCAGGAGGCGTTGAGGGCCTCCAGCTCGTATGTCGAGCGCTTGAGCGCGGCCAGGGCGGCCGGCAGGTCGTCCTCGCGCAGCGCGTCCGCCGCGGTCTGCCACTCGTGGGTGAGAACCGTGAACCACAGCTCCATCACCTGGCTCGTGACCAGGAAGACCATCTCGCCCGGGTCGTCGGAGAGCGGCTGCTGGAGGTGGGTGAGCACGGACGCCTTGACGTAGTCGTCGTACGGCGTGGTGCCCTGGAAGTCGAGGTTCGGGGTGGCGGGCTCGACCCCGTTTGTGCCGGAGTGTCCACTGTGCTGGGACATGGTGTCTCCTCAGTCCTGCTTCCGGGTAGCGGTCCGCCCCTTCCTGATCGGCATGGGAGCCCCGGTCCCCTCTCGGACCCACGATCGCTGATCTTCGGGTCCTGCGCGCATCATGCGACGCGCGCGCCGCACACGGCAAGGGCCCGCCGGGTCGAGGTGGACGACCGGCGGGCCCGGTATTCGGACACCCGCGAGCGGGCGAACGCCGGCGCGCCCCACCGAGCGAGCCGGCCGGCCGGGATGGCCCGGCCGGTCCGCTCGTCGTGGTGGGCCCGCCGGCCCGGCTCAGCCCAGGGTGTCGGCGGCGGTCGGCGAGGAGTCGCGCAGGAAGGTCGAGCAGCGCTCGTACTCCTCCTGCTCGCCGATGGCCTGCGCGGCCCGCGCGAGCGCGTGCAGGGCGCGCAGGAAGCCACGGTTGGGCTCGTGCTCGAAGGGCACCGGCCCGTGGCCCTTCCAGCCGCTCCGGCGCAGCGCGTCCAGGCCCCGGTGGTAGCCGGTGCGGGCGTACGCGTAGGACTCGACGACGCGCCCCGCCACGAACGCCTCGTCGGCGAGCTGCGCCCAGGCGAGCGAGGAGGCAGGGTAGGCGGCGGCGACCTCGGCGGACGCGGCGCCGCTGGCGAGCAGCTCGCGCGGCCCGGGGTCGTCGGGCAGATGGGTCGGGGGAGGTCCCCCGAGCAGGTTCTCGTGAATGGCCATGGGTTCCAGTTTGCCGGACCGCGCCGCGTGGGGTCGCGTCGCGGTGAGGTCCGATGGTTGGCCGGATCTTCACGGTCCGAAAGCGTCCGAATCCCGCCGGCCGCCCGGGTGACACGGCGCGGGCGGGCGGGCCCGGCGGCCGGCCGGGCACGCGCGGGGGCGCGGCCCGCCCGGGAAGGCGGCCCGCCCAGGGGCACCACGCGCACCACGCGGCCCACCCGAGCGCCCCGGGTGACCCACCCGGGGGCGCGCCACCTGCCGGCGGCCGGGCTACGCGCCGGAGGGGGCCGGGTCGGGGGGCGGTGGGGCCTGGCCGGGTCGAGCCGGGGGCTCGCCCGGGTCGAGTGGGGGTGCCGCGAGGCCGCAGTGGTGGACGCACTCCGGGTGGCTGGGCTCGGCGTCGGGCTCGCCCGCGACCTGGGTGAGGGTGCCCGCGCGGACGCTCGCCCAGGCCAGCACCGAGCCGAGCAGCAGCACCCCGGCGCACCAGGGCATCGCGCGGCGGAAGGTCTCCTCGAACTCGCCGGCCGAGCGGTACGCCTCCGGACCCATGCCCGCCAGCAGCGGCAGCGCGGCCACCGCGATCAGGCCGGCCGCCCGCGCCGCCGCGTTGTTGATGCCGCTGGCCAGACCGGCCCGGCCGACGTCCACCGAGGCCAGCACCGTGGCGGTGAGCGGGGCCACCAGCGTCACCATGCCCGAGCCGAGGACCACCAGGGCGGGCAGCACGTCGCGCCAGTACACCGCGTCCGGGCCGACCCGCATCATCAGCAGCATGCCGGCCGCGCACAGCAGTGGCCCGACCGTCAGTGGCAGTCGGGGCCCGACGCGCTGGGCCAGTTCGCCGGAGCGGGCCGAGAACAGCAGCATGAGCACCGTG
Organism: Streptomyces sp. NPDC057702; assembly: GCF_042799315.1. Classification (NCBI taxonomy): domain Bacteria; kingdom Bacillati; phylum Actinomycetota; class Actinomycetes; order Kitasatosporales; family Streptomycetaceae; genus Streptomyces; species Streptomyces sp. NPDC057702. The sequence goes on along the minus strand of NZ_JBHVJC010000011.1, from coordinate 69,877 downwards.
GTCGGCAGCAGCGCGGCACCGGCCTCCAGCGCCGAGTACCCCACCACCACCTGGAGCTGGACGACCGAGAGGAAGAAGAAGCCGCCGAAGGCCGCGTACACGCACAGGGTGACCAGGTTGATCGCGGTGAACTGACGACTGGCGAACAGGTCCGGCGGCAGCATCGGCTCCGCCCGGCGCGCCTCCAGCCAGCAGAACGCCACCGCCAGCAGCAGCCCGCCGCCGGCCGCGCCGAGCACCAGGGGCGAGGCCCCCGCGTCCGGCGCGGCGATCAGCGCGTACGTCACACCGGCCAGCGCCAGCGCGCCCAGGAGGGCCCCGGCGACGTCGAAGCGGCCGTGCGCCCTCGGGTCCCGGGACTCCGGCACGTGGCGTAGCGCGACCGGTACGCACACCAGGGCCAGCGGCACGTTCAGCAGGAACACCCAGCGCCAGCCCGGCCCGTCCACCAGCCAGCCGCCCACGAACGGGCCGACCGCCGCCGCCACACCACCGAGCCCCGACCAGGCGCCCACCGCCCGCGCCCGGTCCTTGGGACGGAACGCGGACTGGATGAGGGCCAGCGAGCCCGGCGTGAGCAGCGCACCGCCCACGCCCTGCAGGGCCCGCGCCCCGATCAGCACCCCGGCGTTCGGCGCGAGCCCGCACAGCAGCGAGGCCAGCGCGAACCACACCACCCCGACGACGAACACCCGCCGCCGCCCGTACCGGTCGCCCAGCGCCCCGCCGAGCAGGATCAGCGCGGCGAGGGTGAGCATGTACGCGTTGACGGTCCACTGGAGCCCGCCCAGGTCGGCGTCCAGGTCCTCGCCGATGCGCGGCAGCGCGACGTTGACGACGGTGCTGTCGAGCATGGCCATGCCCGAGCCGAGCACGGTGGTCAGCAGCACCCACCGCGCGGTGGGCGTCCCCATCCGCACGGCCCCCGCCGGCTCCTCGTCCGGCGCCGGCTCCTCGACCGGCCGGGCGTGGTCAGGCGCGGGGCCGGCGCCGGCGGCGCGGTCGGCGGGCCCGTGGTCGGGCGCGGGGCCGGGGCCCTCGGGGTCGGAGCCGGGGTGGGGGCGTCGCGGGTCCGTCATGTCTGTGATCCTGCGCGTCGCGGGGCCGCCCGGCCACCCCGACGCCGCACTTCACGGCGGATCACCCCCGGGTGGCCCGCTCCCCGGGAACACCGCCCACCCGGCGGCCGGGAGCGCCATCGCCGGGCCCCCGACCACCGGCCGGCCCGCCCGGGGCCCACCGGCCGCACCCCGTACGTCGAAGGGCCCACCCGCCGCGCCTCTGTCCGCCCACGCGCGCGCCCGGCGCCCGGTCCGCGCGTCCGGGGGCCGCTACGCCGACGGGCCCGCTCGCCCTCCGCACGGGTGAGCCGTGGGAGGGCGCCGGGCCCGTGGGCGGGTGGCGCGTGGCGGTGCCCGGCCGTCCCGGCCGGGGCCGGGAGTGGCGGGGTCGCCGCCGGACTACTTCAGCTTGGTGCCGGTGGCACGCAGGTCGGCGCACGCCTTGGTGACGCGGGCGGCCATGCCGGCCTCGGCGAGCTTGCCCCAGCTGCGCGGGTCGTAGGTCTTCTTGTTGCCGACCTCGCCGTCCACCTTGAGCACGCCGTCGTAGTTGCGGAACATGTGGTCCGCGATCGGGCGGGTGAAGGCGTACTGGGTGTCGGTGTCGAGGTTCATCTTCACGACGCCGTTGCCCAGCGCGACACGGATCTCCTCCTCCGTCGAGCCGGAGCCGCCGTGGAAGACGAAGTCGAACGGGTCGGCCTTGCCGGAGGTGGCGGCCAGGCCGTCCTGGAGGTCGCGCAGCAGCTCGGGGCGGAGCACGACGTTGCCCGGCTTGTAGACGCCGTGCACGTTGCCGAAGGAGGCGGCCAGCAGGTACCGGCCGTTCTCGCCCAGGCCGAGGGCCGCGGCGGTCTTCTCGACGTCGGCGACGGAGGTGTACAGCTCGTCGTTGATCTCGTGCGTGACGCCGTCCTCCTCGCCACCGGTCGGGGTGATCTCGACCTCAAGGATGATCTTCGCCTTGACGGCCGCGGCGAGCAGCTCCTTGGCGATGGCCAGGTTCTCGTCCAGCTTCTCGGCCGAACCGTCCCACATGTGGGACTGGAAGAGCGGGTTCTGGCCAGCGGCGACCCGCTCTTGGGAGAGGGCGATCAGCGGGCGGACGAAGCCGTCCAGCTTGTCCTTGGGGCAGTGGTCGGTGTGCAGCGCGATGTTGACCGGGTACTTCTTGGCCGCCACGTGCGCGAACTCCGCCAGGCCCACCGCGCCGGAGACCATGTCCTTGCTGTACTGACCGCCCAGGAACTCCGCCCCACCGGTGGAGACCTGGATGATGCCGTCGCTCTCGGCCTCGGCGAAGCCACGCAGCGCCGCGTGCAGGGTCTGCGTCGAGGTCACGTTGATTGCCGGGTAGGCGAACTTGCCTGCCTTCGCCCGGTCGAGCATCTCGTTGTAGACCTCGGGGGTTGCGATGGGCATGGGTCCGCTCCTTGTGAAGTGCCGGTTGCGTGGTGAATGCCCTGACCTAGGGGGCGACGTCATCGTCGCCCCCATCCTTCCAGACTCGTCCGGCTCCTCTCCACGGCGTGCCGCGCAGTGGACACCGGGCGCGCGAAGGGCGGGGGCCGTTTCACGTGAAACAGCCCCCGCCCTCGACAAAAGTGCAGGTCAGATGATCATTTACGGTCGGTCGGCCGGTCAGTTCAGGCCGAGGTCGGCCAGCCCGTACGCCTGGTAGTACGGCAGCCCCGCGGCCTCGATCGCGGACGCGGCGCCCCGCTCGACGATGACGGCCACGGCCACCACCTCGGCGCCCGCCTCGCGCGCCGCCTCGACGGCGGTCAGCGGGGAGCCACCGGTGGTCGAGGTGTCCTCCACGATCAGCACGCGCCGGCCCGCGATGTCCGGGCCCTCGATGCGCCGCTGGAGGCCGTGCGCCTTGTTGGCCTTGCGCACGACGAACGCGTCCAGGCGGCGCCCGCGCGCGGCGGCGGCGTGCAGCATCGACGTCGCCACCGGGTCGGCGCCCAGCGTGAGCCCGCCCACCGCCTCGTACTCCAGGTCGGCGGTCAGGTCGAGCATGACCTGACCGGCCAGCGGAGCGGCCTCGCCATCCAGGGTGACCCGGCGCAGGTCGATGTAGAAGTCGGCCTCCAGACCGGACGAGAGGGTCACCTTGCCGTGCACCACGGCCTTGTTCTTGATCTGCTCCAGGAGGGCATCACGCGCGTCGCTCATACGCACGAGGTTAGCCGTGCCCGGTGGCGACGCCCGCTCCCGCCCGGCGCGGCCTCACCCGCCCGGCGCGGCCTCACCCGCGCGGGGCGTCCCCGGCCCGGTCGACGGCGGCCTTGGCCAGGACCGCGGAGGTGCCAAGCACGGTCCCGGCGGGGCCCGCGTCGCCGGCCCGGGTGCTCACCGTGCGCTCGCCGAGGTAGGCGTGGCTGTTCCGGTCGAAGACCCACTGCGTCTGCTGGTCGCCCGCGGTGCGGGCGACCGCCACGCCCTCGCGGCCCGCCGCGTCCTTGGCCGCGCGGACCACGGTGACCCCGGGGATCTTCCCGGCCGCCCGGTAGAGCGCGGCGCTGACCTTCGGCGGCGCCCACGTCTCGGCCAGCAGCTCGCCGATCGCGGTGAACGCCCGCTGGTCGGGGTCCTGCCCCTGGCCCCGGGTCTGCTGGCGGATCAGCGCCAGCAGGGCGTCGGGGTCGGTGGGCAGCGAGGCGACGTAGGTGTGCGTCGGGTTGGTCACCGAGGGGCCGGAGCCGCTCGCGCTGGGCGAGGGCGTGGCCCCGGGGCGGTCGACGGTGTACACGGGGGCGTCGGAGCCGAGTTGGCTGTCGGGCTTGCCGGCCTCGCGCAGCAGGCCGGGGCGGCTGCCGTCGGCGGACAGCCACACTCGCCGGGTGTGCGCGGGCGGCAGGGTCACGGCGCCGCCGCCGGCGCTCTGGCCGGCGTAGGCGACCGTGCTCTGGACGTACACGAACTGGTCGGCCCGCACCGCCGGCGGCTCGCTCTGCGCGGCGGCCAGCGCGACACGGTTCAGCAACCGGGTCGCCTCGGGCACCTGCTGGGCCTCGACGCGCGTGCCGTCGGGCGCCGGGTCGTCGGTGCCGGAGAGGTTCACGGCGACGACGGCGCCGGCCGCCACGGCGCAGGCCAGCGCCGGCACCGCGAAGCGGACCAGGAGGCGGCGCTCGCGCGGCGGGCGGGCGGTCAGCCGGGGCCTGGCGGTGGCCGGCCGCTGGTCGGCGGCCTCGCTGAGCACGGCCTGGCGCAGCGCCCGCTCACGGTCGGGGGTCAGGTCGGGGACGGACGGCGGGGGCAGCAGCGCGGTCATCTCGTGCCGCTCGGCGCTCTCGGCGCGGTCCGACGCGTGGTGTCGCGGGGTGGCGTTCATCCGTGGTTCTCCTGGGGCAGCGAAGGGGCCACGGAGAAGCGGCCCGGCGGGGAGGAGTCGGGGGCGGCGGGGGCGGCGGCCGGGTCGGTCCCGGTCCCCAGGGTCGGCCAGGGGGAGCGGCGGGCCGGCGGGCCCTGCGCGGATGGCGCCTCGGACGCGGCCGGCGGGCCCTGCGGCGCCGACCGGCTCGCGCGGCGGGCCGCGCCGCGTGCCGGGCGGGGTTCGGCGGCGGCCAGTTCGCGTAGCCGGCCCCGGGCCCGGGAGAGCCGCGAGCGGACGGTACCCACGGGCACGTCGAGCACCTCGGCCGCGGCGGCGTAGTCCAGGCCGGCCCAGACGACCAGGGTGAAGACCTCCCGGTCGCGGCGGCGCAGCTTGGCCAGCGCGGCGCGGGCCACGCGCAGTTGCTCGGTGTCCGCCAGGTGCGCGACGACGTCGTCCGAGAAGTCGGGGACCGCGCCGCGCTCGGGCACGCGGGCCAGGGCGACGTCCCGGCGGCGGCGGGCGCGGGCGTCGCGGCGCATGATGTTGGTCGCGATGCCCAGGAGCCACGGGCGCAGGCTCTCCTCGCCCGGCCGCACGGTCTCCCGACCGCGCCACGCCTCCAGGAAGGTGGTGGACACGACGTCCTCGGCCTCGGCCCAGTCGCCGGTCACCCGCAGGGCGTACCGGTAGAGCACCTGGGCGTGCTCGTCGTACAACTCGCCCAGGGCGTCGCGGTCGCCGCGACGGAAGCGATGTCTCATGAGTGATTCCACACTGAGCACTGCCCCCCGGGAGGCCGGGGTTCCGGTGACCTGCGCCACACGGGCCACCCCGCCCGACGGCACGTGACGCGGGTCACGGGAACTCCGGCGCGCGGACGCGCAGTGCTGATCATGACTCTTTCCCCGTCGCCTCGGATGCCGCGCCGCACCGCCCTGCGGTCGCTGGTCGTGGCCACCGCCATCGTCGCCGGCACCCTGCCCGCCTACGCCGCCGCCTCCGACACCCCACGGACCGCCGACGCGCGGACGTACACCCTCACCATCCACCACCTGGGCCGCGACGGGCACGCCTCGCCGCACTACCGGACCCGCGTCGCCGGGTTCCCCACCAAGGAGGCCGACCAGGTCCTGTCCGAGGAGGACGGCGCCTCGGGCACCACCACGGTACGGCTCCCCCAGGGCCGCTACCTCCTGTCGTCCATGCTGAACAGCGACGACTACCGGGAGGGCACCGACTGGGTGGTCCAACCCCGGCTCGACCTCGACCGCGACACGACCATCACGTTCGACGCCCGCACCACCAAGCCGGTCGACGTGCGGCCCCCGGACAGCTCGGCCTCGCACGTCAGCGGCACCATGTTCGTCGCGGTCCGGCACGCCGGCGTCACCCGGGACGCCAACGTGATCGTCGCGACCCCCACGCTGCGCGTCGCCCACCGGGGCCCGGCCGCCGAGCCGGGCACGGTCAAGCGCTGGTACGACGCGTACTGGAACGGCGCGAAGCACCGCTACGCGCTGGGCGACGTCAGCACCGGCGACCGCGCGCTGACCGGGCTGGTCCGACACCCGGCCGTGGGGGACCTGGCCGAGCTGCGGGTCCGGGCCGCCGCCCGACCCGGCACCGCCGGCATCGCGCCCCTGTCCCTGGGGCCGAGCGGCGAGGCCGCCGGCTCCTACCTGGGCTCGATGAAGACCCCCGGCACCGTCAGCTTCCTGGTCACACCCCAGCGCGGGCCGTACGACATCGGCTACACCAACCCCCGCACCGAGGAGGAGGGCCCCTCGTCCTGGTACGAGGCCAGGAAGGTCGTCGGCCGGGTCGGGCACCCCGTCACGCACACCTTCGACAACGCCGTCTTCGGCCCCGTCCTGAGCGACGGCTCGGGCGTCACCCGCACCGGCGACCGGCTCACCGTCGACGTCCCGCTGCTCGCCGACGGCCAGGGCCACCTGCCGTTCGCGCAGCCGTACGCCACGGCCGCCACGACCCTGTACCGGAACGGGGCGCGGGTGCGGACGGTGACCGGCGAGCCCGGCAAGGCCACCTTCGACGTACCGGCCGGGCGGGCGAACTACCGCCTCACCAGCACCGTGCGGCGCGCCGGCGGGCCCGGCGTGGCCACCATCGTGACGGCGTCGTGGACCTTCGCCTCCCAGCGCACCGGTGCCAGGGCCGCGCTGCCGGTGAGCGTGGTGCGCTTCACGCCGTCGCTCGACACGGCCGGCACCGCGCCCGCCGGCAAGGCGCTGCGCGTCCCGGTGGCCGTGCGGGGCGCCGCCAGCCAGCGCGTGCGCGCGCTGGAGGTCGCGTACTCCGTCAACGGCGGCGCCTCCTGGCAGCGGGCCACGGTGACCGGCGGCGTCGCCACGATCCCGGCCCAGCGGGCCGGCACCGGCGTCGCGCTGCGGGCCAAGCTGACCGACACCGCGGGTAACACGCTCACCCAGACCGCGCTCGGCGCCTACCGGACCCGGTGACCCCCGCCCCGGCCCGGCGTGCTCCCGCGCGCCCGGCCGGGCCGCTCCCCCGTCCCCGTACGCCACCTCGCGCGCGCCCGCGCGCGGGGTGGCGCGCGGGCCCGGCCCCGCCCGGCAGCCGAGGCGGGGCCTGCCCCGGGGTCAGAACCGTCGCCAGCTCCAGGTGGTGGAGACCTCCAGCGGATCGATGGGCGTCACCAGGCGCGGCAGCGTGTTGAGGCCGTTCGGCGGCCCCGTCTGCGGCTCCACGCACACCGCCTCCGCCGGCTCGTCGAAGACCACGACCCAGCGCGCGCCGCTGGTGATCGTCAGTTCCAGCTGGGTGGGCCAGGTCAGCGTGACGTTGACGCCGTCCGGCATCCCGAAGCAGTCGTCCCACGGCCCGGGCAGCGGCTCGATCCGGCGCCCCGTGGGCAGGTGGTCCGCGCCGCGCTCCTCCTGCCACGCGGGATCGAACGCGATCCGCACCGGCGCGCCCGTCGGCCCGAGCTGACGCAGGAACCACGGGTGCCAGCCGGCCTGCGCGGGGAAGGAGTCGCCGCGCGTCTCCACGCCCATCGTCAACGTCAGCGCGTCATCGCCCAGTTCGAAGCTCTGGGTGACCCGCCCCCGGTAGGGCCACGGGTCGGTCAGGTCGCGGTAGAAGGTGGCGGACCGGTCGTCCACCCGCGCGGTACGCCAGGGCTGGTCGCGGACCGTGCCGTGGATGGCGTGTGGCGCCGCGTTGATCGGCATCTGGTGCCGGACGCCGCCCCGACCCGCCCCCGCCGCGCCCTCGCCGGTCGGGGTGACGAAGCTGCGGAACTGGCCCAGCTCGATCCGTCCGCACCAGGGCGCCATGGGGAAGGAGCCGTACCGCTCCCCCTGGCGCAACACCTCCAGGCCGTCGATGACCAGCGAGGTGATGCGGCAGCCGTCGTCCGGACGGACCGTCAACTCGGCGTTGCCCGGCGCCACCAGTCGTACGTCGCGCACGTCGGGGGCGCCATCCGTGGTCTCTTGGGTGCTCACCCCGCCGACCCTAGCCGCGCCCCACCCGGCCGACCTCCTCGGGCCACGGCGCGGCGCACCGAAGAGTGACGGCGCCAGGCGGGGCGGTACGCGCGCCGGGCGCGGCCGAGCGGGGCGGCGGCCCCGGTCACCTGCGGCGGCGGAGCACCCGGCCCACGACGACCGCCGAGGCGAGTACGGCGGCCACGGCCGGCGCGGCCCATCGCAGGGTGGCCACGGTGGACGCGGTCTCGGGGGCGGGCACCGGGGCGTACCGGCCGCGCGGCGGCGCGTGGTCCACCTCCTCCGCGCTGCGACCGATCATCGTCCGCCGCGCGTGCGCCGCCTCGGCGGGCGGCGCCTCCTCCTCGTCGCCGAGCACGATCGGCTCCGGCGAGGACGGCGGAACCTCGGTCTCGAACAGCGAGGCCGGCACCCCGTCCGGGGCCGCCTCGGCTTCCTCGGCGGCTGCCTCGCGCGGGTCGGCGCCGGTGTCGGCCTGGTCGGCGGTGTCCGCCGTGGCGTCGGCGGCGGTGTCGGCGTCACCCGTGGCACCGGCGCCCGAGGTCGCGGCGGCGGACGTCTCGTCGGAGCCGGGGGTGGGAGTGGCGTCGGGAGCGGGAGCGGCGTCGGCTGTCGGGGCGCCGGCGTCCGGCGCGCGGTCTGCCACCGCCTCGGACGTGTCCGAGGTCGCGGCGGCCTCGCGCGTGGCCGGGTCGCCCGCGCCGGGCACGCCCTCGGCGGCGTCCGGCACGGCACCGCCCGACGCCGGGTCGTCCGTCGTCAGGTCGCCCGGCGCGGGGCGCGGCTCGGGGGACGGCTCGGCCGCCAGGTCCGTGGTCAGTTCCTCGCCGAAGCGGTCGAGCAGGCGGCGGGCCGCCGTGGTCACCGTCGCCGCGTCGAACTCGGTCAGCCGTCCCTCACCGGCCGCGATCTCGACCTCCCCGGCGCAGTGCAGCGTCGTACCGCCGGCGGTCGACCGCGCGGCCACGGCCAGTGTCACCGTGACGCCGGTGCCGCCCCGCGCCTCGGTGCCCTCGCCGGCGTACTCGACGCGGCCCTCGCGCTCGACGACGCGCAGCACGCCCCGGTAGGTGATGGAGGAGCCGCCGATGCGCAGCCGCAGCCGGCCGGCGATGGTGTCCGAGCCGGCGTCGGCCTCGCGCCGCAGCCCCGGCAGGCAGCGGGCGATGCGCGCGGGCTCGACGAGCGCGCGTCGTACGACGTCCACGGGAACCGGAACGAACACCTCATGCTCCATGACCCCCGAGCGTACTCACCGGGTGTGCGATCGGGCATCGCCCCGTCCACATTCGCCGCGCCGCGTCGCCTGGCCACCACCCCGCCGCGAACGCGCCGTCACCGCGCCCGCCCACCCCACCACGGTGCGTGACATGGCAGCGACAAATGCTTCCGGCCCACCGCGCCACCGCCCACCGCCCCATCGCCCCGAGGCCGGCTACCCCGTCCCGTAGCGCGGGTGCGTCAGGGTGGACGCGGGCAGGCCCGGTCGCCGCAGCCGGTCCGCCATGCGCTCGGCCGCGCGCAGCGCCTCCGGGTTGAGCGAGCGCAGCGCGGGCCGCGCGTCGGGCAGCCGCAGGGCGGGCCGGTCGCGGGCGGCCAGCACCAGGCCCCAGTCGTGGTGGACGACCGAGGCGCGCGCCCGGTGGTCGGGCCCGCCGCGCTGCCGGCCGATGCGGCCGGTGATGCCGTACGGCGTGGTGCGCAGCCCGACGGACCGCACGGTGGTGTCGACCGTCCAGTACGCCCGGGACCGCGCGCCGAGCGTCCCGGCGTGCACGGCGAGCCGCGCGCGGGGCCGCATCACGCGCTCCACCAGCCCGTAGAACTCCCGCGAGTAGAGCTTGGTGCTGGCCATGAGATCGGGGTCGGGCAGGTCCGAGAGGACCACGTCGTAGCCGCCACCCGCCCGGCCGCCGGGGCTCGGCCCGCCGGGCTGGCCGCGCGTGCGCAGCCAGCTGAAGGCGTCCGCGCGCACCACCCGCACCCGTGGGTCGCCGAACGCGTGCCGGTTGAGCCGACTGAGCCCGGGGTCCTGGCGCGCCAACCGCACGATGGTGCCGTCGAGTTCGACCACCGTCACCGCGCGCACCTCGGGGTAGCGCAGCACCTCGCGCAGGGCGAGGCCGTCACCGCCGCCGAGGATCAGCACGCGGCCGTGGGGGCCGGCCATCGCGGGGTGGACGAGGGCCTCGTGGTAGCGGAACTCGTCGCGCGCGCTGACCCGCAGCTTCCCGTCGAGGTACAGCGCGAGGGGCGTCTCGCCGGTGCCGTGCCCGGCGCGCGGGCCGGGCTCCCGACCGGGCGGGTCGTCCGCGTCGGGCACACCGCCGGTGATGACGACCTCCTGTACGTCTGTGTGGACGGCCACCCGCACGTCCGGCCCGTACATCGCGCGCCGCGCCGCCCGCTCGAACGGGCCGGCCAGCGCCACCGCGCCGACCAACAGCACCAGGACGAGCCCGTTCACCGCGATCAGCGCACGGCGTCCGCGCCCGGTCAGGTCACGCCGGAAGACGCCCAGCACGAGCGCCCCGCCCACCACGACGTTGACCGCGCCGGTGAGCAGGGCGCCGAGCAGCTGGCCCAGCCGTGGCAGCAGGACGAAGGGGAAGGCCAGCCCACCGACGAGCGCCCCCACGTAGTCCGCGGCGAACAGGTCGGCGACCGCGCCGCCCGCGTCCTGTCGTCGCACGCGCTGGATCAGCGTCATCAGCAGCGGCACCTCGGCACCGATCAGCACGCCGATGACCAGCGAGAAGCCGACGATGGCCCACCAGGTCTCCCCGTGCCAGGCGAAGCACGCGTAGAGCGCCATCGCCGACGCCCCGCCCACCAGCGCCAGCGCCGACTCGACGATCCCGAACGCCAGCGCCGCACGCCTCCACATCCGCTTGGTGAGCAGCGATCCCGTGCCCATCGCGAAGACCATGACGGACAGCACGACGGACGCCTGTGTCACCGAGTCGCCTATCAGATACGAGGCGAGGGCGACCAGTTCGAGTTCGTACACCAATCCGCAGGCCGCGCAGAGGAACACGGTGGCCAGGACGGCGGAACGACCGAACGGGATCGGCACCCGAGCGGTCTCCTCGGGTTCCGTCGGCGATTCCCCGGCAGAGGGCACGAGGGGTACCGGCGGGTCGATCACGCGGTGAACGTTACGTGGCCTCCGACTCACCACCCATCACTCACACGGGGGGAACACAGGGCGCTTCAGAGCGAGTTGTGGGCTGCCAAGCGCCCGTTACGAGCACCGTTGAGCGCCCCGCGCGCGATCAGAGCGTGGCCACCACGCGCGCGCCCAGGCGCGTGCGCGTGGCCACCAGACACCCCTCCTGCGGATACGCGTGCCACGTGCGCCAGCCGATCTGCCCCTCGTGTCGGTGGGCGAGCATGGCCGTGAACGCGTGCGGGCTGCCGGGGAAGGTGCCGGCCAGGCCGTGCGGATGGTCGGCCACCAGGGCCAGCAGTTCCTGGGCGCGCCCCGCGAAGGAGCCGCGCGAGAGGGTCTCGATCCGGGCCGCGAACTCGTACTCGCGGCCTTCGACCAGCTTGGACACGCCCAGGGGAAGCGGGGTGCTGCTGCCGGGCATGCAGGCCACCGTCTCCGAGCAGTGCCCGTCACGCCCCTCCAGCAGGACCTGGTGGGAGGCGCCCAACAGACGTAACTGCACGGTGGCCTCGCCCAGGCGCAGGTCGAGCACGCCCAGCGCGGGCTGCGGTTCGCGGCCCAGGCACCAGGCGAGGTCGGAGGCTCGGGTATCGGTATAGGAAGTCTTGAGGGTCGTGAGCATGGGTCGGCTCCGCAAGCACGCAGTAGAAGATGGGCCGGCCCTTATTTCCCCGAACGGCAACCCCATCCCGTGGGAGACCAGGGAGTCACTATGCGCCGGCTGCTGACCACGTGAGGTCCGTGAGGTCCATAGGGCCCGAGAGACACGCAATCATGAAATGCGTGGCGGCACAGCCTTTTTACCCATCTTCGCCAGGTTTCCATCCCCTCGGGCGCCCCCCAGTTCAATTGTTCAACGTTTGAGCGCCCGGCAGGCCGTAGCCCGCCGGACGCATATGCAAATCGGCACGACTCAGCCGCATTACCGGCTATTAGCCGCCCCCACCGCCACCGCCGCCGCAGCCACCGCCACCCCCGCCCCCACAGGAAGAGCCCCCACCACACGAGGCCCCGCCACTGCACGAGGACCCCCCGTCACCTGACGAGGAACCGCCGTCGGAGGCCCACCAGCCACCGCCGCTGCTTCCACTGCCCCCACGGCCGTGCCGGCCCGGCCTGCGGCCGGGTCCCGGCTTGCGAGCCGAGGCGATCACCGCCCCCACCACCAGCACGACGGCCATGAACACCACAAAGCCCATGTCCTCACTGTCCTTTCGTTCCCCGTTGTCCCCCCGGAGCGAGGCACGGCAGCCGACGGGAATTCCTGGCGAACCGGGCTCGCCACGGCGCGCGACACGGCTCCGCGCGGCGGAGCGCGCACACGTCGGGCCGGGTTTCCCCTATGCCCTTATTCCCCCGTTGTCCCCGTTGCTCCCCAATACCCCCGTTGCCCCGTAGATTTCGCAGATTCTCTGGATTCTGTAGTTTCCGGTGTTTCGCTCTTTATCAGGGTGAGGGCGGATATTGCCGTCGAGAACGGCGTTCGGTGCGTGGTGCACGCCGCGCGCCGCCGCGAAGTCCGTGAAGAACGCAAAGTCCGCGCGGCGACGCCCCGCCCGCCCGAGCGCTACCGCCGTCTCCCGCGCACACGAACTCCCCCCGTGTGCACCGGTGATGCCCGAGTCCATTCCCGGCCAAAGCAGAGTTGAGCAAATCCAGAGGTTCGGCGCAGGATGTGCCGTATGAAGCGACCTCCGCTCAACCGCCGCCTCGCCGAATTCGGAACGACGATCTTCGCCGAAATGGCCGCTCTCGCCATCCGGACCGGCTCCATCAACCTCGGTCAGGGCTCCCCCGACGTCGACGGCCCCGAGGAGGTCAGGGAGGCTGCCGTGCGCGCGCTGCGCGACGGACGCGGCAACCAGTACCCCCCGGGCCCCGGTGTCCCCGAGCTGCGCACCGCCGTGTGCGCGCACCAACAGCGTTGGTACGGACTGGAGTACGACCCCGACCGCGAGGTCCTCATCACCGCGGGCGCCACCGAGGCGCTCGCGGCCTCCCTGATCGCCCTGCTCGAACCGGGCGACGAGGTCATCGCCCTGGAGCCCTACTACGACTCGTACGCGGCCGGCATCGCCATGGCCGGCGGCACCCGCGTCCCGGTCACGCTCCGCCCCGACCCCGAAGCCGGCCGGTACCGCCTGGACCTGGAAGAGCTGCGCGACGCCGTCACCGACAACACCCGGCTCATCCTTCTCAACACCCCGCACAACCCCACCGGCACCGTGCTCACCCGCGAGGAGCTGGCCGCGGTCGCCGACATCGCCATCGAGCGCGACCTGTACGTGATCACGGACGAGGTCTACGAGCACCTGGTCTTCGACGACCACGAGCACGTGCCCCTGGCCTCCCTGCCCGGCATGCGGGAGCGCACGATCTCCATCAGCTCCGCGGGCAAGACGTTCTCCTTCACCGGCTGGAAGGTCGGCTGGGTCACCGCCCCGCCGGAGCTGCTGGCGGCCGTGCGGTCGGCCAAGCAGTACCTGACGTTCGTGGCCTCGGGGCCGTTCCAGCACGCCATCGCCGAGGCGCTGACCCTGCCGGAGTCGTACTACACCGGCCTGCGCGACGACCTCGCGCTCAAGCGGGACCTCCTCGCGGACGGCCTGGCGGCGGCCGGCTTCACCGTCTACCGCCCGGCCGGCACGTACTTCATCACCACCGACATCCGCCCGCTGGGCCCCGAGATCTCGGCGGACGGCGACGGCCTGGCCTTCTGCCGCAGCCTCCCCGAGCGCTGCGGCGTGGTGGCCGTGCCCAACCAGTTCTTCTACGACCACCGCGAGGCGGGCGCCCCCTTCGTCCGGTTCGCCTTCTGCAAGCAGACCAGCTCCCTGGAGGAGGCCGTGGACCGGCTGAAGACTCTGCGCTGACCCGTCCGGGCCACACCATCCCGCCGCGCGGCACCCACCCCGCCGCGCGGCGGCAACCACACACCCCCCAGGGGCGTGCGCCCCCACTGCGCGACCGCTGTCCGGCGCACCCGCGACCGATCTCGGCCAAGGTGAGCCGGCCCCCGCCCCCGCCGCCTGGCTGGACTGGGCCCCCGCCGCCGCACGTGGCCCAGCCGTGACGGAACCGGGCCGGTCGACCGGGGCTCATCCGCTAGCGCCCGGCGTACGCCCGCTCACGACGACGGCGAGGGCCGGACTCAGGCGTACGCCGATCCCACCGAACGCGCCCGTTCGCCTCGCGGCCACCTCCGTGAGGCGGTGCGCGACGTGGTCGCTGACCGGCTCCGGGAGGGCTCCGGCGCGCGGCGCGGGGCGGAATGCGGGCGGGGCGCACGGTGACCCCGCCGGGGAGCACGCGAAGTGCTCCGGCGCGCGGAAGAGCGCCCCCATGGTCCCCCGGCATAGGCCAGCGGCGAGTGGAAGTAGACGCGCGGCGGGGGTGATGCGTACGACCGTGGCGCACGCGTCCGCGCTGGCCTGACCAAGGGCGTACGCCGGGCGCGCCTGTGGGCGGAGGCCGGACCGGGGGCACGCCGTAGACACCATGGCCGCCTCGGTCGACCGGCGCTGCCACGTCGTACGCAGCCGAGACGGTCTCCCGCCGGCACCATCGGCACCACTGGCACCGACCTCCCCGCATTCCTCACCCGCCCCAGCCGCTGCCCCGGGCCGCGCCTCCGGCGTCCCGGGCGGGCGGCGGCGGACCCGTTCGGCCCGCCCCGGGTCGCGGGCGCGCGGGGTCCGGCGCATCGTGGGGGAAGGCCGGGCTCCCGCCCGCATTCCCGGGGGCCCGGCCTCCCCCGTGCCGGCCCCGGCCCCCGGCCTCGCGGATTCCCGCCGCGCCGGCCGCCAGCCGCGTCGCCCCCCGGCGCGCCGTCCCTCCAGCGCCCGCGTACCCAGCCCCCACCCGCCGTCCCGCCCCGCGTCCGGCACGCGAAAGACCCGGTGGGCGCCGCCCGCCCACCAGGGACGGGCCGCGCTCACCGGGCCTCGTGTACGTGCCCCCGAGGGGGCGGACTCGCTCCGCGTTACTCCGCGCCCGGGGCGCCGTCGCCCGGCGTGCCCTCGATGTCGGCCTCCAGGCCGAGCTGCTCGGCCAGCCACTTGTCGAACTCGATCGAGGCCCGCACCCAGCTCACGGTGGAGGAGACGAAGTGCTCCAGGCTGACGCCGGTGCCGATCAGCATCTGCGCCTCGCCGATCAGCCGGACGCTGCCGTCGTCGTTCGTGTGACTGTAGACCTTCGGCCACAGGGTGCGGCGGTTCCAGTCGTCGGTCAGCTCCAGGAGCTGCGCCTTGTTCTCCAGCTCGTGCGGCCGGTCGTAGAACGTGCGCACCGAGAAGACCTGCTGCTCCTCCTCGCCACGGAACATGAAGTACGTACGGAACTGCTCCCACGGAGCGGCGAGGTCACCCTCGTCGTCCACGACGTACTTCAGCTCCATCTGTTCGAGGAGCTGCTTGACCAGGTCCTGGTCGGGGAGGACGGGGCCGCTCGGCCCAGCCTCCTGCGGTTCGGGCTGGCCCCCGAAATTCGGAATCGAGGACGGGTCGATGCTCACCGTGGTTTTCCCTTCGTACGGATTCCGCCATCCTCCCTCATCACCGCCCGGTCACCGCAACCCCGCACCCGCCGCGCTTCCGCTCGCCTCCGTGGGGGCCGCCGCGCCCGCCAGCGCGGTGACGGTCAGGCCCTCGGCGCCCAGCTCGTGGTCGACACGGACGGTGTCGCCGTCGCGCACCTCGCCGCCCAGGATGGCGCGGGCGAGCTGGTCGCCGATCGCGGTCTGCACCAGCCGGCGCAGCGGCCGCGCCCCGTACGACAGGTCGGGCCCGCCGCCGGCCTCCGGGGCGTCGACGGTCGGCTCGTGGCCGAGCCGGGCCAGCCACTCCAGGGCCGCGTCCGAGACGTCCAGGGTCAGCCGGCGGTCGGCCAGCCGGCGCTGGAGGTGGTCGATCTGGAGCTCGGCGATGCGGCGGAGCTGGCCGGTGCCCAGCGCGTGGAAGACGACCAGGTCGTCCAGGCGGTTCAGGAACTCGGGCCGGAAGGAGGCCCGCACCGTCTCCAGCACCTTCTCCCGCTTCTGGTCCTCCTTGAGCAGCGGGTCCACCAGGAAGGTCGAGCCGAGGTTGGAGGTGAGGATGAGGATGGTGTTGCGGAAGTCGACCGTACGGCCCTGACCGTCCGTCAGCCGTCCGTCGTCCAGCACCTGGAGCAGGATGTCGAAGACCTCGTGGTGGGCCTTCTCCACCTCGTCCAGCAGCACCACCGTGTACGGGCGCCGGCGCACCGCCTCGGTGAGCTGACCGCCCTCCTCGTACCCGACGTAGCCGGGCGGGGCGCCGACCAGCCGGGCCACCGAGTGCTTCTCGCTGTACTCGCTCATGTCGATGCGGACCATGGCCCGCTCGTCGTCGAAGAGGAAGTCCGCCAGCGCCTTGGCCAGCTCGGTCTTGCCGACGCCGGTGGGGCCGAGGAAGAGGAAGGAGCCGGTGGGCCGGTCGGGGTCGGCGATGCCGGCCCGGGTGCGACGCACCGCGTCCGAGACCGCCCGGACCGCCTCGCGCTGGCCGATCAGCCGCCGGCCCAGCTCGTCCTCCATACGCAGCAGCTTCCGCGTCTCGCCCTCCAGGAGGCGGCCGGCGGGGATGCCGGTCCAGGAGGCGACGACGTCGGCGATGTCGTCCGGGCCGACCTCCTCCTTGACCATCTTGTCCCGGTCGCCCTTCTTGGCCTCCTCCTCCGCCTCGGTGGCGGCGGTCAGCTCCCGCTCCACGCCCGGGATCTCGCCGTACAGCAGCTTGGACGCGGCGTCGAAGTCGCCCTCGCGCTGCGCGCGCTCGGCCTGTCCACGCAGCTCGTCCAGGCGCTCCTTGAGCTCGCCGACCCGGTTGAGGCCCTGCTTCTCCTTCTCCCAGCGGGCGCCGAGGCCGCGCAGCTCCTCCTCCTTGTCGGCGAGGTCGCGGCGCAGCTTCTCCAGCCGCTGCTTGCTGGCCTCGTCGCTCTCGTTCCGGAGGGCCAGCTCCTCCATCCGCAGCCGGTCCACGGCGCGCTGCAACTCGTCGATCTCCACGGGCGAGGAGTCGATCTCCATGCGCAGCCGGGACGCCGCCTCGTCCACCAGGTCGATGGCCTTGTCGGGCAGGAAGCGCGAGGTGATGTACCGGTCGGACAGGGTCGCGGCGGCCACCAGCGCGGCGTCGGCGATCTGCACCTTGTGGTGTGCCTCGTACCGGCCCTTGAGCCCGCGCAGGATCGCGACCGAGTCCTCCACGGTCGGCTCGGCGACCAGCACCTGCTGGAAGCGGCGCTCCAGGGCCGGGTCCTTCTCGATCCGCTCGCGGTACTCGTCCAGCGTGGTCGCGCCGACCATCCGCAGCTCGCCCCGGGCCAGCATGGGCTTGAGCATGTTGCCCGCGTCCATCGCGGAGTCGCCGCCGGCGCCCGCGCCGACGACGGTGTGCAGCTCGTCGATGAAGGTGATGACCCGGCCCTCGCTCGACCGGATCTCGGCGAGCACGGTCTTCAGCCGCTCCTCGAACTCGCCCCGGTACTTCGCGCCGGCCACCATCGCACCCAGGTCGAGCGAGACCAGCCGCTTGTCCCGGAGCGACTCGGGCACGTCGCCCTTGACGATGCGCTGCGCGAGCCCCTCCACGACGGCGGTCTTGCCGACGCCCGGCTCGCCGATGAGCACCGGGTTGTTCTTCGTACGCCGCGAGAGCACCTGCACCACGCGCCGGATCTCCTGGTCCCGCCCGATGACCGGGTCCAGCTTTCCCTCGCGCGCGGC
Source organism: Streptomyces sp. NPDC057702 (assembly GCF_042799315.1). Classification (NCBI taxonomy): domain Bacteria; kingdom Bacillati; phylum Actinomycetota; class Actinomycetes; order Kitasatosporales; family Streptomycetaceae; genus Streptomyces; species Streptomyces sp. NPDC057702. The sequence goes on along the minus strand of NZ_JBHVJC010000011.1, from coordinate 52,074 downwards.
GGCCGTGAGGTCCGTGCCGAACTTCTCCAGCGCCTTGTACGTGCCCTCCGGGTCCCGGCTGGTCACCCGCGTCCCGCCCCTGGTGGTCTCGAAGGCGGCGAGCAGCCGCTTGGCGCTCGCCCCCTGCTGGTTGAGGAGCTCCCCGCTGGGCCCGCCCTTGGCGGCGACGCCGATGAGCAGGTGCTCGGTGGAAACGTACGCGTCGCCAAGATCCTTGGCACGCTGGGCGGCGTCGGCCAGCACGGCCAGCAGGTCCCGGCTGGGCTGCGGCGGCGCGACGGTCGAGCCCTGGACGCTCGGCAGCGCGGCGAGCTGTCGCTCGGCGCCGGAGCGCAGGGTGGCCGCGTCGGCCTCGACGGCGGCCAGCAGGTCCATCAGGTTCTCGTTGTCCTGCCCGCTGAGCAGGGCCAGCAGCAGATGGGCTGGCGTCAGGTCCGCGTGCCCGCTCGCCACGGCACGCTCGTTGGCGGCGCTCAGCGCCTCCTGGCTCTTGTTGGTCAGCTCGGCATCCACGGTCGCGCTCCTCCTTGCTCCTGGCCCACGGTCCCACCGTCCTGCTCTTGGCAACCTACGATAAGTTGAGTCTAGTGCACTCAACTTAATTTCGCCCACCCCTCCTGGAGCCCTCACCGGGCCGGCCCCACTCCGAGCGACCCGCCCGCCCACGCCCCCGGTTCCCGCACCGGCTTCCGCACCGTTCCCACTCCACGTCCGACGGTGCGGGACACCCCGGGCACCCGCACGGCGGCGCCCGCGACACCCCGGCCACCGACCCGGCCGGGCGTTGTCGCCCCTACGGCATGGGTATGCGTACGACAATCGGCCAGACGAGTGAGCGACAGACGGGCCACGGGGACAGGTCAGGGATGCGTACGGGGCGGGTCGGACATGGGTGAGGACGCGAGACGCGCCCCGGAAGGTGGCTCCGGGCGCGCCGCACGCACCCGGCTGCGCGCGCTGTGTACCCCGCTGACCGCGCTCGGGCTGCTCCTGGTGCTGATCGGCGCCGTCACGCTGTGGGTCGGCAAGGGCGCGCACCGCCTGGCCACCGGCGAGACGGCCAGGGTCCGCACCATCGAGCGTTGCGCCGAGGACGACAACGCCGCGCCCACCTCCTCCTGCGGCAGCGAGTGGATCTTCGCCGACGGGCACACCGGCCACGGCCGCATCCACGACCCGCCGGTGACCCTGGGCGACAAGATCTTCGCCGGCGACGACTGGGCGTACACCTCCAGCGGCCCGCTCCACCGCGACGTGTGGCTCCCCGGCGCCCTGCTCTGCGCGCTGGTCCTGGCCGCCGTCGCCCTGGGCATCGGCTACCGCGTCGACACCCGCCGCGCCCGGGCGACCCACCACGCGCCGGGCCCGGCCGACCCGCCGCCCTCCGCCCGCGCCAGCCCACCCGTCGACGCGTAGCCGCCCCGAGCCACCCCCACACGACCGGCCCGGACCCTCACACGGCCGGCCGGGCCCCCACGCGGCCGGCCCGCCGCCCCGCGTCCGGACCCGCCCGCGAGCCCGGCACAGCCCCGGCCCTCGGGCCCGCCACCACGGGCCGCGTCCCGCCGATCCCGGCGGCGGGCCCGCCGCCGTCAGCCCCGCGCCGGCCACGGCGAGCCGTCGACCGGGCCGGGCCGTGGGCCGGATTACGCTGCCCGCCATGGCTATCGATCTTGACCGCCCCGACCCCGCCTACGTCGCCTTCTGGCGCGAGCGCCACCTGTGCACCCTCACCACCCCCCGCCCCAACGGCACCCCGCACGTGACACCGGTCGGCGTGACGTACGACCCCGAGTCCCGCATCGCCCGGGTCATCTGCCGCAGGACCAGCACCAAGGTCGCCAACGTGAGCGCCGCCGGCCCGACCGGCGCGCTGGTCGCGGTCTGCCAGCTCGCCGGCGCCCGCTGGGCCACGCTGGAGGGCCGGGCCCGGGTGCGCACGGACGCGGCCAGCGTCGCCGAGGCCGAACGCCGCTACGCCGAGCGCTACGGCCGCGACCCCAGACCCAACCCCGAACGCGTCACCATCGAGATCGCCCTGACGCGCGGCATGGGAAAGATCTGACCCACCCCACCCCCGGGCCCCCACCGACGGACCGCCGGCGCGCCGGGCCCACCGTCGACCGCCACCCACGCCCGGGAGCCGCGCCGGCGCGCGTCGGGCACCCGGCGCGCCAGCGCGGGCCGAACCCACGAGCTCCGCCCGTCCCCCCGCGCTCCCCGCCCCACGACACGCGCTCCGCACGGCACTACTGACCTGGCCACAAGCTGCCACCACCCCCCGCTGTGGACCGTGCGCGACCGCCGACCAGCACGTACCGCCGCATGAGCGACGAATGCCCACGAATTCTCACGCTCCGTCACCCACCACTTGCCGCTTTCCCACCGGTTCGGCCGGTATCGCCGCGTGCCGTGTCCACATGCCGGGACAACGCCCTGGTTAGCGACCACCGAGCCGTGGCAAGCTACAGCTACCGAAGGGGCGTAGCTCAATTGGCAGAGCACCGGTCTCCAAAACCGAAGGCTGTAGGTTCGATTCCTGCCGCCCCTGCTGTAGAAGACGAAGCTAGTGCGGCTCGGTCCAGCCACTGACGCCACATCAGGCGCCGGCGCTGGCCCGGGCGTTCAGCACTCCCGAAGCGCCACACGGAACACCGCGAAGGCCGGACCTCACGGGCCCGGCCTTCTTTCCCCGCAGGGGGGCGCTCCAGCACCTGATACCTGCCGAGCCAGCGGCTGTCGAACGTGTGGTGTGAGCAAGGAGCGGCACTCTCCTCGCGATGGCGACGCGAAACAGTTCGGGTGCCGGACCCAGTTCCTGGCCAGCGATACCGGCAGGGAGAGACCCCGCCTCCTGGCGTTCGGCGACCCCGATATGAGGCGGAGCAGCTTTCCAGGGTCGAGCACTTGGGCCACCAGGCCACGAAGCTGGCTCGGCTCGGCTCACTGACCTCGCCCCGACGACTCGCACAGACAGGCGCTCTGCGGTCAGTGCTCTCAACAGGTGGCGGTCAGGGTGCTGTTGACATCTGGGGGCATCCCCGCGTGCGCGGGGACCAGTAGAAATCTTCGCGGGCTTCCATGGCGACCCGAGGACCACCCCCGCACGCGGGGACCAGGGATAGCCCGTATCGCAGCTCCGTTGGGCTTCAGGACCACCCCCGCGTGCGCGGGGACCAGCGGGATTCCGGCCGCCTCCAGCGCCTCGCGGAGGGACCACCCCCGCGTGCGCGGGGACCAGCTTGGACGCGCTTCCGCCACGCTGACACTGCCGGGACCACCCCCGCGTGCGCGGGAACCAGAGTGACTGACCTGCGGGTTTACCCGCCGCGAGGCCGGTTTTCTGCGACTTCCACTGATCGCGACCTAACGCCCAGCTGCGACAAACACCCCACCTGCGCCTCCCCCGACCCGCCGGGCGCTGAAGCCGCCTGCCCTGGCTTCAGTCGTGAGGGCTGACGCTACCTGGGGCTGGGGGCAGGGGCGGGCTGGTCGGGCTCGTGGTGGGCGCTCCACGAACGGCCCCCGGCGATCGTCGCGGGCGGGCTCGCCCGGCCGCTCGGGCAGCGGTCCGTGGTGCACGATCCAGGCCGTGGCCAGGTCGTCGGACGGGGTGAGCACGTGCGCGAGCCATCGCGCCGGCGGGGTGGGCGCGACCCCGGGGTGCGCCCACCGTGGGCCTGGGCCTCGGGTGCGGTCGGTGTGCGGCACCCGGGCCATGCCATCGGTGCGTATCCGGATGTGTGGGGCGAGCATCGCGTACCGCCAGTGCCAGCCCCCGAGGCCATCGGCGCGGAGCAGCCAGGCGCAGGACCACGGGGGCCGAGGTGGCGCACAGCGCCACGGAGGACCTCCTCAAGCACGGCGACGGCGCGCGCGTGCGGCGGTATCCGGCTGGAGCGGACGGGCGGTCCGCGGGAGGTGGTGAAGGAGTGCGTGCGCCGCACGAGTCCGGTGTGACGAGGGCACGGCCGGGCCGTGCCCTCAGGCGACCCGGCCGTGGACGCGGTCGCGGTGTTCGGTCGGGCGGACGCCGAGCGTGCGCTTGAAGGCGGCACTGAGGGCGTAGGAACTGGAGTAGCCGACCTGGCGGGCCACCGCGGCGACCGTCGCGTCGCTGTCGGCCAGCAGGTCGGCGGCCCGGGAGATGCGCCACTCGGCGAGGTAGGCCATCGGCGGGCGGCCGACGAGGTGGGTGAATCGCTGGGCGAAGGCGGCCCGGGAGACCCCGCTCCGCGCCGCGAGCTCGGCGACGGTCCACGGGTGTGCCGGATCGTCGTGGAGGGACCGCAGGGCCCGGCCGACCACCGGGTCGGTCTGCGCGCGGTACCACGCGGGGACATCCGTCGTCGGCAGCTTGAACCACTCGCGCAGGCTGGAGACGAGGAGCAGGTCGAGCAACCGGTCAAGGACGACGTCACGCCCGGGGCTGTCCCCGCCGACCTCGGTGGAGATCATGTGCAGCGTGGGGCAGCCGCCCGGCAGCGCGGGGACGCGGGCGAGTGGGGGCAGCGCGTCGAGGACGCGGCGCCCGACCTGGCCGTTCACCTCGTACGTGACCTTCAGCAGCACGGCCGCCTCGCCGGGGAGGCCGTCCCGGCGGCACATCGGCAGTCCGCCGCCGAGCGCCCTCCCGTCGGGGGCGGTACAGGCCCCGTCCCGATCGACCACGGCGACGGCCTGTGTGGCGGGGTCGTCCGCGACGGTGAAGGGTGCGGGGCCGCGTACGAGAGCGACGTCCCCCGTGTGCAGCGACACGGCGTCCGCGCCGTCGGGGGTTGCCCATGCCTCGCCGCTGAGCATGGTGAGCAGCGTCAGCGACGTCTCCTCGGCGAACCGCAGGGACCACGGAGGGCGGAGCGTCGACTGGTCGAAGAGGGCTCCGGCGGGACGGATGTCGCGCAGCAGGCTCGACAGGGCATCTCCCATGCCCGACAGCCTAGACGGCCGAACAGACGCATGAACATCGATTGCGGAGCTTTGATTATCGCTCGTCCAACCGCTCGCCGGTTGGCTGGCCCCTGTGCCTACTTCACTCACTTCCCCTCCGGGCCCGCGGCCGGTGCCTGCCCGTGTCCGACGGCCGTGGGTCGGTCTCGCCGTACTCCTCCTGCCCACCCTGCTGATGACCGTCGACCTGGGCGTCCTGTGGCTGGCGACGCCCGCGTTGGCGGCCGATCTCGTGCCGTCGAGCACCCAACTGCTGTGGATCAACGACGTGTACGGCTTCGCCATCGCGTCCCTGCTGGTCCTGTCCGGCAACCTCGGTGACCGCTACGGACACCGCCGGCTCCTGGTCGGCGGCGTCTCCGTCTTCATCGCCGCCTCGGTCCTGGCCGCGTGGGCGCCCGGCCCGGAGGCGCTGATCCTGGCCCGGGCGGTCCTCGGCGCCGCCGGAGCGGCCATCCTGCCGGCGACGCTGGCGCTGATCAGCCACATGTTCACCGACCCCGTGGCGCGGGCGCGGGCGATCGCGCTGTGGGTGACGGCCCTGTCCAGCGGTATCGCCGTCGGTCCCGTGGTCAGCGGAGTCCTGCTGGAGCACTTCTGGTGGGGCTCGGTGTTCCTGCCCGCCGTTCCCGTCATGGCCCTCGTCCTGGCCGCCGTGCCGACGCTGGTGCCTCGTCCGCCCACGGCCGGGGCCAGGAGACTCGACCGGGTCGGCGCTCCCCTGCTCCTGCTGACGTTGCTGCCGCTGGTCTACGCGATCAAGAGCGGGGGCGAACACGGCCTCGCCCCGGGGACGTTCACCGCGGCGGCCGTGGGGCTGACTTTCGGCGTCCTGTTCCTACGACGGCAACGGCGCGTTATGGCACCACTGTTGGACGTACGACTCTTCGCCGACCGCACCTTCACCGCCGCCCTGGTCCTGATGTTCATCGGCCTGGCCGCGATGAACGGTGTGGAGTACCTGATGCCGCAGTACCTCCAGGTCGTCACCGGTGCGTCCCCGGTGCGGGCCGGTCTGCTGATGGTGGTTCCCGCCGTCGGTCTCGCCGTGGGCTCACAGCTCACGCCGGTGCTCGCGCGGCGGATTCGTCCGGCGTACGTGATCGCCTGGGGCGCGGCGTCGGCGGGGGCGGCCTTCGCGGTGCTTGCCACGCTGCCCGCCGACGAGTCCGGTGCGCTGAGGGCGGTCGGCGCGGCGACGGTCATGATGTTGGGCCTGGCCCCGATCGCCGTACTCGGCACCGGCATCGCCGTGGGGGCCGCTCCACCCGGCAGGAACGGTCAGGCCACCGCGATCGGGCAGACCGCCTACGAACTCGGCCTCGCCTTCGGTATCGCCGCCACCGGCAGCGTGATGGCAGCGGTGTACCGGCACCGCGTACACGCCGGGGCTCCGGCCGACGCACCCGTGGAGGCGGTGTCGCGGGCGGCCGACAATGTGGGCGGCGGCCTCGCGATCGCCGAGCGCCTACCCGGCGAGACGGGTCGGTCCATGGCCTCGGCCGTGCGTGCGGCGTTCACCTCCGGGCTGCACGCCGCGGCGATCGTCGGCGGTGCTCTGTCCGCCGTACTGATCGTGCTCGTACTCCTGCTGCTGCGGCGCGTGTCCCCTACGCGCACCCCGCAGTCGCCGGCCGTGGAGAAGTCCCCGCTCGGCCGGGCGCAGGACCAGGGACCGTGTCAGGGCCATCCACACGGCCGGGCCCAGCCGTGACCATCGAAGGCACGGCCCCTCCACGCTTCCGCACGACCGTCGCCGACCGCACCCCCGAAGGTCGGCGAGCGCGCCCGCCGTCCTCCCCGCACGTTCCGCTACCTGACGGGTGGCGGCAGCTCTACGGGAGCACGGCCGCCCGGTGCACTGGCGCGCGCCAGTGCACGTTCGGGCCGGCCTGCCGGTCGGCCGGCGGCACGCCCGCGTAGGCCAGGCCGGCCGGCAGCGAGGGCACCACCAGGACGGCGGCCGGAGTCGGCCCCCCACCATCACGGGGCGTGCGGCACCCCACCGGGAGGCACGAGCCAGATCGCGGTACGCGCGGGAGTCGACGATCGCGGCGGCCGACGCGGCCAGCCCGTCGAGAACTCCGCACGCCCGGTCCCCGACGGCGGCGCAGGTCCGTACGGCGGCCCAGCGCCGACCGGTCGGCAGGAGCACGCCTCCCGCCACAGGGGCCCACCCCCGGTCGAGGGCCGTCATCGCGACCGCTCCGGCCGCTGGGCCACGATCACCTGAGCCAAGTCCTCGGCGCACGTGAGGAGTCGCACCGAGGTGGAACGCGCCACCGCACCAGGTGGGCACGGGCGCGCGGCGGGGCACGCCGCTCGCCACGTCAGTCGCTCACCAGGTCACCCGCCGCCCCGTCGGTCGGTCAGCTTCCACAGCCAGCCGAGCTGGCGCAGCCCCAGGCGGCGGGCGACGTTCTGGGAGGCCAGATTGGCGGCCGTGGTGCTGTAGAAGAGGCGCTTGCCGCCCGAGGTCGCGGCCATGACCCGGGCCCACGCCGCGGTGACCGTCGCCGCGTGGCCCCGACCGCGATGGCCCGGCCGGGTCCACACCCCGGCCTCGGCGGCCAGCTCCGACGCGCACGGCGTATGGCAGATCGCGACGACCCGGCCCGCCTCCACGGCCATCGCCCAGGGGCCGAGGGCTCCGTCGAGGAGATCGTCCCACTCCCCCGCGCCCCAGTTGCCCGGGTTGGCCGCGCGCAGCGCCGCCCGCCCCGGTTCCGAGGAGGTGACCACCTCGGCCGTCGGCGCGAACCGCGTACCGGGCGCGACGAGATAGCTCGGCGCCGAGATCAGCGTCGCCTCGCCGGTGGCCGCCTCGACCAGCCGCCGCGCCCGCACGACCGCCTCCGGCACCCCGTACGCCCCCTCCCGCCCCACGCAGTCCGGCCCTCCCTCGACCGGACCACCACTCGCCGGGCCCCCGCCGCCCGCCGCGCCGGCCAGCAGCACCGGGCGCACCCTCGCGACGGTCGCCCGCACCTCGGCCAGCACCCTCTCGGGCACGCTCGCGTCGGCCGCGACCCGCACCCCGTCGGCCGCGGCGGCCACCACCAGCCGGGGCGCGTCCGGGCCGGTCAGCCGGCCGTCCCCGGTCACGGTCCAGTTCGCGCCCAGTTGCAGGGACAGCAGTTCCCGGTCGGCCGGGACGAGTTCACCCTCATGCACACCCCCACCGTACGAAGCCCGCGCCCCGCCCCGCCAACGCCCCCACCCAGCCGACGTCCCGGCCCACGCGCCCCGCCCGCCTAACGCGCACCGCCCGCCCCCGGACACGCCGGTGGGCCCGCCGTCCCCGAGGGGTCGACGGGCCCACCGCTGTCGCGTCCAGGGCGCCGAGGCGTCGGCGTGCGCGGACTAGTCCTGCCCTGGCCTGCGGGGCCGCCACACCACCAGCGCGCTGGTCTGCCGCACCTGGTCGTAGGGGACCAGGTCACGGCGGTAGGAGGCGTGCACGGCGGCCTCACGCTGCCGCATCGCCGCCGCCGCGCCGTCCGCCGCCTGCTGGAGCTCGGCGACCCGCTGCTGGAGCGCGGCCACCTGGTTCTCCAGCTCGATGATGCGCTTGATGCCCGCCAGGTTGATGCCCTCGTCCTGGCTGAGCGCCTGCACCTGCCGCAGCAGGCTGATGTCACGGGCTGAGTAACGCCGACCACGGCCCGCCGTGCGGTCCGGGGAGACCAGACCGAGGCGGTCGTACTGACGGAGGGTCTGCGGGTGCAGACCGGAGAGCTGGGCGGCGACCGAGATGACGTACACCGGTGAGTCGTCGGTCAGCTCGTAGGGGTTGCGGCTGCCGCCGCCTGGGCGTGCGCCTCGGCCGTCCATCTCATTCTCCCTTCGCGGCCTGGAACAGCTCGGCCCGCGGGTCCTCGTCCACCGTGGCCTCGCGGTAGGTCTCCAGCGCCTCCCGCGCCTTGTCACTGAGCTCGCCCGGCACGGCCACCTCTATGGTGACCAGCAGGTCGCCCCGGGTGCCGTCCTTGCGGGTGGCGCCCTTGCCACGGGCCCGCATGGTGCGCCCGCTGGGCGTGCCCCCGGGCAGCTTGAGGGTGACGGGCGGCCCGCCCAGGGTCGGGACCCTGATCTCGCCGCCCAGGGCCGCCTCGTCGAAGGCGACGGGGACCGTGATGGTGAGGTTGTCGCCCTTGCGGCCGAAGACCGGGTGGGCGTCGACGTGGACCACGACGTACAGGTCGCCGGCCGGGCCGCCGGTCTCGCCGGGGGCGCCCTTGCCGCGCAGCCGGATGCGCTGCCCGTCGCTGACGCCCGCCGGGATCCGGACCTGCATGGTGCGCGAGGAACGGGCGCGCCCGCTGCCCTTGCACTGGTCACACGGGTCCTGGGCGATCAGGCCCCGGCCCCGGCAGTCCACGCACGGGTCGGTGAGCGAGAAGCCGCCCCCGCCGCCCCGGCTGACCTGCCCGGTGCCGACACAGGTCGGGCACACCCGGGGCGAGCCGTTCTTGTCGCCGGTGCCCTGGCACGCCTTGCACGGCGCCTGGCTCGACATGCGCAGCGGCACGGTCGCGCCGTCCACCGCCTCGGTGAAGCTGAGCGTCACCTCGGACTCGACGTCCTGGCCGCGCCGGGGCTGGGTCCGGGTGCCCGGCCCGCCACGGTTGAACAGGCCGCCGAACACGTCCCCGAGTCCGCCGCCGAAGCCGCCGGCGCCCGGCCCGCCGGGCTGCGGTCCGCCGCCCCCGAACAGGTCGCCGAGGTCGAAGTTGAAGCTGCCGGTGCCACCGGGGCCGCCCGGCCCCGGGCGGAAGCCGCCGTTGCCGAACAGCGCCCGCGCCTCGTCGTACTCCTTGCGCCGCTTGGGATCGGCGAGGACGTCGTTGGCCTCGGAGATCTCCTTGAAGCGCTCCTCGGCCTTGGCGTCACCGGTGTTGGCGTCCGGGTGGTACTCGCGGGCGAGCTTCCGGTACGCCTTCTTGATCTCGGCTTCGGTGGCGTCCTTGGGGACGCCGAGGACCTTGTAGTAGTCCTTCTCGACGAAGTCCTTGGTGCTCATCCTCGACGTCCCTCCTCTCCGTACATCACGTCAGCCCTCGTCCGGGCCACCGTTCTCCTCGTCAGACGCCTCATCGCCCTGGCCTGCCTGACTGGCGCCCGGCTGCGGCTCGGCGACGGCGACCCGCGCGGGACGAATCGTTCGCTCGCCGATGCGATACCCCGGCTGGAGGATCGACACGCACGTGGTCTCGGTGACGTCCGGCGCGTAGCTGTGCATCAGCGCCTCGTGGATCAGCGGGTCGAAGGGCTCGCCCTCCTTGCCGAACTGCTGGAGACCCAGCTTGGCGACCACGGTCTCCAGGGACTCCGCCACCGACTTGAAGCCGCCGACCAGCTCGCCGTGCTCGCGGGCCCGACCGACGTCGTCGAGCACCGGCAGCAGCTCGGAGAGCAGGTTGGCCGCAGCGATCTCCTTGACCGTGACCCGGTCGCGCTCCACCCGGCGGCGGTAGTTCTGGTACTCCGCCTGGAGGCGCTGGAGATCAGCGGTGCGCTCGTTGAGTGCCGTACGAACCTGGTCGAGCTGAGCCGTCAGCGCCACGTCGTGCTGTGCTTTCCCGTCGAGGCCGGCATCTGGTGCTTCCCCGGCCGAGGCCGCCGGGCCCGCCGCGTCGGCGGACCCGGCCCCCTTCGCCGCGTCGGACTTCGACGCGGCGTCGGGGGTGGCGTCGGAGGGGACGTCGGGCTGCTCGTCGAAGCCCGGAGTCTCCTCCGTCACGCCGCACCGCCCTGGCGGTTGTCCTTCTCGTCGTCGACGATCTCGGCGTCCACGACGTCGTCGTCCTTGGCCTGACCGGCACCGGCACCAGCGCCGGCGGCGCCCTCGGCGCCCGGCGTGCCGGCGGCGGCCTGACCGTCGGCGTACATCGCCTGGCCGAGCTTCTGGCTGACGGTGGCGACCTTCTCGGTGGCCTCGCGGATGGCCGCGTTGTCCTCGCCCTTGAGCTTTTCCTTGAGGTCGGTGACCGCGGCCTCGACCTCGGACTTCACGTCACCGGGGACCTTGTCCTCGTTGTCGCTGAGGAACTTCTCGGTCTGGTAGACGAGCTGCTCGGCCTGGTTACGCGTCTCGGCGGCCTCGCGGCGCTTGTGGTCCTCGTCCGCGTACTGCTCGGCCTCGCGCATCATGCGCTCGATGTCGTCCTTCGGCAGCGCGGAGCCACCGGTGACGGTCATCCGCTGCTCCTTGCCGGTGCCCAGGTCCTTGGCGGAGACGTGCATGATGCCGTTGGCGTCGATGTCGAAGGTGACCTCGATCTGCGGCACGTTGCGCGGCGCCGGCGGCAGCCCGGTCAGCTCGAACATCCCGAGCTTCTTGTTGTACGCCGCGATCTCGCGCTCGCCCTGGTAGACCTGGATCTGCACGGACGGCTGGTTGTCCTCGGCCGTCGTGAAGATCTCCGAGCGCTTGGTCGGGATCGTCGTGTTGCGCTCGATCAGCTTGGTCATGATGCCGCCCTTGGTCTCGATACCAAGCGACAGCGGCGTGACGTCGAGCAGCAGGACGTCCTTGACCTCGCCCTTGAGCACACCGGCCTGCAGCGCGGCGCCGATGGCCACGACCTCGTCCGGGTTGACGCCCTTGTTGGCGTCCTGACCGCCGGTCAGCTCCTTGACGAGCTCGGCGACGGCCGGCATGCGGGTGGAGCCACCGACGAGCACCACGTGGTCGATCTCGGACAGGGCGATGCCCGCGTCCTTGATGACGTTGTGGAACGGCGTCTTGCAGCGCTCCAGGAGGTCCGAGGTGAGCTGCTGGAACTGGGCGCGGGTGAGCTTCTCGTCCAGGTGCAGCGGGCCCTCGGCGGAGGCCGTGATGTAGGGCAGGTTGATCGTGGTCTCGGTGGACGAGGACAGCTCGATCTTCGCCTTCTCCGCGGCCTCGCGGAGACGCTGGAGCGCCATCTTGTCCTTGGACAGGTCCACGCCGTGCCCGTTGTTGAACTGCTTGACCAGGTAGTCCACGACGCGCTGGTCCCAGTCGTCACCACCGAGGTGGTTGTCACCGTTGGTGGCCTTGACCTCCACCACACCGTCGCCGATCTCCAGGAGCGACACGTCGAAGGTGCCGCCGCCGAGGTCGAAGACGAGGATGGTCTGGTCGTCCTTCTCCAGCCCGTAGGCGAGAGCGGCGGCCGTCGGCTCGTTGACGATGCGCAGGACGTTCAGGCCCGCGATCTCGCCGGCCTCCTTGGTCGCCTGACGCTCGGAGTCGTTGAAGTAGGCGGGGACGGTGATGACCGCGTCCGCGACCTTCTCGCCCAGGTACGCCTCGGCGTCGCGCTTCAGCTTCTGCAGGATGAAGGCGCTCATCTGCTGCGGGTTGAAGTCCTTGCCGTCCAGGTTGATCTTCCAGTCGGTGCCCATGTGGCGCTTGACCGACCGGACGGTCCTGTCGACGTTGGTCACGGCCTGGCGCTTGGCGACCTCGCCTACCAGCACCTCGCCGTTCTTCGCGAAGGCGACGACGGACGGCGTGGTCCTGGCGCCCTCGGCGTTGGTGATGACGGTGGGCTCACCGCCCTCGAGAACACTGACGACGGAGTTCGTCGTACCCAGGTCGATGCCGACCGCACGTGCCATGTCAATCCTCCAGCCAACTTGAGTGGAACAGGCTCAAGCGTGCATGATCCAGAATTTTCTGTCAACAGAGCTGAGTCGAGCACGCTCAACTTTTATGTGGCCCTTATTCGCGCGCGGCCGAAAACCGCACCCCAGACCGCCCACGGCCACCCCCGGGCCGCGCCACGCCCCCGGACCCACGCTCCCCATGAGACATCCCGCGCCCCTCCCCCGCACCCGCGAGCGCCAGCGACGCCGACACCCGGGCCCGGCCGTACGCCCCCGCCCGGAGGCCACCCCGACCCGACCGCCCGCGACCCCGAGGCCCCCACCCCGAGACCGTCGCGCGCCGCCGACGGCACGGCCGGGGACGCCGTACCCCGGAGGAATCCGTGCATCGAGGGGCGCCCCGAAGGGCAGGTGAGGGCGATAAGGCAACCCTGAGCGACGCATATCACCGGCTCGTCGAGTGCGCCGCCTTGGTGATCCTCGATAATCTCGGCGAAGACCAGATAAGTTACTGCTTAGTAAGTCCGCTTTCGTAGGTTCGAGGAGCCGCCATGCAACTCGCCGCGATCATCGTGTCGCTGGTCCTCATCGCGGTCGGCGTCGCGCTGTTCGGCCGTGCCCTGCTCCAGATCTTCCACTACGTACGGCTCGGCCAGCCCGTACCGGCGGGGACCAGGACCGACGACCCCGCGCAACGCACGATCACCGTGGCCAAGGAGTTCCTCGGCCACACCCGTATGAACCGCTGGGGCGTCGTCGGCGTCGCGCACTGGTTCGTGGCGGTGGGCTTCTTCTCGCTGCTGCTGACCATCGTCAACGCCATCGGACAGCTCTTCCGGGCGGACTGGCTGATCCCGGTCATCGGCGACTGGCTGCCGTACGAGGTCTTCACCGAGTTCCTCGGGCTGATGACGACCCTCGGCATCCTGACGCTCATCGTCATCCGTCAGCTCAGCAAGCCCGGCAAGGCCGGCCGCAAGTCCCGTTTCACGGGGTCGAACTTCGGCCAGGCGTACTTCGTCGAGGCCGTCATCCTGATCGTCGGCCTGTCGATCATGACGCTGCGCGGCCTGGAGGGCGCCCAGCACCACGTCGCGTCGTACGAGGCCGGCTTCTTCGCCTCGTACCCGCTGGTCGCCGCCTTCCGCGAGCTCGACGTCAGCACGCTGCAGAACCTGACGTACCTGGTCGCGATGATCAAGATCTCGACCTCCTTCATCTGGATGATCACGGTCGCCCTCAAGACCGACATGGGCGTGGCCTGGCACCGCTTCCTGGCCTTCCCCAACATCTGGTTCAAGCGCGAGGCCGACGGCTCCACCGCGCTGGGCGCGCTCCAGCCGATGGTCTCGGCGGGCCAGCCGATCGACTTCGAGGACCCGGGCGAGGACGACCAGTTCGGCGTCTCGCAGGTCGAGCACTTCTCCTGGAAGGGCCTGCTCGACTTCTCCACCTGCACCGAGTGCGGGCGCTGCCAGTCGCAGTGCCCGGCCTGGAACACCGGCAAGCCGCTCTCCCCGAAGCTGCTGATCATGGGCCTGCGCGACCACGCGCACGCCAAGGCGCCGTATCTGCTGGCCGGCGGCGGCAAGGACGCCGAGGGTGCCGAGCGGGGCAGCGAGGAGCAGCTCGCCCAGGTGCCGGCCGCCGCGCTGGCCGAGGCCGAGCGCCCGCTGATCGGCACGCTGGAGGAGAACGGCGTCATCGATCCGGACGTGCTGTGGTCGTGCACCACCTGCGGCGCCTGCGTCGAGCAGTGCCCGGTGGACATCGAGCACGTCGACCACATCGTCGACATGCGCCGCTACCAGGTCATGATCGAGTCCAGCTTCCCCAGCGAGGCGGGCACGATGCTCAAGAACCTGGAGAAGAAGGGCAACCCCTGGGGCCTGGCCAAGAAGCAGCGGCTCGCCTGGACCAAGGAGGTCGAGTTCGAGGTCCCCGTCGTCGGCAAGGACGTCGAGGACCTGACCGAGGTCGACTACCTGTACTGGGTCGGCTGCGCGGGCGCCCTGGAGGACCGGGCCAAGAAGACCACGAAGGCGTTCGCCGAGCTGCTGCACATCGCGGGCGTGAAGTTCGCGATCATGGGCGGCGACGAGGCGTGCACCGGTGACTCGGCCCGCCGCCTGGGCAACGAGTTCCTCTTCCAGCAGCTCGGCCAGCAGAACGTCGAGATGCTGAACGCGGCCTTCGGCGAGGACGCCGAGGAGGGCGTGACGGTCGAGAAGGCGAAGAAGAAGATCGTCGCGACCTGCCCGCACTGCTTCAACACGATCGCCAACGAGTACCCGCAGCTCGGCGGCGAGTTCGAGGTCATCCACCACACCCAGCTGCTCCAGCACCTCATCGACGAGGGCCGGCTGGTCCCGGTGACGCCGGTCGAGGGTCTGATCACCTACCACGACCCGTGCTACCTGGGCCGGCACAACAAGGTCTACACGCCGCCGCGCGAGATCATCGCCAAGGTGCCGGGGCTGCGGAACGAGGAGATGCACCGGCACAAGGAGCGCGGCTTCTGCTGCGGCGCCGGCGGTGCCCGGATGTGGATGGAGGAGCGCATCGGCAAGCGCGTCAACGACGAGCGGGTCGACGAGGCGCTCTCCCTCAACCCGGACATCGTCTCCACGGCCTGCCCGTTCTGCCTGGTGATGCTCACCGACTCGGTCAACGGCAAGAAGGCCGCCGCCGAGAGCGGCTCCGGCACGGGCGTCAGGCCCAAGGAGTCGCTCCAGGTCGTGGACGTGGCACAGCTCCTGCTCGACTCGGTCAGGACCCCGGCCGGGCCCGAGGGCCCGGACGGCGCGGAGGAGCCCGCGCCGGCGCCCGAACCCGAGCCCGTGACGTAGTCGCCGGGCCGCCCCGGCGGCTCCCGCGCACGCCGGTGGGCGTGGACCGAGCACCACGGTCCACGCCCACCGGCGTTCCCGGCCCGCCCACCGGCGTTCCCGGCCCGCCCGGCGCCGTTCCCGGCCCCGCCCGGCGCCGAGATCGCGGGCCCGCGGGGGCGCGGTACGCCGGCTCGCGGTGCGCGGGGCCGCCGTCCGTCGGTCGGGCCGTCCCGAGGGCGCCGTGAGGGCAGCCGGCGAGCGCCGCGAGGGCACGGCGGGGGCGCCCACGAGGGCACCGCGCTCCCGGTCACGTCCCGTTCCCCGTACAGGTATCCGGGTCGGCTGTCACAATCCGTGCATGAGTTTTTTCGAAGGGTTGATCATCGCCGACCCGACCGAAGAGCCCGAAACCCCCACCCGGCCGCCGCTGCCCGCGTACGAGGCTCCGCAGGACGAGCCACTGCCGCCGGAGCGCTGGTTCATCCCCGCCCGCATACCGCACACCGCCGAGCTCGGCGCGGGCCCCGACACCCGGGTCATGCTCAGCGGCTGGCACGTGTGGCCCCGCTCGGTCACCATCCGTGTGGAGGTCTTCCGCCGCCGCACCACGGTCGGGGGTCCGGCGCGCCACCCCTCGGCGACCGGCGCCCTGCGCTGCGGGATGCTGCTCGGTGACGGCCGCAAGGTCACCACCCTGGACGCCCCCGCCCCGTCGGCCACCGGCCCGACCGGCCCGAGTCTGCGCCTGGAGGGCGGCGGCGAGGGGTTCCACGAACACCTCGTCCTGCACCTGTCCCAACTGCCGCCCGAGGGGCCCCTGGAGCTGGTCGTGGAGTGGCCGGACGAAGGCGTCCCCGAG
The DNA here is from genome assembly GCF_042799315.1 of Streptomyces sp. NPDC057702. Taxonomy (NCBI): domain Bacteria; kingdom Bacillati; phylum Actinomycetota; class Actinomycetes; order Kitasatosporales; family Streptomycetaceae; genus Streptomyces; species Streptomyces sp. NPDC057702. Next base: position 35,838 of record NZ_JBHVJC010000011.1, on the reverse strand, counting down.
ACCCACTCGACCTTCGACGGCACCCTCGTCCGCCACGCGGGCGCCGAGGCCGTCCCGATCTGGCCGGAGACGGACCCGCTCGCCACCTCGCCGGCCCAGGCTCCGGCGACCCGCTAGGCACGCGCGCGGACAGTGGCCCACGGCCGGGCCCGGTCGGGCACGACGGGCGGGCCCGGCCCCCCGCCGGCACGCCGCGGGCGGTATGGGTCACTGTTCGACCGGCGGCGGGCGCCCGTGCGCCGGCCCGCCCCAGGTCACCGCGCCCGCCGGGCGCCGCGCCCCGCCGCCGCTCCCGGCCCGCGACCCGGGTGACCAGCGAGAACGGCCCATCCGGCGACCGTTCGGGCAGTTTGGCCCGGAACAGCCCCGAAGCGGGCGAAAACCGGATGCCAGTGCGACTCTTCGGAACTACGGTCCAGAACATGGAACGACACTCCACCCTGCGGTTCGGCGAGGTGCCCGAGACCCGTCTCGACGAGGCGCTCGACCTCTCCTACCTCGCCTTCCTCGACACGCCCGAAGACGACGAGCGCAAGCACCACCACGACACCCTGCGTGAGTGCTCCCGCGTGGGCGCGTACGACGCCGACCGACTGGTGGGCCTGATGGCCACGTACGACGACTTCACACTCTCGCTGCCCGGCGGCGAGCTGCCCGCGCCCGGCCTGACCTTCGTCTCCGTCGCCCCCACCCACCGGCGCCGGGGCGCGCTGTCGGGGATGATCGCCGAGCAGTACCGCAGGTTCCGCGCGGCGGGCGTGCCGCTGGCCTGCCTGTGGGCGTCCGAGGACGCGATCTACGGCCGGTACGGCTTCGGGACGGGCACCCGCGGGCTGACCGTGACCATCGACTCCTCCCGCCCACTGGCCCTGCGCATCGCCCCGGACCAACGGCCCCTGCGGCTGGTCGAGGTCGCCGACGCGCCCGCGCTGCTCGGCCCGTACTACGAGCGCACCCGCTCCGCGCGCGCCGGCCGCATGGCCCGCCCGGAGCGCTGGTGGCGCGAGGAGTGGCTGGTCGAGAAGGACCCCGAGGACGACGACATGAGCCCGCCGCGCATCGTGGCCCTGGGCGAACCGCTGGCCGGGTACGTCATCTACCGCACCAAGTCCGACGGCGAGGGCCCCGGCAGCGTGCACCTCATCGACCTGGAGGCCGACACCCCGGCCGTCGCCGCGGCCCTGTGGCGCTACCTGGCCGACATCGACCTCACCCACCACGTGAGCGCGTGGGGCCGCCCGCTGGACGATCCGCTGCTGCACTTCTGCGCCGACCGCGACCAGGTGCGCGTCACCGGCGAGGAGTCCGGGCTGCGGGTGCGCCTGGTGGACGTGCCGGCCGCGCTGCGCGCCCGGGCCTGGGCGGCCGACGTGGACGTGGTGCTGGAGATACGGGACGCGCAGATCCCCGCCAACGCGGGCCGGCACCGGCTCTCGGTGACCCGGGGCGTCTGCGCGTACGAGCCGACCGACGCCCCGGCCGACCTCGCGCTCGACGTCCGCGAGCTCGCCGCCGGCTACCTCGGCACCATCCCGGTGCGCGAACTGGCGCACGCGGGGCTCGTCACCGAGCACACCGAGGGCGCGGCGGCGGCGCTGACCGCCGCGCTGCGCACCGACCTCATGCCGCACACGATGGACGACTTCTGACGCGTCCCCCACGCGGTGCGTCGCGGCGCGAGCGGGCGGCCGGCGGGCGACGGAGCGGCGTTACGGGGCGGGCCGTGGTGCGGACGGGGGCGGGCGCGGCGCGGACGGGGGCGGGGCGGGCCGTGGTCGGGCTCACCGGGGCGCTCGCGACCGGCGTGCCGGCCGCCCGCCGCATCCGGTTCGCGGCGGCCTCCCGCCCTCTCCCGCGCCGTCGTTGACACGCGCCACACCGGTAAACCCCAAGGTCAGCGGGGGGCTAGCCCCCCGGGGTTCCCCTAGGGGATGTCACAGCTCGGCCGCAACGGCCGCGCGATTCCCCGCCGCCCGGTCACCGAGACCGTCGGGACCAGGTACGTTCGAATCGTGGCTGGATTCAGGATCGGACGCGGACGCGACTCCCGCTCGGGACAGCAGGGACAACAGGGACAGCGGGGACCGTACCCCGGGCCCCCCGGACCCCCCGCCCCCGGGGGGCACCCGGGGCACGGCGGGCACCTCGGGCAGCCCGGTTCACGGCAGGCGCCCCCGCCGTACGGGCAGCGAGGCGCCCCGCCGTACGGCTCGGCGCCCTACGGCCGGCCCGGCGGCGGCCAGGGACACCCCGGCGGCCCGCCGCACGGGCCGGGCCCCGGTCAACGGCCGCCCCAGGCACCCGGTCCGTACGGGCCGAGCGCGGGCCGCGTCCAGTGGCCGCACCCGGCGCAGGGCCAGCCCAACGACGAGCCGGAGTACTTCGGCGACGGCGGACACGACCCGTACTACGCGCCGAACGGCGGCCAGGGCGGTCCGGGCGGCTATCCGGGCCACGGCGGCGGCCAGGGCGGGTACGACCCGCACAACAACCCGGGCCACACCCAGCAGTTCAGCCTCGGCGAGGACCCGTCGTACGGCCCCCAGGGTGACTACGACGACGGGTACGACGACGGTCAGGTGGGCGCCTACCGCGCCGGCCAGCCCGCGCCGCCCGCCGGCCCCCGGCTGCACTGGAAGGACCTGTTGCGCGGCATCGTGCTGCGGCCGGGCCCGACGTTCTGGCAGATGCGCGACCACCCGATGTGGCCCACCGCGCTGACCGTCTCGTTCGTCTACGGCCTGCTCGCCGTGTTCGGTCTCGACCAGGCGCGTGAGGAGGTGCTCAACGCCTCGCTGTCCAACAGCGTCCCGTGGATGCTGAGCACCGCGGTCGCGGTCGTGCTCAGCGGTCTCATCCTGGGCGCGGTCACCCACACCCTGGCCCGCCAGCTCGGCGGCGACGGCGCGTGGGCCCCGACCATCGGCCTGTCGATGCTGATCACCTCGATCACGGACGCGCCGCGCCTGCTGTTCGCGATGTTCCTGGGTGGCGACAGCTCGCTCGTCCAGGTCCTGGGCTGGGCGACCTGGATCGCGGCGGGCGCGCTGTTCACCTCGATGGTGAGCAAGTCGCACGACCTGCCCTGGCCCAAGGCCCTGGCGGCCAGCGCGATCCAGCTCGTCGCGCTGCTGTCGATCATCAAGCTGGGCACGCTGTAGTCCGCGCGCGGACCAGCCAGCCGCACACCGAAGGGCCCGGAACCGTCGAGGTTCCGGGCCCTTCCGTCGCGTCCGCCGCCTGTCCGGACCGGTGATCGGCCGAGTGGCCGTCGTCGGCCGGGCCCGCGTCGGGCCGGGTGCGCGTCGGGCCGGGTGCGCGTCGGCCGCGCGCGGCTCAGGCGTCGCGCACCTGACCCTCGCGCCGCACCACGGGGGGCTCGACCGACCAGGGGAAGTTGATCCACTGGTCGGTGCGCTTCCAGACGTACTCGCACTTCACCAGCGACTGCGTCTTCTCGTAGATCACCGCGCTGCGCACCTCGGCGACCGTGCCGACGCAGAAGTCGTGCACGAGCTTGAGCGTCTTGCCGGTGTCGGCGACGTCGTCGGCGATCAGCACCTTCTTGTCGGAGAAGTCGATGACGTTGGGCACCGGCGCGAGCATGACCGGCATCTCCAACGTGGTGCCGATGCCGGTGTAGAACTCGACGTTCACCAGGTGGATGTTCTTGCAGTCCAGCGCGTACGCGAGCCCGCCGGCGACGAACACGCCGCCCCGCGCGATCGAGAGCACTATGTCCGGCTCGTACCCGTCGTCCGCGATCGTCTGCGCCAGCTCCCGAATCGCCCGCCCGAACAGGTCGTACGTCAGATTCTCCCGCACCGCACTCATCTCACTTCGCCCCGCTGTCTCTGGTCACTCCCCAACCGACGCCACCCCACGCCCGGGGCCGCGCGCCGGCGCCACCGGATCGCTCAGACCCGCGTCCGGTGGAAGTTCATGAAGGAGCGCGACGGGGTGGGCCCGCGCTGCCCCTGGTACCGCGACCCGTACCGCGCGGAGCCGTACGGGTGCTCGGCCGGCGAGGCCAGCCGGAACATGCACAGCTGGCCGATCTTCATCCCCGGCCACAGCTTGATCGGCAGCGTCGCGACGTTCGACAGCTCCAGCGTCACGTGCCCGGAGAAGCCCGGGTCGATGAAGCCGGCGGTCGAGTGCGTCAGCAGCCCCAGCCGCCCCAGGCTCGACTTCCCCTCCAGCCGCGAGGCGAGGTCGTCGGGGAGCGTCACCACCTCGTACGTCGAGGCCAGCACGAACTCACCGGGGTGCAGGATGAACGCCTCGTCCCCGGCCGGCACCACCTCGCGCGTCAGGTCGCTCTGCTCGACGGCGGGGTCGATGTGCGGATACCGGTGGTTCTCGAACACCCGAAAGTAGCGGTCCAGCCGCACGTCGATGCTCGACGGCTGCACCATCTGGTCGTCGTACGGATCGATCCGCACCCGGCCGGAGTCGATCTCGGCCCGGATGTCCTTGTCAGAGAGAAGCACGCCACGAGGATACGCGGACAAACAGACGTCAAGGGCCCGACCCAACCGGGCCGGGCCCCGCACTGAACGAGAGCTACCGCTTTTCCCCCACCACAGGAACCGCGTGCCGAAGCCGGGCACACCGCGGACAGCGCAACAAGCGTCCGGGCCCAAGGCGATCGGCCGTCAGGTTCTGCATCGGGAACGAAGCGGTGCTGAACACGTGCCCCTCGGCACAACGGACGACGGTGCGCTCCATCGGTCCCCTTCCCCAACTACGTGAACGACAAAAGCCACATTAGGGGATAGAACAGGCGCCTCCGAATCCGGCACTCCGCGCCCCCACCGTACGCCTCAACTCCCGCCCCCCACGTCCACATCCCCCACCCCACCCGCCACACCCCCAGCCCCACACCCCACACAACGAGAAGACCCCACGGCCAACGCGCCGGGGGTCCGTCGGAAGTCAGCGATGGGGTAGAGTGAACGCGACGCGAGGCCCACTCGAAAGCACGATCGGGCCCGTTTTCGCGGGTGTAGTTTAATGGTAGAACATGAGCTTCCCAAGCTCAGAGCGCGAGTTCGATTCTCGTCACCCGCTCCACAGCAAACCCCCAGGTCGGAGACCCGGGGGTTGTTTGTTGTCTAGACCTCTCGGGGCTCACGTGCCATTCACGTGCCATAGACGACCTCATGACGCGTCAGGGCAAAGGTGATCCAGATCGCGCGTCATCGGAACAGCACCCCAGCCGATATTTGGTTTAGCTCCGCTTCGCGAACTAAGGCCCGTGCCGACGTCGGCACGGGCCCCGGCAGAAGCTGGGCACGAAGCATGCGCTGATGCCCGCTCCGCTATGCGTGCGAATGGGTGATGATGGCGCCGTGATCGTGGACCTGAGTAACTACGAGCTGGTGTGGCCGACATCGCTGTTCGTGTCGGAGGGGGAACGCATCCTGAGGACCAAGGGCTCCCGCACCTCGTGGGAGAACCGCGTGGAGTGGCTCCTGACCGAGGCCCTCGTCGGATCGACAGCCGTGACAGACTTCCAAGGAGTCGAGGCCCCCCGCAGCGGCTGGGAATCCGCGCAGGACACGTGGCACAGGGAAGACACCCGAGAGGGCTGGTTCTCGGAGCTTGTAAGCCGTGCTTCGGAGATCAGGCCCGCGCTCGCGCCCCGGCCGTACTGGCCTCAGCGGCATGGACGCGGCTTGTTTGTCGACGGGAGCACCGCCCGAGATGCCCGCCGTGACTTCGCACGGATCGTCGCCGACTTCGCGGACAACGGCTACCTGGTCGAGCAGTTCGGCGAGGAGTGCATCGATGGACCGGACGACCTGCCCAACCCCTCCGCGCTCATCGAACGGCGGCTAGGGATTCCAGACCTGTGGCCGTTGGCTCCAACCGCCTGGGACGAGGACACCTTCTACGGTCTCATCGAGCTCTTTCACGACCTTGTCAGCCGTCCCCGCTTGCGGAGCTTCCATTCCTACGGTGGGTGCGGCTGGCATCATTCGGAGTTTTACAACGGGCCAGCCCGAATTCTCTACCGCGCGAAGATCAACGAACTGCTGCGCCAAGCCGGAGTCGAGTACGAGCTCGCCACTGAAGGGGAAGACCTAGGCCGACTCGTCGCAGTCATCGACGACGCACGCAGCCAGCTGGTGCACCAGGTCCTCAACGACAGCCCTCCTGCCGTCACCGACCGCGTCCGGCACTCCATCGCACTCTTCCGCGCCCGCGACGCCTCTCTGGAGAGCAAGCGGTCGGCCATCGTTGCTGCCGTCGGCATTCTGGAGGAACGCCGCGCGCTTATCCGCGAGGACCTCGGGAAGCCAGACGAAGGGGCCTTGTTCGAGATCGCCAACAGATTCGGCCTACGCCACCGACGCGCAGACCAACTCACCGACTACGACGACGCCTTCCTCGACTGGATCTTCTGGTGGTACCTCGCCACCATCGAGCTCACCAACAAGCTGATCGAAGCAGCGCAACCCTCGAAGCCTGACACCGGATCTGAGCCTCCCTTCTGACAGGAAGCAGCAGGTGGAGGTCCGCTCTGGACCTCCACCTGCCACTGTCACCGCAATCGTGCGGCTCCGCCGGAACCTGCAGGCGGAGCCGGAATCCCCTGGGCCGCAGGGGCTGCGCCTAGGCCCCGGCCCGCCGCGCGCCGTCGGCGAACGTCGGCGTCGATGTCGTCGGCGAGCTTGCGCTGGTGGACCTTGGTGGAGTGCTGGTAGATCAACTGGGCACGTTCCGAGGACTGGCCGGCGCGGACCCTGAGGTCCTTGAGCTTGGCGCCGGTGTCGGCGGCGAGGGTGTTGCCGGTGTGCCGGAGATCGTAGAAGCGGAACTCCTTCGGCATGCCGACCGCGTCTCGGACCTTGCGCCACTTCCGGCCGAAGGTGGTGCCCCGGAGGGCGGCGCCCCTCTCGCCCACGAAGACGAGGCCATCGGGCCCATCCTGGGTGAACCACTCCAGGTGCCGACGGACATCGAGGAGGATGAAGCCGGGCAACATGATTTCCCGTTTGCTCGCTCGGGACTTGGGGTCGCCGATCACCCGGCGGCCCGTGTTCAACTCCGGAGCGGCCCGCCGGACCCGCACGGAGCCAGCGTCGAGGTCCATGTCAGAGCGGCGCAGTTCGGCCAGCTCCTCCGGTCGCATGGAGGCGAAGGCGCCGAGTAGGACCATCAGCCGCCAGCGGATGCCGATGGCCTCGGCCAGGGCGAAGACTTGCTCAACGGTAGCCACCAGTCGCTCGTCCGCGTCCTCACGGCCCGCCCCACGGATGAAGCAGGGGTTCCTGCGGATCAGGTCGTCCTCGACGGCCGTCTGCATGATGGCCTTCAGGAGGCGGTACGACTTGGCGGTCGTAGTGGCGCCGGTCGCCGGTCGCCGTTCTGCGCGCCAGGTCCTGACCTGGGCTGGGCTGATGGCGTTGACGTACTGCCCAAGATCCGCCAGCACATCGCCACCACCGGGCCTGAACCGGTCGCCGCCCCATCGGCCGACCTCTGGCACTGGGCCACCGCCGCCACCAAGCGCATCCCCCACCACCTCACCCACAGCAGCAACCCCATCGCCCAAGGCCAACTCGTCGCCCTCGGCGGAGCACTCGACATCCTGCCCCTCACCGCGCCCACCGCGGCGAAGAAGGAACTCGAACGGGCCGCCGGCGCCTTCGAGCGCGCCACCCGCTCCCGTATCACCGCCGGCGTCGACAGTGCCCGCGTCCTGCGCCGCAGCGTTCAGGCAGTCCTGCGCACCCCCTTCGCGACACACGACGGCGCCGGGCTGGCCATGCTCCTCGAAGCCACCCTCATCGCCGTGGCCTTCGCCCGGCACTGGCACCGCGCTCACCAGCACGCCCAGCAGGAAGGAGCGGCCCAGCAAACCCTCATCCACCTCTAGGCCGCCTACACCCACGTCGCTGTCCCGGACCTGAACGACCTCGTCCGCCGCGCCCCCAACATCCCGACCAAGCAGCGCTACGCCCGCCACCTCCAGCAGGCCGTCCCCGATCATGCCGACCGCATCCTCCGGGACCCGGCATGGGACGCCCTCGCCGCCGTCCTCGGCAACGCGGAGACAGCCGGCCACAACCCGTCCGCCCTCCTCGACCAGGCACTCCACCAACGCACCCTGGACGACGCCCACGCCCCCGCCCGGGACCTGACCTGGCGCATCCACCGCCTCGGCCAACGCCACGCACCCAGCCCCCGCGCCCAGGCAGCCATGGCCCGCAGTGCCACACGCCGCCCCGCCACTCCAACCCACCCACCGACGGCCGGACCGGTCAGTGTGCAGCCGCCACCACCCGCGCGTCGGCGTTGATCAGTCGACCTGGAAGCACAGGGCAGAGTCGTCGGTCCTCCCACAGCCGCACGCGCAAGCTGTGTCCTGGGTACCCTGTTGGTGACGAACTCTGCACGGACAGATCAGCGCATCCCGCGCCGACGCCCGGGGGCCGGGGGCACCTGGCGTCGGAGGCACGGTGTCCGGGAATCCGCGCTGTGCAACAAGGCCATCCGTCACTGTTCGTAGGCCCACACTCTGCCGGTGTGGCGGTACTGCTCGACGGGGATGGGGGCAATGCCGGTGCGCATCCGCGCGGTGTAGAGCAGGCCGTCCAGGTGGTCGATCTCGTGGTGGATCAGGCGGGCGAGTCCGCGTTCGTAGGCGGTGGTCACCACCTGTCCGTCCAGGGCCGTGGTCTCCACGGTGATCCGAAGAGGGCGGGGGACCAGGCCGCGGACATCGAAGAACGACAGGCAGCCCTCGTACTGCTCGTCCGTTTCGCTGGAGCGGTCGGTGATACGGGGGTTCAGCAGGACGATGGCAGAGGTGTCGCCGGGAGGCTGGACCACGGCGGCGGCCCTGCCGATCCCGATCTGAGGGGCCGCAAGGCCCATGCCCTTGGCGAAGGGGTGGACCTGCCCGATCCTCTCCATGGCGGCGAGCATGTGCTCGACGACCTGCTCTGCCGCCTCGGGCTCGGCCGGCAGATCGAAGGCGCGAGCGGGCTCGGCGAGGATCGGAGCCCCGTCCTGCACGACACCGAGGTCTCGCATCTGCTCGCTGGGCCGCACCTGGTTCACGTGAACTCCCTTTGATTCATGTCCCGTTCGGTTCGGCCTCGGAACCGCCATTCCAGACGGTACCGGGCGTGCAGTGCGGGTGTGGAGGTGCTCCAGGAGAAGATCCGCATCCCGTTCTCCTCCCGCTGTATCGGGGCCGTCCGCAGTGGTACGGCCTCGGCAGTCATGGAGGTCTCGGTGCCCCACACGGCGGGGTCGAGGGCGGTGGGGAAGGCGAGTTCGACCGCCAGGTGCTCGGTGGGGAGGCGGACGGCGCGCTGGAACCAGCGGCCCCACTTCTCGTCGCCCACCGAGTAGGCGTACTCGATCCAGACCGACTCGCCGGGGTAGAGGGGGAAGCGGCCCTCGCTGTTCTCGAACGCCAGCCACACCTCCTTGAAGGCATCGCGGTCGTGCTTGGCCTGCCAGCGCATCGCCTCGCCGCGGCAGGTCGCTGTCAGGGCGAGTTCGTCCCAGGTCAACGGGTGTTCGCGATAGTGGGCGTTGGAGCGTTCGGGCTCGCCGGGGTAGCGGTCGACGCTGATACGGATCAGGTAGCGGCTGATCGGTTCGCTGCCGGTGTTCCGCAGCAGGCGGCGCATCGTCAGCCGGTAGTGGCTGCCGTCGTAGTCCAGGCGGGCCGCGTCGTGCTCGACGACGATCGCCGAGCCGGTCGCATACGGCTGCTCGGCCCTTCGGGGAGCCGGGGTCGGCGGCACCGGGGCGGTACGAGCCTTGGAGCCATCGCTTCCAGATGGCCTTGCCCGCGTTCAGAGCCTCCTCCGCGCGCAGCGCGAAATCCTCCGTCGGCTTGTGCCGGCCCGACTCGACGTGACTGACGTAGGACGGATCAAAACCCATCCGTCTGGCTAACTCCCGCTTGGCGAGGCCGCGCACTTCGCGCCAGTGGGCCACGTCCGCCGCGAACGCCTCAGCCGCTTGCTCGACCGTCAAGGCATCGTCCCGCGCGTCCATCGAAGCCCCCGCCCCGGCTGCCGGATGAGATGAATGAACCGTGAGTGATCTCGATTCACCATTCTGTCACGGTCGCGATCGTCGGTTTCCTTCCCTACACCGGCCCGGGTCGATCCCCGGCCCCAAGAAGGAGGGTCACAGCGATGCGCATGCTGTATCTGCTCAACGTCTCCAACTCCAGTCAACTGGCCGCTGATTCCGGCTTCACCTTCGCCGACCTGCTCGCCTCGGCCCTGACCGACGCCGGGGTGGAGGTGACCGTGGCCTCCCCCGTCCCAGTCGGCGACCCCCGCGTGCACTTCGCGCTCACCACCTCGCCGCCCACCAAGTACCGGGCCCGCTTCGCGCCCGACATGGACGCCCTGGTCGCCTTGTTCCGCGAGCGGCGGCCCGAGGTGGTGGTGGCCAACCAGATCGAGGCCGCGCCCGCGATCCGAGCCGCGCTCCTGGAAGCCGAGGTGGACGCACGGATCGCGGGCTACTGCCACTATCTGCCGTTCTCCTTCGCCGACACGGACACGGACACTGTGGAGCTGGACCCGGCGATGGACGACAGCGGCCTCGGCCGGAGCGTGCTGCTGGCCTTCGCCGGCGGCCTCGCGGCCTGTGACCGCGTCCTGGTCCACTCCTCCACCGCCGCCTCGTGGACCACGGCGGCAGCCGCCCGCTCCGGCGTCGACCTCGGCGACAAACTGCACATCGTCCCCGCTCCCAGGGACGTACGGCTGGTGCGCGACCCGGCCGACATCGTCCCGCCCGAGGGCCGGGCCACCGGCATGTACAACCACCGCCTGTACGCGCACTACGGCACCGCCCGCTTCACCGGGCTCGCCCGCCGTCTCGTCGCCGACGCCCCGGTGAGGCTCACGGTGATGGACCTGTTCGGCACCCGCAGCCCGGAGCGCGTCCGCCTGGACCCCAGCCCCGAACGGCACCTGGAAGAGCTCGCGACCACGGACGGCGTCACCATCGCCTCCGACCGGGGCGACCGCGTCCGCTACCGCGACCTGCTGGCCGGCGCTCACTTCGGCATCGCCCCCTTCCGGCCCGGCTGCCCCTGGTCCATGTCGGTGATCGACTGCCAGACCATGGGCCTGCCCGTGATCGGCCCACGCACCGGATGGCTGGCCGAGCACATCGACAACGAGTTGCTGTTCGACACCGACGAGCAGGCCGTCCGGATCGCCACCCGCCTCGCCACGGATCCCGAGTTCTACCTCCTGCACGCCAAGCGCGCCCACGCCTCCACCACCGACCTCGCGCCTGCCACTGTGGCCGCCCGCTACCTGGAGGCGATCCGGTGACCGGCTTCGACGCGGTCCAGCTGTCGTACGACGAACCGCGGGTAGCGACCCTGCACACCCGGCTCGAACGCGCCCTGGGCCGGCAGGTCAAGCGGCTGCACGGGGTGCACGGGATGCGCCGGGCCTACCGGCTCACCGCCGAGCTCGTGGACACCGAGATGTTCTTCCTCGCCGACGGCGACTTCGACATCGACCTGCGGTTCGACGCCGACGTGGAGCCGCTCGCCGACGGGGTGGCGATGCGGGTGTGGCAGGCGGTCAACCCGGTCAACGGCCTGACCTACGGCTACGGCGGCCTCAAGCTGATCCGCCGCACGGCCCTGCGGGAGATGGGCGAGGCCGTCGACGTCCTCGCCGCCCTGCCCGGCCACGTGGAGTTCTGCCCGCGCCCGGCCGGGGTGACCCGGTTCAACCAGAGCCCGTACCTGGCGTGGAAGGCCGGCTTTCGCGAGTGCGCGATGCTCGCGCGCGGCAGCGAGTACGGCATGAACGATCAAGGCGCGCAGGCCCGGACAGAGGCGTGGACGGCCAGCAGTAGCGGTGAGTTCGCCGCACAGGCGGCAGCAGGTGCTCGCGACGGCGTCATCTTCGCTCGCGAGGCCGCCCGCACCCCGAAAGAGTTCGAGCTGCTCAACGACCCGGGCCGACTGCGCGCCCATCACGCCCGCCTGTACCCGTTCGAGGCGGCCACTTCGTGACCACCTCCCCGCTCGTCCTGATCGAGCCGTACGCGCACCAGGGCGGTGGGCATCACCAGCGCACGCTGGCCGCGCTCGCCGCCGCGCAGCCGGAATGCCTGGTCGTGGCCCCTGAAGGACTGGGCGACGACCTGGGTCCGCTGGTGCGGTCCGGGGCCCGGATCGCCGCCGGGCCGGCCGGGCCGGCGGCCAAGATCCTGCTGGCCAGCGCGCGGGCGGCTGAGCATGTCTCGGCTGCCGGTCAGCGGGCCTTCGCTTCCCGGAGCTGGCTGCGGGGAGTCCGCAGGCTCCCGCACCAGGCCACGCTCCTCGCCCGGTGTCTTGCGGAGGCCGCGTGCCTTCGCACCGCGCGCCGTCTCGCCCCGCGAGCGTCGGCCGTGGTGATCCTCAGTGCGAGCGAGGCCCTGCATGGTGCTGCTGCCCTGCTCGGCGGGGTGCCGCACCTGCGGTTCGTCCACGAGGTGGTCACCACCGAGGACCGTCCGGTCCGATGGATGGGCAGGCTCGCCCGCAGAGGTGAGAAGCGGGTGATCGCGCTGTGCCCGACCGCCGACGTCCGCGACCAGGTCGCAGCGCGCTTCCCACACCTGCGCGGTGAGGTGCGGCCGTTCGCGGTCGACGACGGACGACGCCTGACCGACGCCGAGCGCGACGGCGCCCACGCTGCCTTCACCATCTCCGCCGGCGCGAGGGCGGTGTGTCTGGTCGGCGGCTGGTGGCCGTACAAGGACATCGCCACCGTCGATACCGCCCTCGCCCGCCTTGCCGCCCCGCTGCACGTCCTGGTGTGTGGTACCCCGCTGGACAACGCCGTCCTCGACCGCTGGCACCGGCTGCCGCACGTCCACCTTCACACTGTGCCCGGCCCGGTGGCCGACGAGGTTCTGCGGCTCGTCTACGCCGCCGCCGACGCGGCCGTCGTCGCCCGCAAGCCCGGGGTGGGCAAGGAGTCGGGGCTGGTCATGGACGCCGTACGGCTCGGGGTCCCGCTGATTGTCTCCGCGCACGACCGCGAGCTGTCCGCCCGGCTGACCGGTCAGCCGTGGGTCCGGCTGTTCCCGGCCGAAGACCCAGATGCCCTCGCCGAGACGCTGGACAAACTCACGGCCGAGGCGCCCGCCCGGCCGGGGCCGACAGCGCCCGCAGCGCTGGACATGTACCCGGCGGCTGAGCAGGCCGCCTTCCTCACCGACACGTACGCCCGCCTCCACCTGACCAAGGAGCGCTGATGATGTTCGTCCCTCCCGCCCTAGTAGCAGTCATCGGCCCGGTCGAGCCGGCCCTGCTGGCCGCCTGGACCACTCACTACCGCCGGCTCGGCATCGAGCGGTTCCACCTCGCCTTCCACTTCCCCGACCACGTCCCGGACGCCTGGCGGCACCAGCTGATCGCGGCCTGCCGCGACCTCGGCATCGCTCCCACCCGGATCAGCACGGGCCCCTGGCACGAGCACACAAACACCCAGCTCCGCGACACCCTGCGTGAGCAGGCCGGATCCGGCTGGCACCTGCTCGCCGACTCGGACGAGTTCCAGACCTACCCCGCCCCGCTCACCGACGTCCTCACTCAGGCCGAGGACGCCGGGCAGGCGGTGGTCGGCGGGCTGATGCTCGACCGCGTCACGAACGACGGCCGCCTGGCCATGTGGCGCCCGGAAACCGGCCTTGACCGGACCTTCCCGCTCGGCGGACACCTCACCCGCCGGCTCCTCCAGGGAGACCCACGCAAGATCGTTCTTGCCCACTCCTCGGTGACCGTCGCGTCCGGCAACCACCGGGCCCCGGGCCACAAGCCCGACCCGGACGCGCTCGCGTGCGTGCACCACTTCAAATGGCGCGCCGGCGTCCTGGACGACCTGCGTCGCAGGGTCGAGCGGTTCACCTTCGGCGAGTGGGCCGAGCACACTCCGGCCATCCGCAACGAGGCGTCCCGCCTGCTGCGGCACATCGACCACCACCACGGCCGGATCGACATCTCCGACCCCCGCCTGGCCTTCCGCCACGTCACCCTCGACCGTCTGCCGGACGGTTGGGCCCACGAAGCCGCCCAATTCGCCACCGCCTGGCGGCCTCCGGCGCCTCAGAACCAGCCGGGTTCCACGATCTCCTCGCCCTCGCCCTGAGGTGCCTCGAAGCGGGCGAAGAAGTCGCCCAGGGCCTCCGGGGTCACCAGTAGGGCGTTTGCGCCTCCGCGCGCGTTACGCTCCGCCAGCCTGCGCAGCAGCTCGTCGCGCTCCACCGGGAAGTACAGCAGCCGCCACCGGCCGCCGGCGGCCTCCACCAGTTCCTTCATCTCCTCGCGGTCCTTGCGCGGCCACAGCCCGTGGTCCCAGACCACGTCCCGGCCCTCCGCGACCAACTCGGCCAGACGCCGGTGCAGCTCGGCGATGACCGGCGTCTCCTTCTCGAAGTACGTGTTCTCCGGGTAGTCAACGCCGTACCGGCCGTACCGCTCGTAGACGACCTCGTCCACCGACAGCCGCACCGCCCCCTTGGGCTCCAGCACCCTCTGGGCGTAGGTCGTCTTCCCCGAGCCGGTGAGCCCGACCAGCAGATACACCACCGCAGCACCGGTCACAGCCACGACCAACCCCCCTTCAGGAACAGCAGCGTTCTCTCGCCAGTCTGTCACCACAGGCCGCCCCGGTGGCGCCGTTCCCGGACCGCCGTACGAAGAAGTCGCCCATGCCCGCCTCCGCCCTCGCCCGCGCACTACGGACCTACGTCCACCACGCCCCCGGCACCCTCGGCAAGGCCCGGCTCGTCGGCCGCTTCCTCGACAGGCACCCGCGCACCTGCCCCCAGGCCGTGTGCCGACCGCAGCCACCCGTCCTGTGCACCGAGGTCTCGAAGGACATGACCGACCTGGTCTTCTCTCGCACCGACGTTGAACGCCCCACGACCGGGCGCTGAAGGCCAGCCCCACGTTCCGGGCGGCGGGGGAGGAGCTCCGAGCCTGCCGCCCGGACCTCCGACCGACACCACCTTTCGGCACGTCTCCACGGATTGGGCACCGCGATGAACACCAGCGTGATGAACAGCCGCAACGCAGTCTGCGTGATCGTCCACGACAAGGACACCGACACGATCGCCGCCGTGCACTACGCCGCCCGCAACTGGTGCCCGCAGCCGGCCTGGACCCTCCCCGGCGGCAAGGCTGAACCCGGCGAAGCCCTCGACGAGGCCGCCGCTCGCGAACTCAAGGAGGAGACCGGTCTCCTCGTCAACCCGACCGACCTCGCCCTCGTCCACGTCGTCCACATCGCCCAGGGCTGGGACCAGGGCGGCCAGCTCATCGTCTTCGTCTTCGCCACCGCCACCTGGGCCGGCGAACTGACCAACACCGAGCCTGACAAGCACCTGGCGGCCCGATGGGTCGCCGTGAACCGCCTGCCCGAGCCCGCGTTCCCGACTACCGTGCAGGCCCTGACGGCGTACCGGAACGCAGGACCCGCATTCTCCCGATACGGGTGGTCACCCACTGCTGTGCGCAGTGGGTGACCGGCCGAGACAGCACCGAGCGCCACGAGAGCGTGCCACAACGTGCCAGGAGAGGCGGTGACCAGCGGTCAACACCAGGGCACCAGAACCAGCGGACACCGCTCGAACCTGGGCCGTTCCAGCAGGTCAGAGGCCAAGTAGGGGCCTGAGTGCCGGGTGATTCCCAAGCTCAGAGCGCGAGTTCGATTCTCGTCACCCGCTCTTTTCCGAAGCCCCAGGCCGCTGGCCCGGGGCTTTGCTGTCGTCTGGACCAGCCAGGCGCCGCCGCGCCCGCTCCACACCCGACGTGCCCGTCGACTTCCTCCAGCCGCCCCACCCTGCGAGCATGTATGTCAACTATGATAGTTGCTATATGCTTCAGCATATGGAGACGAAGACGTACACAACCATCGACCTACGCAAGGGGATGGGCGAGATCCTGGACCGGACCCGGATCGCCGGCGAGGCCGCCGCCATCACCCGCAAGGGAAAGACGGTCGCCTACCTGGTGCCGGCCGAGTGGTTCGAGCAGATGGCCCGCGAGCACGAGGACCGACACGAGGCGGCCTGACCGCCCCCCACGCCAAGGAGCACGAACCATGCCCGCCCACGCACTCCACTTCGATGGGTACGAGGGGGAACCTCTGCGGTTGCCGCCCATGCCCGAACACACGCCGCAAGCACTTCGGTTGGCGATTCAGGAACACACTCCGCACCTCCTCCCGGACTTTGAGGCGCACTGGAAGCGCGTCATCGGCGACGCCTTCAACATCACGCCCGTGCCCGCCTTCATGCGCCTGTGGTGGACGCAGTACGCCATCGCGCGGAATCCCGTCCTCGACTCACACCTTCGCGAACTCGAAGCCCGCGCCGCCAAGTCCGACGACCCCGAGGAGTCCCTCCGGCTTCTGGAGGAGTACAGCCGCCTCCGGCACGAAGCCGCTGAGAGGAAGCCCGGAGAGTGATCGACGAACCACTCCGACCGCCTTGGCAAATGGACTGGACGAAGCAGGCGCAGCACGACTTCCAGAACATGCCCGCCGAAGGCAGTGACCTGATCATGAGTGCCCGTGCGGAACTGGTCGCGGCCGAAGACCCGTACTTCCGGGGGATCGACGCCGATGCCTCGCTCCCACACTGGATGACCGTCCGGCCTCTGGCCTCTACAAGCCCCGGCGGACCCCACATCGTGGACCTGGCCGGCGGGCGCGGCTGGCTCATCTACACCTTCATGCGGCGCCACGCCGATCCCCAGATCGTCGTCACCGAAGCCTTCTGGGCCTGACGTCTGCGCCACGGGAGCGTCTGCGGCACAGGCGGCTCCCGTCCCACTTTCCATCACCCGCTCCAGCACAGAACTCGGACCGGTACCCCACAGTCGACGTGCCCCATCCGTGCCCAGCAGAGCGGACAACAGCGGTCAGATACGGCTCTCAGAGACAGAGGCCCATCCACCTGCCCGCTACAAAACCCCAGTTCAGACCCCTTCTGGCAGCCCGAGCCCCCCCTGATTCGCCCCCTGATTCCCAAGCTCAGAGCGTGAGTTCGCTTCTCGTCGCGCGCTCTCGTCAGGAGCCCCCAGATCGACGGTCTGGGGGTTGTTTGTTGTGTGGCTCGCCCCAGGGCTGGCACGCGTCGGCCGGAGCCGGTCGCCCTCTCCGACGTCCGACACCGACGACATGGCCAAGCTGTGCGACACCCAGCTCCGCGTCGCCGCTCTCTGGCCCGCGGGCCCCCCGGCACACGCGGACCGCCGGGGGTGGTCGCGTCGTCGGGGCGCGTGGCTGTCCGTGCTCGGCGGAGCGGACGGCAGTGGTCGGGGGCGGCTTCCGGGGGACACGGCCGCGCGCGTGCTGGACGTGCGGGAGGGGGCGTGCGCCGCGTATGGGGTGGTGCTGGTGACACCGGGGGGTCGGGGGTGCGCACCCGTGTGCCGCTCGGGGTCGTGCGGGAGGGTTTCTCCCGTGCCCGAACGGCGCACGGGGCACACCCGGACCGCGATCGGCGCGGGTCCACCGAAGTCGAGGAGAGCATGATGATCCGTCAGCGTGGCCGTGTCACCGCCGCCCTATTCTCCGCCGTCGCGCTCGTTGCGGTGAGCGCCCCGGTGGCCGCCGCCGGGGGCACCGGCGGTGCTCGACACGGGGAGCACGGGGGTGGGGCGTCCAGCGTGCGGGAGTGGCTCGACCTGCTCGTGGAGGAGGACGGCGTACCGGGGGCGCTGGCCCACCAGGGGCGCCGGAGCGTCACGGCCGGGACCGCCGAACCGGGCAGCGGCAGGCCGATGGTGGGAGCCGAGGGGCGGTTCCGGATGGGCAGTAACACCAAGGCGTTCACCGCCGTGGCCGTGATGCGCCTGGTGGCGGACGGGAGACTGCGCGTGGACGACCGCGCCGGGCGGTACGTGCCCCAGCTCGCCGACAGCCCGATCACCCTGCGGCAGCTCCTCAAGCAGCGCAGCGGGCTGCCCGACTACGCGGGGCTGGTCGACTGGGAGAAGCCGCTGAGCGACGAGGGTTACCTCGGTCTGGTGCTGCGGGAGGACCCGTTGTTCGAGCCCGGGGCGGAGTGGGGGTACTCCAACACCAACTACCTCGTGCTCGGCATGGTGATCGCCCGCGCCTCCGGTACGGACTACCGCACGTACATCGAGCGCACCGTCCTGGAGCCGCTGGGCCTTGAGGACACGTACTGGCCCGGCCCCGGCGAACTCACCCTGCGGGGACCGCACGCCCGGAACTACGGCATCCACCCGCTCCACCCGGAGCAGGGCCGGACGGATGTGACGGACCTGCCCGCCTACGAGTTCTTCGGGGCCTCCGGTGGTCTCGTGACGACGCCGGGAGACCTGAACGCCTTCTGGGACGGCCTGTTCGGCGGCGCGCTGCTGCCACGCTGGGCGGTGCGGCAGATGACGCACGACACGACGGACGTCGGCGGGCGCGACGTGTACCCCCGGGGCAGCCGGTACGGGTACGGCGTGGCGAGCATCCCGCTGACCTGCGGCGGCCGGTACTGGGGGCACGGCGGCGACCTGCCCGGCGTCTCGGTGGGCGGCGGGCGCGCCACCGACGGGCGCGGCACCGTCACCGTCTACACCACCACCGTGGCGGCCCAGGGCGCCAGGCTCGCTCACCTGCAGGGCGCCGTGGACGCCGCCCTGTGCGGGCGGCGTTGACCCCCGCCGGGTGTGACGGGACCACGGCCCGGTCGGCGCTCGCGCGCACCGCGCCCACCGCCGCCCCCGACCCCCGGTGTCCCCGGCGCACCACCCCGCCCCAGGTGTCCCGGCCGGCCCCGTCGGCGCCCTCGCCCGCCGCCTCATCCGCCCAGCGGGATCTCCGCCACCGGTTCCCAGTCCATGTGCCAGCGGGCCGTGTCGGGGGACAGGGACCAGCGGACGTCCAGGAGGTGGACGCGGTCCACGCGGAGGGGGGCCCGGCGGGAGGCGAGGTCGTTGCGGAGGGCGGTGTTGAGGGGGTCGGAGGAGGCGGTGTCGTGGCTGTAGCCGAGGGACATGTGGGGGCGGCCGCCCTGGTGGCGCAGGGCGGCGTCGCCGCGTACCTCGCGGATGGCGGCGCGGACGCGGTCCGTGACGGCTTCGATCTCGGCGTCGGGCCAGACGTCGAGGACGACGCCGGCGCGGTTGGCGATCGGGGGGCCGAGTTCCGTCGTGAAGGGCCACACGTGCTTCAGGGCGCGTTGGAGCGCGTCGGCCAGGGCGTGCCGGTCCGCCGCGTCGTACTCCGTGGACGGGGCGTCGGCCAGCATGTCCAGGGTCATGTGGAGGAGGCCGGGGCCGGGCTGGTCGGCGGGGAGCTGCGGGTCGATGGGGTAGTCGGCCATCAGGGGGGCGCACGCCCGGGCCAGGGCGAGGAGTTCGTCGTCGCCCTGCTCGCGGGGCACGACGTACACGTGCAGGACCCTCATTCCGTCGACCCACGGGCGTCCTTGGAACCGGGGCACGAACCTCTGCACGAGCGGAACTCCTTCATCGCGTTGTCGGGGAAAGGGTGAGCGGCGTGGGCCGCGGCGGCGCGGCTCTCGGGCGGGCCGGGTCTCAGCCGAGCCGGATCTCCTCGGTGACGTCCCAGGTGTAGTAGCCGCGCTCGGGGTGCTGGCGCTGGGTGACGAGGTGGACCCGGTCGACCGTGAGGGTCACCCGCGCCGGGCGCAGTGCGCGCAGGGCCCGGTTGAGCCGCTGGTCGGGGAAGGCGCGCCGGGCGTAGGCGAGCGTCGCGTGGGCCCAGAACCGTGCTTCGGGTGGCCGCGGGGTGATGCCGGGCACGCGGTGCGCGGCGGCGCGGGCGCGGCGGTTGAGCTCGGCCATCCCGTCCTCCGGGTAGAGGGCGGCGGTGACGGCGGTGACGCCGGGCCAGACGGGGCCGAGCTGGACCGCGAAGGGCCGGGTGCCGGCCAGTTCCGCGCGCAGGGCGGCGCGGAGTCGGTCCTCCTGGTCGGCGTTCACCGGGTGGTGGACGCCCTGCACGGTCGCGTGCAGCCAGTCCCCGGGGGCGACGCCCAGCAGGTCGCCGTGGCCGGCGAGCAGGTCGGCGTGGGCGCGGGCGTACGCGCGGGCCGGCGGGTACGCCCCGAGCGGGACCAGGACGTGGGGGAAGGGGCCGCCGCCCGGCCAGATCCTGTGGGGCGTGAAGAAGGGTTCCAACGACACGCTCCTTGTCCGTGGTGGGGCGGGCGGCCCGCGCGGTGGCGGCCGGGGCGGGGCGTACGGCGCGGCCGCCGCCTGCCGCGCGGGGTCCGGCGCCGGGCCGGTCTCGTGCCCGACCCGGCCGCCCGCCGGCGGCCGGGTCGGCCAGGAGGCCCGGATGGTCGACCCGCCGGGCGGCCCGGTTGGCGGGCGGTGGGGCGGGCGACCAGTCGGGCGGTCGGGGTGCCCGGGCTGCCCGGCCGGTCGGGCGCGGGCGGTGGTCGGGCGGCTAGTCGAGGGCCTCGGTGGAACCGTCGGGATGGATCAGGAGGCGGATATCGCTGCCGTACCGCTCGTCCTGCACGTGTGCCATCGCCGGCCGGCCGAGCTGTTGCGCGCGCTGCTGGAGGATGGAGATGACGACGTTCTGGATGTCCCCGAGAGGGGGCGCGGTGATCGGTACGCCGTCCACGAGGCCGGCGTAGAGCGAGAAGACGCGTACCTGGGCCACCAACGGGTGGGGGGCCGGGTGGTGGATCGGCTCAGTCATGGTGGGCTGCCCCTTCCGAGCTGGGCGAATCGGCGGAAGGTTTCTCCGCGCTGTCCACGCGGAGGTAGGTACCCCGGGCGACGCGGGTCACCTTGCCCGTCCCGACCATGATGGACAGGACGTTGCTGACCGACTTGCCCAGGTCCCGGTAGAGCACGGGCGCGTAGCCGAGCCGGTCGACCAGGGCCCGCAGGACGTCCTTGACCGTGAAGGGTTCCGTGAAGGTGCGGACGACCTTCTCGACGGCGATCCGGATGCTGGTCCGGGACGCCAGGGCCGTGGGGTGTTCGGGGCGCTCGGTCTCCGCCTCCGGCGCCCTGGGCGCCTCGGGGGCGGGGCGCCGGCCCCGGGCCAGGGAGAGCTGGGCCTCCAGGGTCTCCCGCGCTTCCTTGACGGTCGCGATGTCCGAGGCCGTGGCGCCGGGCACCGACACCCTGGACAGCATGGTCATCACGGTCTCGACGCGGGCCAGTACGGCGACGAGGTCGACCACCAGCGGTTCGAGGAACGCCCGCTGGAGCGCGGCGACCGGGTCGGCCTTGGCCGCCGCCACCGAGACCGTGCCCGTCAGGTCGAGCCCGGTGGCCGGCCGCGCCGCCTCCGAGGGGACCATGCGCCGCAGGACGTGCCGCGCGCGGGAGATCTGGCGGACCGTCTCGGGGGTCATCGTGCTCTCGGGGGCGGCGGCGAGCATCAGCGCCAGTTGCTCGACGCCGGCGAGAGCGGGTTCGGCCGAGCCGATGAGCGGCCACAGGATGGCCTTGCGCACGGCCAGGGCCGGGTCGTTGAGGGAGACGGAGATGGCCTCGGCGCTCTCCGGTGGGAGGGGCGCGGGCGTACGGGTGGAGCCGCCGCGCGACTGCTTGGGGATGGCCGCGAGCACGCGCGTGGGGCGCTCGCACGGCTGGGCCCTGGGCTGGCGTACGTCGGAGCAGGCGCCGACGCCCACCGCGATGCCACTGTCCCGGGACAGCCGGTCCTGGAGCGCGTCGAAGGCGTCCAGGACGGCGTCCAGGCCGGGTTCGGGCCGGCTGGCGGTGCGCTCCCGGGCCGCCTGGTCCGCCTGGGCGCGGGCGCTGGCGAGCCGGCGGGCCACCGTGCTGCGGCTGCAACCCAGCCGGACGGCCATCTCCCGCTGGCTGGCGTCGGGCGAGCGCCGACGCTCCGCCAGAACCTCGTTTAGCGCGGAGTGTTCGCTCTCCGGGGCGGACAGGGTGCCGTCGCGCTCACCCACGCCCAGTCGCCGTCGCATCCAGCGGCGGTCGGCCGGTGTGGTGGCGGCGACGTATCCGTCCGTATCGGCGTAGAGCACCGCGTCCTGGAGGCATTCGGCCCACAGCGGGCAGGCCGCGCAGATTTTCCGTGCCTCGGCGGTGAGTGACACGAACGTGCGCCACTCGGTCTCCGAACTCCCGCTTCGTGTGGGGGAATTCTCCATCAGTGGGTGTTGAAACAAGTCCGCACGCTGCCGGCACGGAAGAGTTACCGAGTCTTCTTCTGTCCCTCCGTACAACATGGGACGACGAGCTGTCTGCATGATATTGAGCCCCCGTTGCATTCCTGCATCCGTTGGCACTGTAAGCCAGCGTCCAATAGACCGGAGAGGGGTACTCCGCGATACCGAGGCTTTGGTACGCAACTGGGAACCGCTGATACACAACTGAGACCTTGTCGCCACTGTCGTTCAGCCCCGGGGCCTGCCGAGACCGGCCATCCGTCGAGGGAGCGGCAACCGGCGCAGCAGGCGCCGGGCGAGCTCGACGTTGGCCCGCTCGGGCCGGCTGCGGACCAGCAGCACGAGGACGACGGCGATGAAGCCGCACCACACGGCCACCCCAGGCAGCCAGGCCCCCAGGAAGGCCGCCAACAGCAGGAAGACGTCGACGATCACCACGGTCACGCCACGGCCGCCCGACTGGCGCTGGGGGATCCAGGCGCCCAGCAGGGCCATCCCGGCCAGCGCCCAGAAGCCGAACACCGCCTGCCCGCCGGCGGCCCCCTCGGGTACGCGACGGGCCACGTCAAGCCCCTGCGAGAGCACGCCCGTACAGGCGACGGTGACCACCGTGGAGATCAGCGCCAGGGCGAGCTGCCGGCGCTTGCGCAGCCACCAGGCCACCAGGCCGAGCGCGATGATCACGCAGGTGACGAGGAACGCGCCGCCGCTGGAGGCGGCGAACTGGATGAGCGTGTACGCCCCGGCCAGGCCGAAGACGACCCGGGGCAGCATGCGGCGGGCGAAGTCGTCGCCGCGGTCCTGGCGGAGCACCCTGCCGACCGCGCGGGGGAGCTCGGCGAGGCGCCCGCGTATGCCGCTCTTCGGCGCGTCCGACTGCTTTCCGTCTGTGGCCATCATCCGTTCCTCTGCTCTCGCGACGCGGGCCGGCCCCGGCCGGCCCGGGCGCGATGCGCCTCGGGTCGGCCGGGCGGTGCGGTGACTGCGGGCCGCGGCCCTCACCCTCGTTCTCAGTTCGGCGGTGCCCACCCACCGCCGGTGGTCCCGTCGCCATCATCCCCGGACGAGACCCGGCGGCCCCGGGGCTGGTCCGGGCCGCCCTGGTCGCGCGAGACGCGCCGGCCGCGCGGCCGCTCCGGTTCCTCGGGCTGGGCGGCCGGGGCGGGCCCGGCCTGGGGCTGCTTCGGCTGGGGCGGCGGCCCGACGGGAGCGCTCGCGGTGCGTGTGGGCCTGCCGGGGCCGCTCGGGGAGGCCGTGGGCTGGGTCGGGGCACTCGGGCGGGCCGGGGGCTGTCCGGGGGTGCCCGACTTCGGCGGCCACGGGACGGGCCGGATCTGCCCGCGCTCCTGCATCGAGTCCCACCAGGCGTCCGCGGACGCGGGCGGCGCGTCCTTGGGCGCCAGCCGCTCGCGCTCGCGGTCCGCGTCGTCCAGCTCGCGGTCGTGGTCGAAGCGCTTGTTGGTCTTGAGGGCTTCGGCGTGCTTCTTGTCCATGGCGAGCTTGGCCTTCCTGGCCTTGATCTCCTTCCACCGCCCGGTGAGTTTCGCCATGGCGGGGTTCTCGTAGTCGTGACCGAACCGGGTCTTGGACAGGCCGTAACGGGCACCGTGCTTGGCGGTCGTCGCGACGGCGCCCCCGGTCATCGAGGCGGCACCGGCGACGCCCTTGGCGGTGCCCTTCACCGCGCCTGTCGCCACGCTGCTGGAGACGCGTCCCGCCTTCGACGCCATGGAGCCGACCAGTTTCTCGCCCTTGGCCACCGCGCTGTTACTGAGCGCGTTACCGGTCTCCTTGATTCCCGTCGCGTCGTCCGCCCCGGCTATCTGTGGGCTGAACTTTCCGGCGATCAGGTTCTTCAACATCTTCACGATCGCGATCGTGACGAGGATCAGCATCAGCAACTGCAGCAGCAGTGGGGCGCCGGTGGTCAGGATGATCTGGTAGAAGAACAACTGGATAGTGAGGATGACCCCGAATCCAGCGCGTAGCACAAAGGAATGCGCGAACGTCTCCAACCAGCCTTTCAGCAGTTTCTGTTGGGCCGGGTGCATGGCGATGGTGGCGACCAGCGGAAGCAGGATCACCAGGATCAGGGTGACGGCGTGCCACAGCAGGGTGAGGAAGCTGAGCACGATGACCATGACGCCCACGAACAGCGAGGCGATGATCGAGTACGTCGCGATGCTCAGCCGTGATCCCGGCTTGGAGCCGCGCCACTGGTCGAAGGTGGCCGGGTACTCCTTGGCCACCAGGATGCGCAGGTTGACCCACTGGCACTCCTTCCAGGAGTCCAGTCGGCTCGCCTTGCTGTCATCGCCCAGGTCGAACCAGCGGGCCAGGTCGGGGTTCTCCTCGGCGAGGGACTTGTCCCGCCACTCGCACTTCATGTTGCCCGGGTCCTTGCCCTGGAAGTTGGGCCCCGCGTTGTCCTGGTGCGTCACGGCCTGCGCCATGAGATGACGTACGCGCAGGTCCTTGCACCGCGACTTCGCGTCGTCCCCGAAGTAGCACAGTTCGTCACCCTTGTACGGCAACACTCCCTTGCCGGGGCCGCCGAACTGTCCGATGGCCCAGGGGCGGAACACCATCGTGTCGTACATGGCACAACTCGACACGCGGACGCCCCGGTTGGGTACGTCGCCCACGTCGCAGGGTGCTTCGGGACTGCCGGTGGCACTGCCCAGGACCACTTCCATGAGCGCCGCGTTGCCCTGGGCCACCCACTTGTCCGCCGCGGCGACGAACCTGACCTGGTTCTGGTCCACCAGGAAGGCCGTGACGCCGATGGCCACCGCGGCGGCCCAGGCCACACCGGCCCACACCGCGCGCATGTCGCCCCTGCGGAGCCTGGTGAGGGCCCAGATGCCGGTGAGGACGATCATGACCGGGACCATCTTGCGGAACACGCCGTGGTTCAGGCGTTGGACGGCGCTGGACTCCTTGGGGTCCCCCACCTCGTCCAGGCCCATCTCCCTCATCTGGTCCGCCTCGTCCTTGGACGTGGGGGTGTAGGGCTCGACCGTGCCGTTGTAGAGCGGGGACAGCGGGCTGGTGGCGGAGGCGTACTCCTTGATGCTGATCGAGATGCGCGAGAACAGCTTGGTGCCCTCGAACATGAACTGGGCGATGTCGTTCTGGATCTCGTTGGTCCAGCTGCAGCTCTCGCCGTCGTGGGCGTCGCCGAACCAGCCGCCGTCGCCCTTCTTCGGGTCCTGGGCCTCCTTGCGGTTGCGCTGGGTCATGGACCAGTTGAGCCCGCGCATTCCGGCGAGCTCGTAGACGGTGTACTTCTGCGCGTCGCCGGGGAGTTCGACGTCGCCGGTGAAGAAGTTGTCCCAGTCGCTGCCCCTGTTGCTGCTGTCGCCCTGCCACTGCTTCATGGCGGGGATCATGGCCTCGGAGCCGGAGCCGGGGAAGTCGGCGTGGTGGTTGTGGCTGTCCTCGGTGAAGTCGCAGGAATCGAAGAGCGCCTGCGCGCTCTGGTTCGGCACACCCATGCCGAGAGCGACGACCGCCAGGATCAGGAACAGCCCGGCGCGCGCGATCACCCCGGTTTTGGTGAACACCTTGCGTGCGGTCTTCAGGGACCGTCGCTTCGACATGACTAATCCTTCACAAGACGCTGCGCGTCGGCCGCCGCACCCGCGGCGGCGGGCTCGGACGCCGTGCCCGTCAGGGCCGCGTCGGCGGCCGCTTCCTGGATGTAGGTCCACTCCCATACGTTGAGTGGCGGATCGATGCCCTGACGGGCGGGGCGCGTGGTGCCGTTGGTGTCCGTGGCGGCGAGGATCTCCTTGAACACCAGGTCCACGGCGACGGTGCCCAGGCGCTTGTCCACGTCACGCTGGAGGCACACGCCGGTCCGCAGCTCCTGGAGGGAGTTGACGACCTTGGCGTCGTTCTCGGCACGGCCGAGCAGGGGCGCCACCAGGGCCGCCTCCTGCGAGGACTTCTGCTTGAAGGCGAAGACCGTGTGGATCTGGTTGGCGCCGCCGCTGCGGGCCTCGGAGTCCTCGATCTGGACCAGGTCGATGGCCTGCTGGGTGATCAGCACGGTCACGGCCAGATAGGAGCGGCCCTGCTTGAGGGCGCGGCGCATCAGGTCGCGCCCGCTCTCGGTGGCGGTGACCACGTACGCCTCGTCGACGAACAGCGCCTTGGGCCGCAGGCCCACCTCGCCGGTCACCGGGTTGGCCTCGTAGCCGACGTCCAGCATCTGACTGCCGAGCTCCACCACGGCCATCAGCGCGGTGGCCGCCAGCCGCTCGGCGGGGTTCCAGTTCTTCGGGTCGGTGGCGGCCGGCGACTGGTAGCCGCGCAGGGTGATGACCGTACGGCGCTTGCGCACGCTGGACATCGGGCGGGGCGTCTCGGCGAAGGCCAGCCGGGCGTAGGGCAGGGTACGCAGTTCGGTCAGGAGCATCTGCGCGAGCTTGAGCTCCTTGACGGCGTCCCGGTCGCCGTCGGCCACGGCCCGGTCGTAGGCGAGCAGCACCTCGTCCACGACCTGCCACAGGGTGGGTCGCCGCACCTTGGACTCGGCGTCACGACCCGAGTAACCCTCCTCGACGGCCTGCCGCACCGCCGAGTTGTACTGGCCCACCACCGTGGCCATGGCCTCGATGACCGGCAGCCGCACCCGCTGGTAGTCCTCGTCGCCGAGGAAGCCGCGCAGCATGCTCTCGGCCAGCAGGCGGCCCGCCGGCACGTCGCGCGCGATGACCCACGGGTCCAGGACGCCGGCCTGCCCCTTGAGCAGGTCGACGACCTCGGTGTCGTCCCAGAACTCCTTGTTCACCGGCTGGAAGCGACTCTGCGGGGTGCCGAGGATGCCGGCGTCGGCGTCCGCGGAGAAGTTCGCGTCGTTGACCTGCGAGCCGAACGCCAGGTAGTAGCAGAGCTGGGCGAAGTCGGTCTTGGGGTCGATGACCAGGCAGCGGACGCCGGACTCGGACTCCTCGTAGAACTTCTGCAACGCCAGCGAGGACTTGCCGCCGCCGGAGGCGCCCACGATGGCCACGCCACCGCCGTCGTTACGGGCCGGGCCGACGTGCAGCGAGTAGTGGACGGGCATCTTGCCGGCCCAGCCGACGAGGTTGCCGACCCAGCCCAGCCGCTTGCCCGAGCGGTACTCGGGGTTGTCCCCGATCTCGGTGCCGGCGGTCGGCAGGCCGGCGCCCATCTGCTCGACCTCCTGGAGGCGCAGGTAGGGCGCGATGGGCAGCTTGGGCGCGTCGCCGGGCAGCTGCGACTGGAGCAGCCGCCACTGCTGTCGGCTCGGGCGCAGCAGGGTGACCTTCAGGTCCTGCTTGAACTGGAGCTCCAGGACGCGCCGGCGGCGTTCGAGCTCCCGTACGTCGGGCGCGGAGATCGTGAAACGGATCTGCGCCTCCATGCCGGGCATCTTGTGCTCGTCGATGTCCTCGCAGAGCGACTTGGCGCGGTTGACCTGGGAGGTCAGCTTCGCGTCGGGGGTGCGCCCGCCGTTGGTCATGTCGTTCATCTCGTCGACGAGGTTTCCGCGGATCTTGTCCGCGCGGTCCTTGAACCGCATGAACGGGATCAGCGTGAAGCGCATGTCGATCTCGACGGGGAACTCCACGTTCTGCGCCGCGTACCGGGCCCAGGCCGTGCTCTGCCGGAAGCGGGTCTCGGCCGGCCAGTTCGCCGCGACGAGGGTGGTGGTGTAGCTGGTCTGCCGTTCCCCGGTCTCCTCGTGGTACTGGTGCAGGACGATGTGCGTCTTCTTGTTCTCGCCGGCGAAGTCCACCACCAGGTCGAACTGGTTCGGGCCCCACGAGCGGCTGCCGAGTACGGGCTCGGGCGGCACCGGGAGGTCGCCGAAGAGCGGCTTGCGGATGAGCCAGACCAGTTCCTCGCGCGAGATCGGGCTGCCGCCGAGCCCTTCCAGGCTCTCGTGGACCTCGGCGGCCACCTGGGTCCAGTGCGCGAGCACGGACGGGCTCAGGTACTCGTCGGAGACCCCGCTCGCCACAGCCGCCGCCTTGTCGGCCACGCCGCTGACCCCGCGCAGCAGGCCGCCGCCCGCCTCGGGCTCCTCGTCCTCCTCCAGGACGCCGCTGCTGCCGCGCTTGAAGCTGCCCAGCTTGACGAGCAGGACGTTGCGCTCGCGCATCGCCCCGATGCGCTCCTGGTACTCGGCCTTGCGGTAGTTGTACGCCTTGTAGTTGTCGGTCGGGTCCCAGGCGACGGCGTTCAGGTCCTCGGCCCAGGTGAGCGCGGTGATGGGCTGGTAGACCTTGCGGTAGTGGCATTCCACGTTGCGCTCGCTACGCGCCAGGCTGAGCAGCGCGCGGGCCGGGCTCTCCGCCATGCTCTGCAGCTCGGTGGCGTTCAGGTACTCGTCGATGGAGGTCGGCAGCACCAGGCCGGTCCAGACCGAGTCGCCGTGGATGAAGATGACGTCGTCGGCGTAGCGGTAGGGCAGCCGCAGGTCCTCGCGTCGCGACTGCGCGGAGCCGGCCGACGACGAACCGGTGCCCCGCGCCTTTCCCTTACCACCCTTGGCCTGTCCGCCCTTTCCCTCCTTGGACGACAGGGACACGGTGATGAAGGCGAAGACGAAGAACACCAATGCCGCAGCCGGAATCAACAACAGCATGGATGACTCATCCCTGAGGAGGTGTGGTGGACGGGACGTTCGGGGCCTGGTCGGCCCTGCCCGTGGAGAATGGAGTGCCCTGTCGCGCGTAGGCCGCCCGCGCCGCCTCGTGCCGCTGCCGCCAGCGCGGACCAGGTGCCCAGAGGATGACCTGCCAGCGGATCTCCTCCGGTTCCTGGTCCGCGCCCAGGCCCTGCAACTTCTTGGGTTGGAACCAGTAGTCGGCCCAGACCACCACTTCCTGACTGAGTGTCAGGGCGGACGGCAGCGGCTTTCCCCAGACGAAGTAGATGCCGATCGGGGGGCCGAAGTAGAGCAGGGAGGTCAGCATCGTCAGACCGAGGAACGGCACGACGGTGGACACCAGGGTGAGCAGGACGAACCAGCCGATGCCGAAGGCGAAGGTGGCTCCCAGCGCCGGCAGCAGCAGGCCGGGAAGGGGGATGTTCCCCCAGTTCCAGATGCGCTTCGGACGCGTCAGCAGATCGGTGTGGTCGTACGCGACCAGAGGCTCGGGAGCATCGTCCGCCACGGGGAACCTCCCCCCTTTCGTTGGGTGCTGACGCGGACCGCTTCGGTGGGTGAGCGGGGGCGGCGATCACGTGAGTGGCCGCTCCACACCCGTCTGTTACGCGTCCTCGGCTTCGCCGCCGCCGGTGCCACCGACGTCCTCGCCCAGGTCGAACAGCACGTCGGCCAGACCGGCGGCGCCCGCGATGAGCAGCGTCGCCACCGCGATCAGACCGACACCCTGGAACGCCTCGCGCATCCCGTCGCCGTTCTTCACCGACATCAGGAGGCGGATGCCGAGGAACATCAGGGAGAGGGTGACCAGCGTGATGCTGATGGGCTGGATCACGCCCATGATGTTGTCGGTGAGCGCGCCGATGTCCTTCGCGGCGAGCGTGCGCGCGTTTGGCTGTCGCATTTTCTACCCTTTCGACTGCGTGGAGATGATGCTCGGGGGAATCAGAGCACTCCCCCGCCGATTCACTAAGCTCTCAGCGCCGACTAGCGCTTGGGCGACCCTTTTTTGTTGTCGGTGTCGCCCGACAGGGTCTCCGGTGATGCCGATGGAGAACTGGCATTACCGCCCTCGGATTCGGGTTCGACGACCTTCGCCGCGCCGCCCTCACGGTCGGGGACGGCTCCGCTGATGTCGTTGATGAACCATCCTTGAGCCGTGTTCTCCAGGGTCACCCGATAGGAGCGGACAACATGGGCGCCATCTGGCTGGGCCCATTGCACTGAAACGTTCGCCCGAATCAGTTGTCCTGGTGTGTAGTTGATTCCCTCGTCGGGGTCCTTCCCGGCGGGAGCGAGTGCCTCCACCGAGGTGACGGACGGCTTCTGCAAGGTGTCGCGCAGCCCCCGCTTGGTCCGCGACGTGGCCTCGGCCGTGGTGAAGCGGGAGAGCGCCGTCGTGTCCGAGGCGCCCCACGCCCGGAAGAACCCGGGGAGTACCCGGCTTTCCAGTTGTGCGGAAAGCGCGTCGTCGACGTTCGCGTCACCGAGTTCCGGAGCCTTTCCGCCGGGCGCCAGCGGCATGGTGCCGACGTCTCCCACCACGCGCAGTCCCTGACCGGTTTTCAGGTCCTTCGCGTACACCGGGACGACAAGCGAGGTGATGTTCCCGGTGCTCATACGAACCTGGACGCCCATGTACCGGCCGTGGTTCCCGTACTCCGGAATAGCTTCGTAACTGCCGTCCCAGTCCGCGGCTACCGCGGTCTGCGAGCCCTCTCCGGTCCATCCGCAACTCGGGTCGACGCCCGCGGAGATGAAACGGGAAAGGGCCACCTTGCGGTTTTCCGCCTCCTTCTTGGAGAACGTCATGCACACCAGCGCGTACTGCTCGGCGAAGGTGGCCGCCGTGTCGAGGGGGAATTCCGTGAGCTTGTACCGCTTGACGTCGTCCTTGGACAGGGCGGCCGTGCGGTTGTTACCGGACTTGCCGATCATCAGGCCCGTGACGGTGCACGCGCCGAGCGCGAACAGACACGTGGTGGCCAACACCGTGGCACGCAGCGCGATGTGGGTGCGTCGGCCGCCGGCCGGGATGCGCCCACCGGGCGCGGGCACGGTGAACGCCGCGCCCACCGCGCCGGTCGCCCTGCCCGTCGGCCGTCGCTTGTCGGGCGTGGCCTCGGTCGGGCCCGACCGGCCCGCCGTGCTCGCCTCGGTCGGCGTCGGGCCGGCCGAATCGGCGGCCCCCTCCCCGGCGGTGGAGCCCTTCTTGCCGGACTTCTTCCCGGCGGAGTTCTTCCTGGCCAGCGCCCGCTCCTTGCGGACCGCGCGCTTGCGTTCCACCTCGGCCTTGCGCTCCTGCCGGAGCCGGTCGCGCTTGGCCTTCTTGCTCTCGGTGGCGTCGCCCGTCTCGCGCGGCGGCAGGGTGGGAACGGCTGCCTGGCTCGGCGGGACGGCGGCCTGTGGCGCGCTGCGCACCCAGGCGGCGGCGACCTGGGCCCGCGCCGCGTCGGAGGGCGTCTGTTGGGGGTAACCCGCGTACCGCCGCGCCTGCGGGTCCGCACCCTGGTGGGTGCCCTGGCCGTGCGGCCCGCCCTGTGACGCGCCGCCCTGATGGGGAGTCGCGGAGGGCGCACCGAAAGATGCGGGGTGCCCTGGCGCCTGGCCTCCGCCGACCTCGCCAGCATCGCTGTTGTGGTCTGTCATCGAGTCGGTGTCTCCAACGGTCTCTGTCTGCCGCCTACCGCGGACCCCGGACCATCTGCCGGGTGACGTCGGCAGTCTGGCAAAGAGGTGTCACACCCCCGGCCCGACTGTCCTCAAGCGGGACGCCAGGGACAGACTTTGGGGAAAGTGGCGAGGAAAGGTGGGCCGCGCGCGAGGGCGGCAGGCTGGCCGGCTGCTACACGCATGGACGACCATGCGGGCGGGCCGAGGCCCGCCCGATCACCCGACCGTATCGAAGGACAAGCGTTGAGCGAGCAGCACGGGACCTCCTCCCCCCAAGATCCGCGTGCTCAGGGGGGCACTGGACCTCACACGACCGCGCCCCCGGCGCACCACGCCCCGACCCGGGAACCGGCGGAGGAGGCCACAGCCGCCCCACCCGGCCAACAGCCGCCGGCCGGGTACCCGGGCACTGCGCAGCCCACGACACAGCAGTATCCAGCCACCCAGCCGCACGCGACGCAACAGGGTTACGCGACCCCGGCGCAGCAGGCACAGCCGGCCCAGCAGGGTTACCCGGGACCGCCCGCGGGACCCCAACAGGGTTACGCGCCCCAGTCCCAGGCGCCGACCGGGCCACCCACCGCGACCCACCCACCGGCGCGGCAAGCAGGCCCGGCGCCCTCCCAGGCACACCCCCCGGCACCCCAGCAGGGTTACCCGCAGCCGCAGCACCCCGCGGCCCAGGACGCCCCCCAGCCCGGCCAGCCCGCCCAGCACGTCACCCAGCCGGGCGCTCCACAGGAGTACGCCACCCACCCGCAGCCCGCGTACGGGGCGCCGCAGGAGGCGTACCAGCAGCCGGTGTCACCCGGGATGCCACAGCCGGTCGTCGCGGCTCCGGGGATGGGCACGGTCCAGCAGTCGCTGCCGCAGATGTCCCAGGCCGAGCGGGCGTGGGTGGCGGGGTACAAGCCCGGCGACCCGTGGCAGGCGACCCTGTGTCTCCAGTCGCCGCAGGGCATCATGACCTTCCCGCTGACCCCCAACACGCTGCCCGACCTGTTGGACGAGCTGATGCAGGTCGCGCAGGAGCAGTTGGGGGTGGACCTCGGTCCCGACGAGGAGCCGGCCGAGGCCGACGAGGAGGCGCAGCCGGCACCGGCCGCGCGCCCGGCGGGTACGGAGGGCAACCGGTGGACGCGGCTGTCCGGTTGGGCGACAGTGCACGACCTGTGGGAGAGAGAGGACCCGACCGCGCGCATCATCATGTTCGTGGGCGTCGCCGCGCTCGTCCTGCTCGGCGTCATCCTCGCCTGAGCCCGCCTCCCCCACTCCGGCCCGCGCCGGCGTACCGCGCCCGCCCCGGGCCGGGGAGCGCACCGCTTTCCCCACCCACTTCCCCCTTGGGGAAAGAGCGCCGAGGCGCTGCTACACGCGACTCCTAGCGTGGCCAGGTCACCTCGCTCACGCGACCAGACTCACCCACGCGACCAGACGGCGTCTGACAAGGGAGTTCCACGGCGATGGAGTTGGATGCGAGCCAGAAGCGCAAGGGGTATCTGGCGCTGGGTGTGCTGGGCCTCCTGTTCGTCGCCGTGTTGCTGGTCTTCACCCTCGTCGACGACGGCGAGGGGGGCGGTTCCGGGGCGGGTGACCGGCGACCGACCGCGTCGGCCGAGCCGGGTGACGAGGCCGGCGCGCCACCGGGCAGCGGTCCGGGGGCCGGCGACGACCCGGGCGCCGGCGGTGAGACCGGTGACCTGCCCGATCCGCGACCCGTCGTCCCGCTGGCGCAGGTGGCCAAGGCACACCAGGTCATGGCGGACTACATGGCCGGCGTCAGCACGTACGACCACGCCAGCGTGTTGAACACCTGGCGGCGCCCGCTGGCCAAGCTGATCGCCAACGAACCCTCCATCCGGGACGAGACGGCGCTGCCCACCGGCAAGGAGTGGGACCTCTGCAAGGCCGAGCGGTGCTCGTCGCGGGCCAGGGCGACCGTGGTACGGGACGCGCTGGTCTCGGACGACCTGACCCGGGGCAGCGGTCAGCAGATCTCCACCGTGGTGCAGCTGAGGACCACGCGCACCGCGAAGGGCGAGACGAGCACCGAGACCAACCTCTGGCTGGTCACCGCGGAGAACCCGGGCGGGTCGGACTGGAAGGTCTCCGGCTTCAGCCTCTTCGGGCTCGGCGACGCCGGCGCTTCCGACCAGGCCGGATAGCGAGGTACCGATGGCGGCTCCCCTGGCCATTGCGCTCAAGAAGCTGGGCACGATGGCGGCCAAGAAGTTGGCCGCCTCGGTCGCCGGCAAGGCGCAACCGAAGAAGAAGAAACACGGTCTGGGCGGCGGCTGCGGATGCGGCTGTCTGATCGTCGCCGTCGGCGCGCTGGTCGCCGTCATGATGATGACGATGCTCTTCGGGGGTGGCGCGGGCGGCTCGGCCTCCGCCGCCCAGTGCACGGACTACCGGGAGGCCGCCAACGGCGGCAACACGGGCCCGGAGGCCGCGACCAACCCGATCATGCCGGGCAAGGGCATGTACACCCCCAGCGAGGCCGCCCGCAACGAGATCCCGCCGCGCATGATCATGGCCGCGATGCGGGCCGCCGCCCGGTACGACGGGCTGGACTGGACGCTGATCGTCGGCCAGATGTACCAGGAGACCAAGTACGGCCAGGACCCCTCCGCCGCGCCGGGCGGCTCCAACAGCGCCGGCTACAAGGGCATCCTCCAGTTCGGCGACCCCGCGTGGCAGGACTACGGCGACGACGGCAACGACGACGGCAAGAAGGACCTCTACAACGTCGACGACGCGGCCTTCGCGGCGGCCAACTACCTGCACGCCGAGAAGGCGGAGACGCAGGCGGCCGAGGCGCTGCGGATCTACTCCGGCTCGACCACGTCCAACACCATCTACATGCGCGTGGTGCTCACCCAGGCCGCCCGCTACCGGGGCTCCTTCACCAGCGACCAGGACCGCATCAAGCGCTGGTACGACCACCTCAAGACGACCATCAAGAAGAACCCCGACTTCCCCACCCTGGGCCAGCAGTCCGACATTCCCGAGCCGGTCGGCAACGACGTACAGATCTCCCAGGCGCGCGGCATCAAGCCGGTCGAGCCGCGCAAGTGGTCCACCCCGGCGCTGCCCGAGGACGGCGGCTCCTCGCGTCCCTCGACCGTGCCGGCCGGGTTCACGACGCCGCGCGCGGACGGCGCCGGGACGCCCGCCATGGCGCCGGCCGCCTTCTCCAGGCCGCTGGCCCGCCCGGAGCCGCCCGACCCGGACGGCGACAGCGGCAAGGACTGGCAGTGGCCGCTGAAGGAGGGGACGTACCGCGAGGGCACGCCCTACCACAAGCAGGGCTCGCACTGGAGCCTCGGCTACCACACCGGCTTCGACTTCGAGGCCGACCCCGGCGTCCCGATCTACGCCCCGGCCGACGGCACCGTGAAGAAGGCCGGCGCCGGCGGCGCGTACGGCAACCAGACGAACATCGAGCACGCGGGCGGGGTCGTCACCCTCTACGCCCACCAGACGAAGATCAGCGTCTCCGTCGGCGACAAGGTCACGCGCGGCCAGCAGATCGGCACCGTGGGCTCGACCGGCAACGTCACCGGGCCGCACCTGCACTGGGAGGTCCGCAAGCCCGGCGTGGATGACCCGTTCACCCCCGGCCAGGACGAGGGTCCGGGCATGGTGGACCCCAAGGCGTGGATGGAGGGCAAGGTCGTCGCCGACCCCGACTACGGCACCACGCCGGAGGACGGCGGCGAGGACGGCGAGAGCAAGGACAACCGGTACGCCGACTGCGCCGAGCAGGCGGGCGGCCCGGGGGTCGCCCCGGACGGCGCCGGCAGCACCGGCGTCCTGCCCAAGGCGGACGACCCGGTCATCCGGCAGGTGCTCCGCTGGGCGCAGCGCGGCCTGGGCACCAAGTACGTGTGGGGCGCCCCGCGCCTCCAGGGTGAGAACCCGACGAGCTTCGACTGTTCGAGCTTCACGCAGTGGGCGTACTACCAGGCCAGCGGCGGCAAGATCAACATCGGGTCCACGACCCGGGACCAGCAGCCCAACCTCAAGGCGCACGAGGTCAAGCTGTCCGAGGCGCAGCCCGGTGACGTGATCTTCTTCCGGCCGCAGAGCGACGGGACCTCCGGCCACGTGGGCCTGGTCTGGGACCCGGCGGGCAAGAAGATCATCCACGCGCCGAACAAGAACGAGGTCGTCAAGTTCAGCACCTGGGACGTCCAGGACGAGATCACCGGCGTCTACCGGGTGGCGATCCCGAAGGGCACGGACCCGGTGGAGGCCGGCAGCCCGGGCGACGAGCGGGCCGCCTGAGCGGCGCGCTGGGCGGGCCTCGCGCGGGCGGGCGTCGTCCCCCGGCCCGGTGCGCGGGCCGGGGG